>NZ_CP083808.1:0-300000 GCF_020149765.1 Pantoea agglomerans
CGCCACCTTTAAAACCAACGTCTATGCGATGTTCTGGATCACCAAAGCGGCGGTTGACTACCTGCCGCGCGGCGCCTCCATTATCAACACCTCATCCGTGCAGGCCTATCAGCCGAGCGAGATCCTGCTCGACTATGCGCAAACCAAAGCGTGTATCGTCGCCTTTACCAAGACGATGGCGCAGCAGCTGGGCAAAGAAGGCATCCGCGTGAATGCGGTCGCGCCGGGCCCATACTGGACGCCGCTGCAGGTTTCCGGCGGCCAGCCGCAGGAAAAAGTAAAAGAGTTTGGTGCCAGCGCGCCGCTGGGTCGTCCCGGCCAGCCGGTAGAGATCGCGCCGCTCTACGTGACGCTCGCCTCGGTCGAAAGCAGCTATACCTCTGGTCAGGTATGGTGCTCCGACGGCGGCACCGGCACGCTGTAACTTCCCTGCTATCTGTCCAACTGGCCGCCCTGTGCGGCCAGTTTTTTCGTCTGTAGAGAATGCGTTTCAGACAAGGATGCTTCTGATGAAAAACGGTGATTACGCCTCGCCCGTGCGCGAGGAGGGTTTTGCTGGCCTCGGCGACTACGCAGCGATTGGCGAAGGACGCTCGGTCGCGCTGATTGCCCCCGACGGCGCCATCGACTGGTGGTGTGCGCCCAATCTTGATTCGCCGCCGCTGTTCGATCGTTTGCTCGATCCAGACATCGGCGGCTTTTTCGCGCTTACGCCTGTTGAACCCTATCGCATGCAGCGACGCTATCGCGAAGAGAGCAACGTGCTGGAAACCTGCTTTACCACCGAGCAAGGCGAAGTGCGCCTGACGGAGTCGCTGAACAGCACCCTGGCGGGCCGCCTGCCGTGGAGCGAGCTGGCGCGTCGCGTGGAGGGCGTGCGCGGCAGCGTTAAGCTTAAACTCCATCTGCGCTTTGGTACCGTGGGGGAGACGCGTTCGCCGTGGATGGCCAATACCACGCAGGGCAATGTTTTTCATATCGGCGATATTATGGCGATGCTGCGCACCAGCGACGACGTAGCGATTACCCATATGGATGACGAGCAGGTGATTGCCGAACTGACCGCGCAGCAGGATTCCCGTTCGCTGGTGGCGCTGCTGATTACCCAGCGCGAGCCGCTGGCGGTGCCGGATCTCGAGGCTATCGATACCCGCATTGAAACCAGCCATACCGCCTGGCAGGACTGGACGCAAAGCCTGAGCTATGAGGGCGAGTATAAAGTCCACGTCAAACGCTCGGCCCTGTCGCTGAAGTTTCTCTGGTACTCCCCTACCGGCGCGCTGGCCGCGGCGGCCACCACCTCGCTGCCGGAAGGCATCGGCGGCGAGAAAAATTACGACTACCGCTACGCCTGGGTGCGCGACGCCTGCCTGATTATTAAAGCTTTCGTCTACCTCGGCGCGCTGGAAGACTGCAAAGCGGCCTTCTCCTGGCTGTCGCAGACTATCCTGCGCCACGGCATTGAGCTGCGCACCTGCTATACGCTGGAAGGGGATATCGTGCCGCCCGAGCGCTATCCGACCCTGCGCGGCTACAAAGATTCGCGGCCGGTGCGCGTCGGCAACAACGCCCGCGACCAGCGGCAGCTCAGCATGTATGGCGATATGCTCACCACGGCACAGCTCTTTATCGAAGCAGGCCACGTACTGGATCTCGGCACCTCGCGCCTGCTGGGGCAGCTGGCTAACCACTGCGCCGACCGCTGGCGGCTAAAAGATTCCGGTATCTGGGAGCTTCACGACGAGCAGCACTATACCCATTCGAAAATGGCGTGCTGGCTGGCGCTGGATCGCGCGGTCGCCATGGCGAAGGCGCGCCATATCGAGCCAACCTGGATGGAGCGCTGGGAGCGCGAGCGCGACCGCATTCGCGACTGGGTAGAGGCGCACTGCTGGTCGGAGAGCAAGCAGGCCTACCTGTTTTACGTCGGCAGCGAAGATCGGCTCGACGCGTCGCTGGCGCTGGTGCACCACTACGGCAATGCGGTAAACCCGGCGCGTATGCGTTCCACCTACGCCGCAATCCAGCGCGAGCTGGGCCAGGGGCGCGCCATGCTCTATCGCTACAGCGGCGTGGAAGAAGAAGAGAGCACCTTTATCGCCTGCTCCTTCTGGCTGGCGGAAGCCTGGGCCTCGATCGGCGAGCCTGAAAAGGCGCGCGCCTGCATGGAGGAGATCCTCGAGACGCTGTGCGACAGCGGCAACGTTGAAATATTTAATGAGATGTTTGACGTGCGCAGCAACGAGTGGCGCGGCAACCTGCCGCAGGGTCTCAGCCACCTGGCCTTAATCTGCGCCGCGCAGGCATTGACCTGTCATCAACATAGTCAGAAAACCGAGGGAGAAGCCTGATGGCGATCAGAGGCATTGAGCATATCGGTATCACCGTCAGCAATATTGAGCAGGCGGAAAACTTTTTTATCGACGCGCTCGACGCGTCCATTCTCTACCGCATCGTGCCCTGGCAAAAGAGCGAACAGCGTATCGGCGGCGCTCAGATGCGCCCGGTGAACGGCTTTCCGCCGCAGCTGAGCGTGGTCGGGCTGTCGATGCTGCGCCTTGGCAACGGCTGTAATATTGAGCTGTTTCAGCTGGATCCCGGTATCGCCGACGATCTGGCAAATATTGGCCAGGCGGGTGTTAACCATTTCTCGATCCTGGTTGACGATATCAATGCGACGGCGGAAAAGCTCAAGGCGCACGGCGCGCGCTTTTATGACGGCCCGAGCGACTGTTTTGCGCAGGAGGCGGGGCCGGGCAATCAGACCTGGTTTTGCCTGACGCCGTTCGGCGTACTGATTGAGCTGATCGCCCTGCCCTCGCCGCTCAAGTATGACGACGAAGCGACCCGGACGCGCTGGCTGCCCGCCGAATGATCGTTTTACCGGACCGCGCTGTGGCGCGGCCATCTCGCCAGCAATAGCCTGAATCCCAGGCAGCGGCAGACTATTTTTATTTTTTTACGTTAGCCTGAACCTGTACACCGTTATTATATTTATACAATTTCACCTGTATTTTCTTTTATTTCCAGCCGCTTCCCCTCACCGGAAAAATATCTGTCCCGTGCCGCGAAATATACTCGCTTGCCGTAGCGCTTGCGCATTGAAACAGAGGTTCTAACCTTTAAAAGGTAAGACGCGCACAGCTTTTCACCTCTGCTGTGTTATTTTCAACTCATGAAGAGGACCCATTATGGCTCAACATCGAGGCGGATCAGGTAACTTTGCTGAAGATCGTGAAAGAGCGTCAGAAGCTGGTCGTAAAGGCGGACAGCACAGCGGCGGTAATTTTAAAAACGACCGTGAAAAAGCGTCCGAAGCGGGTAAAAAAGGCGGCCAGAACAGCCGCCGGGGTTCCTGACAGTTAACCGGCATGACAGGCTGTCCGTAGCCTAAACACGCTCTACAGTCAGGACCAAACCGCTAATGAGTGCGCCGGGTTGCGAAGCCTGGCGCATATTTTTATACGCGCGATAAGCGAAACAGATCGCGCTTCGCTTAATAACCCCGGTTTAATTAAACGCGACGCCTTCCTTTTCTGTTCTCTTATTCATCCGCGTGCTGCTTTTACGGGGTCTGAGGGCCAATATAACGAAACTTACGTTAAGGAGATAGTTCACTTTTATCGGCAGTGATGTTACCAGTTTTGCTTTGCCTTCTTTCGGATCGTATATCGTCACAAGGCCGATAATGCTTCCTTCCTCGGTCAGTGCCCATGCAGCAAGCGGTTAAACGATCACCGGATAATCAGACTGGTCGGTAAAATGACGAAAATACCAGTCCTGTGCGGGGATGAGTTGCTAATAGTTTATGTATTAGCTCCTTCACCATTCCGCTTTTGTATCTGCAATGACATAGGGTTTCCACGTCGGTGATTTACACGAGCTTTCCGGGTAATGTGGAGGAAATGTATTGTCTCTGGAGTGGGCATTTACCGTCACTTCACGATTACATTTCGTGCATTTGTAAATCCCCGAGTGTGGAACTTCATCTCCGGCTGAAAATCGCTGACCGAAGAAGTCATCGCTGGCGTTTGTTGCCAGTTCATTCAGCGTTTTTTTCTGTACTAAGGCCATTCTGCTTTCCTTTTCATCGATATTTTTCAGGCACTTTTACCCATTTTATAGATGTGGTCTTTGTGGTGTTTTTTCAAGCGGCTGAGTTTTGGTTAAGTCAGGATTATGAGTATGATGGCGTGATTTTAACCATTTAAAGTACAAGGAATTAGCATGGAGAAGCAGTACACCAATGAACTGACCCCGGAGATTCTGGCCGGAATGGATCAATCGCCTTTTACTCCTGAACAACTGGCTGCGATGAGCGATGAAGCACGCGCGTTGATTGAGGAGCAGGAGGCATTCTGCCGTGCGCATCCGGTGACGGCCATTTACCGACTGGCGGTGGCGGGCTGTCAGACCCGGCGCGGTGGTACCGGCGATGAGTTCAATCCGAACCCTGAGGAAGGGCATAAAATCCGGCTGGAAAACGGGTTGTGGGTCAGCGTGCTGACTGAAGGCTGCACCGTGACGTATCCTGATGGCACGCAAGCCCGGATTGTCACCTGTGCTGGGAGCCAGTACACCCATGACGGGCGGGGTATTGCTTTGGTTAACAGTCTGCTCGATAACGGTGATGAAATTATCAGCACCCCGCAGAGCGGTTGTATGCTCACCGGAAGGGACGGTGTACCTATGCCGGAAGATTTTCTGGCGATGCCCGGAGCGTAAACAATGGGATACCGACCGGATATACACGGAAGGGGGAAGGCGCTTTCCTGCGACAAAACCACCACCGGTGCAAGGCTGATTTCATCCATTTCTCTCAGCCAATATAACGTACACGGGTTTTGCGTGATCCGCCGGGGAGATAAAACCTCTCCCTGTCCCAAGTGTGGACAGCCCGGTGTTGTCATTGAGGGAGAATCCCGCTGGTCAATTATGACTGTGCCTGTTGCCGTGGATCGGTGTGAGGTTCGCTGTGGTTGTCCTCCTGGTTCAAACCGGATTATTGCCCCGCTGGGGCAGTGGATGGGGCCGGGGCCGTCGCCGGAACAGATAGCGGCGGAGAAACAGGCCGCCTTTCTGGCGCAGCGTAATGCTGAGCGGGAAGCGGAAGAAAAGCGGCTGGCCGAGGCGCGGGAGTGTAACCGGGTGTTTGCGAAATCCTGCCTGCGGGGTGAGGGTTGCAACGATGCAGGCGACCAACGCGAGCCACAAAGCAATTTTGCAGAGATGTGTTTCTTCCTGGCTGCTCCGGCTGAAGATCCGGCCACGGATGTCGATGCACCACAGCACGCTCAGACGAGCAAAAAGAAGAAGCCCACCGCGCCGGAAGATGTTCCGAAGCCGAAGAAGCGTAGTGCCCTGTGGAAATGGTGGAACGGTAATCATGAGGAAATGGACTATCAGGCGGCGGTAGCAACAGCCGCTGCCGCCGCCCGGGCGCAGACGGCGACTGCCGGAGCGAGCGTGCTGGAGCCTCTCGCCGGTCGCGGCCTGACCTATGGCACATGGGCGGTGCGTGCCGCTGCTGGCTTTGGTGAGGTTGCAGCTGCCGGTGCCGGGGTATCCATTGCCGGATTGCTAATCGGTATGATGCCTGGCCGACTCAACGACGGTGAACAGGATTTTATCGACCGGATGCGGGCCGAGCAGATGCGCGAAGCGCCTACCCGGGTGCGTTTTACCTGGGAAAATGACGGTAAAGGCAACCCCATACCACGTGGCTGGCATACGCCACCGGGCAAGGATATGGTGCGGGTGCGCAAAATGGAGTGGGACAGCCGTTATCAGGCGTACACGTTTACCACCGAGGAAGAGCCGCGCATCACCATCGTCTGGACCCCGGACCATTCCGGCGTTAACACGCCGTCAGACACCGGCAATCAGGCGCGTCCGGTGCTGCCGAATCCAGTGATTGTGGACCCGCTGCCGGACAATACCGGCATCACGGCCACCACCACCCCAGCCCCGGAGGAGAAGCATTTTGCGGATTATATTCTGATCCTGCCAATGCCGGACCTGCCGCCGATTTATATCTACCTGAGCAAGTCACCGGTGGAGTTTCTGGAAGTGGAGCTGTACAGCGACTTTAAGCGCCGGTCTCGTCAGGGTAAATATGAGGCTGACCATATGCCATCAGCTGCTGCTGTTAGGGCTTATTTGAAACAACAGTATCCGAAACTCGATGCTAAACAGTTAGATCGAATGGCTGAAGATGTTGCCGCAATAGTCATACCAAAAGAAGTTCACCAGAAGATCAGCGAGACATACGGCGGGCGTAATAAACCAGTACAAATCGAATTGGACTCGCGCAACCTGAGGGCTGCATTGGATCGTAATTTGGATACCATCAAACCGGCATTGAAAGAGCATGGCGCGACAGAGGCCCAAATAGAGGCGGCCAGAGTGAAAATGCATAAGCTGAATAGTGATATGGGGCTGTACAAATGACAGTAAATGTAGACGCTTTAATTAGCGGGATAGGTAGAACCTATCAAGAATTGTTTGATGAAGGGCTAATTCCTTACAAAACAAAACCTACGGGGTATCCGGGAGACCCTGATTTAACATTGGATATGGCAAAAGAAGGGGTTCACCTAACGTTTAAGAGAGAAGGACGCCGGTTATGGTCTGTTATTCTAAGTATTCAACACGATAGTGCTAATAATTGGGTCTTTCCTAATGAACTACCAACACCACTTAAAAGCGCTATGTCGCGGAGCTGGGTCCATGAAACTTTGGGAGAGCCTGAGCGAAGCTCGCCTCCAGAAGTAATTATGAAGCGGGCTTTCGGTTGGACAGATATTTTTACTGTTAGCGGGCGGCATGTTTCGATGAGTATGCAGGTTAATTATGATGTCGCTGATATGGTTTCTTCGGTTGTGTATCTTCCGACCTCCGAACTACGCTGGTGATCCCATTTTCTAGAGGATCTTAAAAAGACCCTCTTGAGATCATTTACCGCTGCGCGTAATCTCTTGCTCTGTAAACGAAAAAACCCGCCGGAAGGCGGGTTAGTTCGGGTTCGTCGAGCGGCAAACTCGCCGAGACAGGGCGGTAACGGATCTTCGCGGGAACAGTCACCAAAACAGTACAGTCAGCTTAGCTGCTTCAAACTGGCTTCTTCAAGCGAAAAAGTTACTTTTTCACTCTTACGTTATTGCGATCTCCAGTTACCAGTGGCTGCTGCCAGTGGCGTTTCACCGTGCTTTTCCAGGTTGGACTCAAGTGAACAGTTACCGGATAAAGCGCAGTTGTTGAGCTGAACGGGGAGTTCTTGCTTACAGCCCAGCCTGGAGCGAACGACCTACACCGAGCCGAGATACCAGTGCGTGAGCTATGAGAAAGCGCCACACTTCCCGCAAGGGAGAAGGCGGAACAGGTATCCGTTAAACGGCAGGGTCGGAACAGGAGAGCGCAAGAGGGAGCTCCCCATCGGAAACGGTGGGTATTTTTAAGTCCTGTCGGGTTTCGCCCGTACTGTCAGATTCATGGTTGAGCCTCACGGCTCCCACAGATGCACCTAAAAAGCGTCTGTTTATGTAAACGTTACATCCTCGATGACTCCCTGCTTCCATTCCACGTCATACGGCATCGCGCAGTTCCTGATAACGGCCATGCAGGCGCTGGCGGAGTTGTTCCGTGGTCATGCCCGGACGCGCGTCAGCACGGGCGACGGTCACTTTAGCGCGAACCTGATCTTCATACTCTGCCTGGGCCAGTTCTTCGTTAGCCAGGCGCTGCAAAAGTGCAGCTTTGTCCGGCCCTCCTTCCGGCAGTATGCGGGGCAGGCTTTCAGCCAGTTCCCGAAGGAAGTTGGCGTTTTCGTAGCTCCCATTTAAACCGGGCCAGCTGGCAAGACTGGCCCGCGTCAGTTAAAAGGTCGCGTTTACGCCAATATTCCAGCTGACCTGATGCGCATCGCGGTTGCCGCCTATGGCGGATACGCCAGCGAAGGCGTTAACCGTTTCCCCCAGCGGTACGTTGGCGCCGACGGCGGCATCCAGCCAGTTGCTGTCGCGCGCCCCCGTGGTGCGGCTGAAGGCGGTGCGGGTCGACTTCAAACCAGCGGTAACGGTAGAGTCGGTATCGCCAAACTGATGGTTGTAACTCACCTGCGCCCAGGGATTGACCGGCCACTGATGGCTGTCAATGCGCCAGCCCACCGCGCCAATTTGCGAGTGGCTGGTCTGATCGCCGTAGCGCATCGAGGTGCTGCTGTTGCCCTCCTCGCGGTAGCCGCCAATGCGGCCATAGTCGAGCGCATAGCTTGCCACCGGACCGGTAGTGAGATGCGCGCTCAGCGGCAGATCCCAGCCGGTCTGCACGCGCATTCCCAGCAGCTTGCCGCCGGTATTGCCCTGCTCGTTGCGGGTTGCCGGGCCAATTTTTATGTCGCGCTCGATATCGTCAAAATCCAGGTCGGCATAGTGAAGATCGGCGTTGATCCACGCCCGATCGCCCAGCTCCAGCTGGCTGTAAAGCGCCACCAGATTGCCGCGCAGGCGGTAGTCATAGCGCGAGGAAGGCGACTGCCGCTGGTTGGTATTCGAAAAAAGCACACCAGTCTGCCAGCTGTCGGTGATTTGATAGCCCAGGCCCAGCGTGAAGCTGGCGGTAGTCGCGTCGCCGTTGTACCAGGCGTCCCCTTTATAGTCAACATGCTGGCCGGCATAGCCGCCGAACACCGAAAGATCCCCCGCGCTGTTCGCCTGATGCCGCTGCTGTTGCAGATGCCCGTCCAGCGTGTTTTGCATATCGCGCGACAGGGATTGCGGCACCTGCGACAGAGCCGCGACCTGCGCAGGCGCGTCGAGGATCGACTGAATATAGTCCGCCATCATAGCCTGCACGTCGGGGCTGGGATGGAGGCGGTCAGCAAACAGATAGGCCTGCGCGCTGGAAAAACCCGGGTCGTCAGAGGCGCAATCATCCGCCGCGGTGCCGACCGGACAGGCGATGCCGATAGTATTGGTCAGGCCGTAACGGGTCGGATCGGCGATCACCTCGTTAAACAGCCCGGCGATATCGACGCGCACGATATTGCCGTTGAGCGTCGCCAGCCCCTGCTCTTCCTGCTGATTGTAGCCCGCCGTCAGCGCTGAGACCTGCGTGCTAAGCGCCTGCCAGGCGTTATAGAGCTGCTCCGCCAGCGCGTCGCGCACGGCGGGCACGCCAGATACCTGCGCCGCCGCCTGAGTAAAGGCGTTGCGCACCGCCTGCTGACGCGAAGCGCTGTCAGGCGTGGCGGCAGCGTTAAGCGACTGAAAGGCGGCGGCCGTCGCCGCGCTGGAGGCTGGCCCCAGCGCGCGCAGCACCGTTAAGATCATATAGGGCGTTTCGCCCAGCTGCGGTACGGTCGGCACTATCACCGCGCCTGCGCCGGCGTCCAGCAGTGTTTTTACCTGTGCCGTGGCCGCTGCCGCGCTGGTATCAAGGGTATCGGACGCGGTAAGGGGATTAGTAACGGCGGCCGCGACGTCGTTAGCGCCTACCCAGTGAATATAAAGCCCGTTGCTGTCGGCGCGTCCTCCAGTGGATCTCAGGTAGCCGGCGAGCTGGTCTTCGGTGTTAAGTCGAGGGTCGAGCCGGGGACGAGATACCGCGCCGCCCTGCGCATAGTTACTGCCGCCCAGCGTTGAACGCTGTAAGTCTTGCCCCAGATGCGCAGCCAGAATTTCGTCATAGAGCGGATGACGGCCGCCATCCCAGGTAAAACGGCCAATATTGCCGCTGTCGCTCAGGCTGTCGCCGAACACGGTAAGGCTGTCCCACGCCAGCGCCGGGAGCGGCGTCATTAATGCGCCGATAGCAGCGAAGGCAGCGAGAGAACGCGTGTCTTTAGGGGTTTTCATCATCGACTCCGGAAATCGCCAGGCATCGCTCGCCTGGCCGCAGGGGTGAAAGTGAGGCGCGGTCGAAGATGCCCGCGCAGCCAGAAACAGGCCGCATCAGCGATGCGATCGTAAAAAAATTGTTAACAAGGACGATTAGAAAACTAGTCAGAGAGAGGCGCTATTGCCACTATTTTGGCAATATTTCGTCAGGCAGCTGTTAAAGCGGAGCGCGAGAGGTAATGCATTGTTGTGCCAGCACTCCTTACCGGCACAGGCTTTTCAGGCGGGCTGGATTTGATAAACCCAGGCGGTAACGCGATCGCCTTTTTCAGTGTTCACTGTAACAGGCACGCGATCGTAACCTGCTTCAAATTCATCCAGCATTGGCCAGTGCTGCGCCAGCCTGGCTGACTGAAACACAAAGCCATGCACGGGCGCGCCCTGCGCATCCAGCTGGATGGCGGGAAACCCCAGCGCCGCACCCCAGCCCGATTCATGCAGAATGCCGTTAACCCATCCCGCCAGCCAGTCGCCGCCGATATTTTCCAGGATATGGGCATTAGAACGCCCCGGACATAAGGTGCCATAGACAAACAGTTTTTCCACTTCCCCTCCCCTTTTACATAGCGCAAGCCAGACTGTACCGACGATATTCCCTGTTGTCATGCTCTCTACCGGTTACAGTGAACAGGTCTGACGTGCGGATGGGTTACTGATTACAGTGAATCTTTGCTCGATCAGAGAGAGCATGGCGCTGCTGATTACAGTCAATCTGCGCCTGTAACCGCTCTCTGCTCACTATATCGGCCAGGTTGTTTAAACCCTGAGCGATTGCCGGATGAAATTTGATCACTTCCGCCCGCGGTGAAGCATTCACTGTAATCAGCAGGGGATGGTCAAAAAAAAGAGGATATGCAAGGGGTGGAGGCAGGCGCTTAGCGCCTGGCTTAACTGGCGATTTCAGGCTGAAATGCTTATATATCAAGGGGCTTATCCCTAAGCCCCTTTGTTGTTACCAGCGCGTCTTTTCCATATCGATAACAAAGCGGTATTTCACATCGCCTTGCAGCATACGAGCAAAGGCGCTTTCAATCTCTTCGCCAGCAATGATCTCAACGTCAGAGGTAATATTGTGCTGACCGCAGAAATCGAGCATCTCCTGCGTTTCGCGGATGCTGCCGATGGAGGTGCCGCTAATGCTCAGACGACGAAAAACCATCGGCGTAACGTTCGGCGACGGGTGCGGTCGATCGGGAATGCCCACTAAAACCAGCTGTCCGTTGGTTTTCAACGTCGCCAGATAAGGATCGAGATCGTGCGGCGCGGCAACGCAGTCGAGAATAATATCAAGCGAGGTCTGACAGGCCGCCATCTGCTGTGCATCACGCGAGACCACTACGTGGCTGGCGCCCAGGCGACGTGCATCCTCGCCCTTCTCCGGCGAGGTGGTAAACAGCGTCACCTCTGCGCCCAGCGCGCTGGCCAGCTTAACCGCCATATGCCCCAGACCGCCCAGTCCGATAACGCCGACTTTATCGCCCGGCTGCACATTATAGTGACGCAGCGGCGACCAGACGGTGACGCCCGCGCACAGCAGCGGCGCAACTGCTTTCAGGTCAAGGTTCTGCGGGATGGAAACCACAAACTGCTGATCGGCAATTAAATGCTGAGCGTAGCCGCCGAAGGTGGTATTACCGGTATATTTGTCGGTGCCGTTATAGGTCGGGTTAAAGCCCGCCTCACAGTACTGTTCTTCCTGCTGCTGGCAAAAATGGCACTGCCCACAGGAGTCAACCATAACGCCGACGCCAACAATGTCGCCCGCTTTGAAGCGGGTTACGTTGGCACCGGCGGCTTCGACGCGTCCGACAATTTCATGGCCCGGCACCAGCGGATAGCGGCTTACGCCCCACTCATTGCGCGCCATATGCAGATCGGAATGGCATACGCCGCAGTAGGTGATGGCAATTTTAACGTCGTCCGGCTGCAACTCGCGCAGTTCAATCTGACCCGCCGCCAGCGGTTGCGTCGCCTGCTGCGCGACCAGTGCGTTAATTTTCATAGTTTCCTCCTGATGTTTGCCTGGAGCGGCAAAGAAAGCGGCCCACTATAGACAGGCGGGAACGCTATTGGTAGTAGTTACCTTTTGGTAACCATGAGGAAAATTTTGCTATGCCCGCCTGGATTGATGGAAAGCTGATGTTCTTTGCCGACTCTCCGCCGCGTCGTCTGCTGGAGCTGTTTGCCGTAAAGTGGAGCACAATGGTGCTTCACGCCCTTTATCACTGGCCTGAGCAACGCGCACGCACGGGCGAACTGCAGCGCAGCCTGCAGGGTATTTCAAAAAAAATGCTGGTGCAGACGCTGCGTGAGCTGGAGCAGCGCGGACTGGTGTCGCGTAAGGTATTTGAGGTGGTGCCGCCAAAGGTCGAATATGCGCTGACGCCGCTGGGCAAAAGGTTCGCTGAACCCATTGAGCGAATGTATCAGTGGGGGCTGGAGCATCAGGCCGCGCTGGATGAGATGGAGCAGAATCTCGAGGCAGCGCGGCGGCAAGATAGCGCATCCTGACCCCGGAGGCGTCGCACGCGGGGCCGTCAGAGGTTTAGCCGAAGGGAAACTCACGCGAGAGCACGCGGGCGATCACATTTAATGCGCCCTCGTCGTTATTGCTCTCAGTTTTATAGCGCGCCACGGCGCGTACCGGCTCTACGGCGTTCGCCATCGCAAAGCTGAAGCAGGCCTGGCGCAGCATCTCCAGATCGTTTGCGCTGTCGCCAATTGCCACCACTTCGCAATCGCTGATACTCCATTTTTCCTGCAGCAGCGCGATGCCGTGCGCTTTGTGGCAGCCCGGAATAATCAGATCGATAAAACCATAGCCGCTGGAAACCGGATGCATAATGTTTTCGATTTCGCCCAGCTGGTTGTGCAGGCGCGCCATCAGCGCATCAACCCCTTCATGCGCCAGGTTCAGGGAAAACTTAAAGATGGAGTCGTCGATCCCATAGAGATCGTCGCGTTTTTCCAGCCGGGCATAGTGATTCGACAGCAGGCTGACCACCTCATCCGGAACCGATGAATGAATATAGGCGCCGTTGCGACCGCAGACCACGGTGCTGATGTCAGGCTCTTTGGCGAGGATCTCCAGCACCTGATGCACGCGCGACTGCGCCAGTTCGCCACAAAAAATCTCTTCATTGCTGTCTGAGACCCAGGCACCGTTCTCGGCAACAAATGCGATTTCATCTTTAATCTCAGGAAAGTAACGCTGCAGCTGGTAGTACTGATTGCCGCTGGCGACCACGAAACGAATGCCTTTCTCTTTCAACAGCGCGTACTGCCGCAAAAAGCGCTGAACGTTGTACTCCTTGTTGTCGTCGAGAAAGGTGCCATCCATATCCACCGCGATCATCTTTACCGCCATTGTCATCTCCTTGCTGAGGCTGTTGTTTCAGTGATGCCCACTCAAAGGGTAAAGCTTACCCGCAGTGTGGATTAATGAGAATTCTAATAATAAGAATGTTCAGGGCTTTCGGAGCTTTCCTTACGCCTTGTGCAGACGATCACGAAACCAGGGGTTGCCTAAACGTTACTGCGCTGCTTAAACTTACGAACGAAACACAAATTTATTACAAATGAAGAACACTTACCAGCCTGCGGAGGCCCAAATGACCCTACATGTTCAGGCTACGCCGTTGCCCGACAATATTAGCGTAGCGATTCGCACCTTTAAGCAGCAGATTCGAGAGCAAATCGGCGATGTAGAGGCGCTTTTCGCCCGCGTCAGCCAGCGTATCGAAAGCGCCATTGCCGAAGCGAAAGCTGAAGAGCAGCGTTACGATAGCGCCTGGCCGGTGGTTACGCGGGAAGCTATTGCAAAAGGCGAAGTTTCGAATGAAACCCTGGCGCGTATTAAACGGCGCGGCTGCCTGGTAGTAAAACAGCACTTCCCGCGCGAGCAGGCGCTGGCATGGGATCAATCGCTGCTGGACTATCTCGACCTGAATGACTTTGACGCGCAGTATCGCGGTCCCGGCGATAATTTCTTCGGCAGCCTGGAGGCGTCACGCCCGGAAATTTTCCCCATCTACTGGTCGCAGGCGCAGATGCAGGCGCGCCAGAGCGACGCCACCGCGCAGGTGCAGTCGTTCCTTAATCGCCTGTGGCGCTTCTCTTCTCACGGCAAGCAGTGGTTCGATCCTGACGTCAGCATTATCTATCCCGACCGCATCCGCCGCCGTCCGCCGGGCACCACGTCGAAAGGGCTGGGCGCGCATACCGATTCCGGCGCGCTGGAGCGCTGGCTGCTGCCCGCTTATCAGCAGGTGTTCGCCGCGGTCTTCCATGGTGATATAGAGGCTTATGATCCCTGGGATGCCGCCTGGCGCACCGAGGTAAATGAATATGATGTGCCCGACACCACCAAATGCTCTGCGTTTCGTACCTTCCAGGGCTGGACCGCGCTGTCGGATATGCTGAACGGACAGGGGCTGCTGCATGTGGTGCCGGTGCCGGAGGCGATGGCCTATATTCTGCTCCGTCCGCTGCTTAATGACGTGCCGGACGACGAGCTGTGCGGCGTTGCGCCCGGCAAGGTTTTGCCGGTCAGCGAAAAGTGGCATCCGTTACTGATTAACGGCCTTTGCTCTATTCCGCCGCTGGAGGCGGGCGATTCAGTATGGTGGCACTGCGATGTTATCCACTCCGTCGCCCCGGTAGAGAACCAGCAGGGCTGGGGAAACGTCATGTATATCCCGGCCGCGCCGATGTGCGCGAAAAACCGCGCCTGCGCGCAGGAGGTTGCCGAAGCGCTGGCGCTGGGCCGCTCCCCCGCAGATTTCCCGCCGGAGAACTATGAAACAGACTGGCGCGATCGCTTTACGTTCGACGATCTCAACGTCAACGGCCGACGCGCGCTTGGTCTGGCCTGATCCTTGCCGCGCAGCGTCCCCTGCGCGGCTTCTCTCTGCTACACTGGCGCCACCCTTTTCCATTAAACGGCCCGCATGAACGCTCGTCATCAACAGATTATTCAACTCGTTAATACGCGCGGCAGCGTTACGGTCACTGAGCTGGCCCAGCTGACCGGCGTCTCTGAAGTGACCGTCCGTCAGGATCTCAACCTGCTGGAGCGCGACCATTTTCTGCGCCGCGTCCACGGCTCCGCTATGGCGCTGGACAGCGATAATGTCGGCATGCGTATGCATACCCGCTACGAACTCAAGCAGGCTCTGGCCAGCCACGCCGCAGGCCTGATTGAGCCAGGCGAGGCGGTCTTTATTGAAGGCGGCAGCACCAATGCGCTGCTGGCGCGCTTGCTGGCCGATCGCGCCGACGTCACGGTGATTACCGTTAGCCATTTTATCGCCCACCTGCTGAAAGACGCGGCGTGCGACGTCATTGTGCCAGGCGGGCTGTTACAGAAAAGCAGCCAGTCTATGGTCGGGCCGCTGACGCGCTACTGCATTCAGCAAATACACTTTCATAAAGCCTTTATTGGCGTTGACGGCTGGCAGGCGGAAACCGGCTTTACCGGCCGCAATATGCTGCGCTGCGATGTGGTGGATGCGGTACTGGCGAAAAACGTCCCCACCTGGGCGCTGACGGACGCCTCGAAGTTCGGGCAAATTCATCCCTACCCGCTGTCGTCAGGCTATCAGGTGGCGCAGGTGATTACCGATAACGGGCTGGACGCAGAGGTGCTGGCGCAGCTGGGGGAACAGGGCGTCGCGGTGACCTGCGTTGCCTCTCGCTGACGCTCGGCTCAGATCTTCATATGATCGATAAGCGCCCGGAGCTTGGGCGCCAGATTTTTTCGGCTGGGAAAATAGAGATAGAAGCCGGCAAAGGTCGGCAGGTAGTCCACCAGCAGCGGCACCAGCTCGCCGCGCGCGATATAGGGCCGGTAAGTCTCCTCCATCCCGAATGCGATGCCGCCGCCCGCGCAGGCGGTGCGGATCATCACCCCCATATCGTTGGTATTCAACCGCGCATTGACCGCGACATCAAACTCCCTGCCCTCTTCCGCAAACTCCCAGCGATAAGGGGCCACGCCCGGTTCGCGTCGCCAGCCGATGCAGCAGTGCTGTAACAGCTCATGGGGATGGCGCGGGGTGCCGCAGCGCGCCAGATAGTCGGGCGAGGCGACGGCAAGCTGCCGCTGACGCAGTGAGACCGGAACCGCAATCATATCCTGCGCGATAATCTCTCCCAGCCTGACGCCAGCGTCATAGCCCTGCGCCACGATATCGAACTCTTCATCAGTCACTGAAATATCCAGCTCGATCTGCGGATAGCGGCTGAGAAACGACGCCAGCAGCTCGCCGTTGATAAAGCGCTCGGCAATGGACGAAACGGCCAGCCGCAGCAGCCCCCGTGGCTCCCCTGCCAGCGCGCTGATGTCGGCTACCGCCTGGTTGAGCTGGGATATGGCCGGCGCCACTTCGGCATAGAGCCTTTCCCCCGCCTCGGTAAGGCTGAGGCTGCGCGTGGTGCGCCGAATCAGCGAAATCTGCAGCCGATCCTCCAGCCGCCTTAACGCCTGGCTAACCGCCGGCCGCGTTACGCCCAGTTTCTCTGCCGCGATACGAAAGTTACGCGTTTGCGCCAGCGTGACAAATACCTCCAGCGCGTTTTTATCCAGCATCATTGGTTAGCCTGTGTTACCAGTCAGGTAAGGAATGGATGGATTCTCTTTATAAAGCAGCAGGACCAAAATAACCAGAAACTTAACAACAGGAGCGAAACCATGAGCAATAAAGTGATCTTAATCACCGGCGCCTCAAGTGGCATTGGCGCAGGCATCGCACGCGAGCTGGCGGCGAGCGGCGCGGTTCTGCTGTTAGGCGCCCGCCGCGTCGATCGTTTACAGGCGCTGGCGGCGGAGCTGGAGCAGCAAGGTGCGGAAGTGGCCGTCGCTGCACTTGACGTCACTTCGCGTGCCTCAGTGCAGCAGTTTGCCGAGGTCGCGCTGGCGAAATGGGGGCGGATCGACGTGATGATCAACAATGCGGGCGTTATGCCGCTGTCGCCGCTGGCCTCGCTGAAGGTGGATGAGTGGGATCAGATGATTGACGTCAATATTAAAGGGGTATTGTACGGCATCGCCGCTGTGCTGCCGCCGATGCTGGCGCGTGAAGCGGGCCATATCATTAATATCGCCTCTATCGGCGCGCTGAGCGTTTCGCCCACCGCCGCCGTTTACTGCGCAACGAAGTTTGCCGTGCGGGCTATCTCAGACGGCCTGCGTCAGGAGAGTCAACAGCTGCGCGTAACCTGTATCCATCCCGGCGTGGTGGAAAGCGAACTCGCCGCCAGCATCACCGACCCCGCTGCTGCCGCGCTGATGGCTGATTATCGTTCTATTGCCCTGCAGCCCGCCGCCATTGGACGCGCCGTGCGCTTCGCCATTGAGCAGCCTGACGATGTCGACGTCAGCGAGATTGTAGTGCGCCCTACCCGCTCGCCCTATTAATCTGGCGCAGACGGTTAAACGGGCACAACAAAAAAGGCTGCCTTGCGGCAGCCTTTTCTGGCACGTCCCTGTACGACCATCCGTTATTTATAGAGTTCAGCGGTCATGTAGACGCCGTTGTCGGCGCGGGCGCTGGTAATTTTGTAGCCTGACGCGCCCTCAGCCTGTGCTTTAGCGGCGATATGCGCTTCAGCGCTGTCCAGCGTGCTGCCGTGCGCAGAGATGCTTTGTGCAGCAAAGCTGCCAAATGAGATCATTGAAAGAGCAGCAACGGTAGCAATAGCGAGAGTTTTTACGTTTTTCATGGTCAAAATCCTTCTTTTGTTAGTGCGAGGCAACATGCCTTCGATGGGTGATATAATAACCTTAGTTACTATTACGCGACTAACAAAAAGTGCGATCTGGATCACTCTCCCTGCAGCGCCTGCTGAACGGCGCGCTGCGCATGAATTTGCGTCGTGTCGAACAGCGGCACGCTGGCATCGTTCACTGTAACCAGCATGGTTATTTCGGTGCAGCCGAGAATAATGCCTTCGGCACCCTAGGCAGCAAGCCTGGCCATAATTTCGCAAAACCGCACCCGTGATTCTGGATTGATAATCCCCTGACACAGCTCCTCATAGATGACCTGATGGATAAAATCGCGATCCCCCTGCTCAGGGGTAATGACCTCCAGCCCAAATTTCTCCGTCAGTCGCCCGCGATAAAAGGCCTCTTCCATGGTAAAGCGCGTAGCCAGCAGCCCCACTTTGTTTAGCCCCATCTCATGGATCCGCTGCGCAGTTGCATCGGCGATATGTAGCAGCGGGATCGCGACGGCCTGCTCGATTTGCCCGGCAACTTTATGCATGGTGTTGGTCGCCAGCACCAGAAAGTCTGCGCCCGCCAGCGACAACGCCTGCGCGGCTTGCGCCAGCAGGACGCCAGCCTCATCCCATCGGCCTGCGCTCTGTAGCTTTTCAATCTCGTCAAAGTCCAGGCTATAAAGCACTACGCGCGCGGAATGCAGGCCGCCAAGCGCGCGCTTTACCTCCTCATTCAGGATACGGTAATAGAGCGCGGTCGATTCCCATGACATGCCGCCGATCAAGCCGATTGTTTTCACACTGCCCCTCGCTTATCCAGATAGTTATTGTTCACAGCATGCCTGATAACGGGCTGTGCTGGCTCACCTTTATTGCGAAACTGACATCTCTTTATGCAAATAAAAAACAGCCGCGCTGGCGGCTGTTTTTATTATTCACAACGGCTCAGGCCTGCTGCGGCCAGCGGGCCAGAGGGAACAGCGCGAGCCGCACGTTAAACAGATACAGCAGCGGCGCGTAAAAGCGACTATCGCGCTGCGCCAGCGTTTGCAGCGCGATAATAAGCTGGTTCAGCTCTTCAAGCAGCGCCTGATGCGGCTGGGTCTGTAATAACCGAATACGATTTTTGAGGAACAGGCGCAGCTCGCCGAACAAGCGGTCACTGCTGATATCCCGTTCCGCCAGCAGTGACTGATGGCGCACATAGAAGTCATAGCAGTTAGCGCCCAGCCAGGCTTCGGTAATCAGATTGCCGCCCACCGCCAGTTCCGCATCACTGTCGATACGCTTGCGAGGAAGGATAACGTTGACCTTATCCAGCGTGCGCGCGACAAACTGCTGACGCATCAGCAGCGAAGCGCCGTTAAGCTCTATCGCGTTGATAAACTGCAGCAGCTCCTTCAACCCTTTGCGCAGCGCGCGTTTAGCAGTCCACGCAGGACGTTTGTTACGGATAACCGCCGTCACGATAACCGCGGCGGCAATGCCGGTTAGCGTTGAGAGTGAGGCATTCACTATAAGCAGCAAATTGGGTTTGAAGTGATGGCTCATCCCGATCAGGCCCGGGATCTGCGTCGCCACGATCAGTCCGATCAGGTTGGTGGAAGGGTTGGCAATAACCAGCCCTAATGCCATCAACCCAGGCGCCAGGCAGAGCACCAGTGATTCAAAGGAGGTCGCCTCCGGTATCAGCAAGGTGGTGTAAAGCATGCTTATGCCAATTGCCACCACCACGCCTTTAAGGAAGATTTTCATCGGTGCGAGCGGGCTATCCATTGCCGCAAAGAAAGAGCAGAGCACGGCCGCCATCATTGGAGCGGTCGCGCCATCTCCCCAGCCGCTGCCGATCCAGAACAGGCAGGTAAGGAAGGTGGCCAGAAAAGCGGTAAAACAGGAGAGCAGCAGCATCCCCTTATCGACATGCTTATGGCTGCGCGCCATCTTGCCCGGCTTCGCCCTGGGTGTCAGATCGCTGACGCGTTCGGCCACCGTCTGACAGGCTTCTGCAATACGCACAAAATTCAGCAGCCTTTCCAGCAGGCCGGCGAGCAGAATGCTTTCCTCAACCGGCAGTTCGCCACTTTCCCACTCCGCCTTTAGCTGCTGCTGCGCCGACAAGAGCCTTTCCTTAATCCCCTGCGTCTCTGCACCATGTTCTGCGCTGTTCAGCCAGTGCAAAAACAGCTGAAAGGTCTGCGCGATATATTCTGGAAAGCGAACCTGCTGTTCCGCCAGCAGGCTGAGCCGGGCCTCAATCGCCGTGAGCGTAGGAAGTAAGTAAGAGAGGTGTTGATACTGAACGCTGACCAGCCGGATCAGTCGCCGCGCCGCTTCGCCTTCGTAGACACAGTGGGTTATCAGGGTTTCGACGCTCAGCGGATAGTTTGCCATCTGGACAAGGATATCTTCTCGCTCCAGCGACTTCTCTTTCGGCATCACGGTAATCAGCTCGGCGCAGAGCTTTCTGGCATTTTGATACCAGTTGCTGACGCTCTGCTCCAGCATGCTGCTCATTGAAACCGGCATAATGAGCCGATGCACCAGACTGCTGCACAGAATAGCCACACTGATCTCTTCCACGCGTGAGATAACGGTATAGGTGATATCGGCGGGAGCGGTGACGTCCGGAAAGCCCATAATTGCCGCGCTGTAGCCCGCCAGCATAAAGATGTAACTTTTGGGCGTGCGGTCGTGAAGCGACAGATAAAGACAAAGCGCAACCCACAGCGAGACAGAGAGGCTAAACAGCATCGGATCTTCCACTGTGGCGGGGTAGATAAGCAGCACAAAAAGGCCGCCCAGCAGCGTCCCTAAAAAGCGGAAGACGGATTTAGAAATAGTGGAGGCAGAATAGAGCTGCGAGGCAACGTAGACGGTGGTCAGTGACCAGGCGGGCTTATCCAGATTAAGTTCTAATGCGATATAGAGCGCTAAAAAGGCGGCAAGACAGGTTTTGCTGGAAAAGAGTAGCGCGCTTTTTGAAAACCACTTCATACAGTGAATGGACCTCAGACAGGCATTTTTGGCGATATCCTGACAGAAGGGATAGCGGAATGCTCTTCGATTATTACTACAAATCATTAACGTGCTAACTATTCTTGCACAGCATAAGTGAATGCAATTGGTTATTTATTGGTTATAACCGCTTTTTGCTAAGGTTGGAAAAAAAGCGGAGAGTTCAAAAATGAAAATCAACGGATTTATGCTGGGAATGCTGACCTGCGCCCTGAGTTCACTGTCTGCTGCAAGCTTTGCGGCGCCTGAGCAGATAAATATTGGCTATCAAAAGGCGAATATTTTCGCGCTGCTTAAATATCGCGGCACGCTGGAGGAAACCCTCAAAAAAGAGGGCATCGCCGTTCGCTGGGTGGAGTTTCCGGCCGGACCGCAAATGCTGGAAGGACTGAATGTAGGCAGCATCGATCTGGCGGCAACCGGCGATGCGCCGCCCGCGTTTGCTCAGGCAGCAAAAGCTGACCTGGTTTACCTAGGCCATTCCCCTGCTAATCCCAAAACCGAGGCTATTGTGGTGCCTGCCGCATCCGTCATTCACAGCGTTAAAGACCTTAAGGGCAAACGCGTTGCGCTCAACAAAGGTTCAGACGTTAACTATCTGCTTATCGCCGCGCTTGAAGAGGCGGGTCTGACCTACAAAGATATTACGCCAGTTTATCTGCCGCCAGCCGATGCACGCGCCGCATTCCAGAAAGGTGCCGTCGATGCCTGGGTTATCTGGGATCCCTATCTGGCAGAGGTGGAGGCCAGCACGGGAGCGCGTCAGGTACGTAATGCAGAAGGGTTGGTTCCGCATTACACCTTTTATCTTGCCAGCCGAAAATTTGCCGACGGCGAACCGGAAACAGCCAAAAAAGTGCTGGATGAGCTGGGTACGTTGAGCAATTGGGCTAATGAACATCAGGATGAGGTCGCTGCCATTCTGGCGCACTCTACCGGCCTTAATAAGTCTGTCTGGCGCACCACGCTGACGCGTCTGCCTTATGGTGCAGAACGCATGTCTGACAGTGTGTTTGCACAGCAGCAAACGCTGGCTGACGCCTTCACACGAGTGAAGCTATTGCCGGTCAAAGTTGACGTGCGTTCGGCTACCTGGTCAGCTGATAAAAAGTAATCTCCGATTGCCCTGTAGCAGGGGCAATCCTCTCTTCAGCCAGCGCGTCAGACTGGCGATTTCAGCCTGAAATTCTCAATGAAAAATTATTTTATTCAATGACTTATGCGTGAAATTGCGCTGGAGAGTCCTGCCTCTATTTCTGAGGAGCAGACTCGCAGTAAGATGCTGCGCTGACAGGCTTTCTTACCCTGAGCCGAGTGGCTTTTATCTGAAAGAGGGCGAAAGCCTGGCGATTTCAGCCTGAAATTTTGACAGAAAAGGCTTCAAAACAGTGAGTTAGGAGTGAAAAGACGCTGGCGAAGTGAGAGGAAAACTGAGGGGGGTTAAAAAGAACATCCGGGTAGAGAGTTACCCGGATGTAAGAGCTTACTGTTCGCCAAGATATTTACGTAGCGTATCGGCAATTACTCTGTCGAGCTCTTCCTGCAGCTCCTTAGACTGGCGATTAAACTCGTAGCTAAACATGCGGCCGCGGATTTTCTTGCGGGCGAAGCGATCTTTATCCGCAAAGGTCCACAGGTTCTCCGAAACGGGTTTCTCTTTAGCAGGCATCTCCATCAGCGTCTGACTGCCGTTGCGCACCAGACGAAGAATATGATTTTTCACTTCGTCTTCCGCCAGCCCTTCACGGGCGCAGATACTGTCCACATCCATTGAAACCGTTTCGATAAGCCGCTCAATCGGCTGCCCGGTCTCAGTGAGTTTATCGGCGGCCATCAGCAGCGCCTTGTAATCGGGATAGGTGAGTTCGGAATGGTTAGGGAAAAGTGAGATCAGCTCTGCCGGCACGCTCGCCGCCTGCAAAGCTCGCGTCACTTTCGCCTGCGACAGTCCCTGACTTTCCGCAATCTCTTTTTGCGACAGGCCGCCATTTTTAAGCGACAGCAGTCTTAGCCCGACTTCACGCAGGTTATGCTCGCGCGCGGTCTGGATATCCTGCGCCAGGCGACGCGCCTCTTCGGTAGTAATGGCCGTCTCGGAGACCAGAATATCCAGCCCGGTCTTACAGTAAATCGCGGCGGCGCGACGGCGTGAGCCGTCCAGAATTTCTATTCGTCCATCCCGCTTAACGCCGATAGCCGGGAAAAACTGCTGGAGTTTAATGGTGCGGATAATATCGCGCAGCGAATCTGGCGTCAGGCCAGCCTGGTCACGCCCGTTGGTTTCCATCACCACAAAGGTTTTATCTTCTATCTCTCTGGCTTCGATGCGCTCGAGACGAAAAAGGGCGCGCTTGCCGGTTGAGAGAACAAAGGTTTGTGTTGGGGTATCTGATGATGCTTCCGCCTGAACAGGCGTCTGGCTGAATGTTCTGCCGATAGTAATTCTTTTTGCACTCATAGCGACCTCAGTTCAGGCGAATAAATTCAATACGGTCAAAGACCGCTTTCGCAAAATCTTCCGCAGCTGAACGCGCATTTTTCAACGCTTCGCTGCTGCCGACGTAAGTAGAAGGGTTAGCCGAGATAACGGTGTCAAAAGACTCGCCGCAGCGCTCAAACCCATCCAGACGCGGCAGCGCGGCATCGAGCATATCGCCGCCAAAAATCTCTTTCGCCAGGCTGTGACAGAGCTTGTGATCCGCTTTATTCGACAGCTTGGACATAAAGCCGATATTGCCCTGTAAGCGGCAGGGTGCGCCGGACTGCTCAATGATATCGATCAGTTCGGGCAGGCGCGTCAGGTACTTCAGGGTGGAATGGAAATCGACCTGCGCCGGTGGTACGGGCGTCATCAGCAGATCGGACGCGGCAATGGCATTTTTCAAAAACGCATCCAGATGCGGGCCGCTGTCGATAAAGATAAAGTCATAATCTTTTTTCAGTTTGGCAATGACGTTCTCGTAAAGCACCGCATGCACGTTTTGACCCGGGAGATGTTCAGCGCAAAGCTCATCCCAGCGCGAGGCGATAAAGGCGTCGTCAATCGAGGCCGGCAGGACATCCACGCCGGGAATAATTGACGGCACGATAAACTCTTTTATTAGCTCTTCACGGCTGACGTTTTGCAGCATCGCCTGCGCGGCAGTGGCTTCAACGATGCCGACTGAACGCTCATGGTTAAGAAACATGGTCGCTGAAGACTGCGGATCCAGGTCGATAACCAGAATGCGCAAGTCTTCAAAGAGCAAATGCGGGTGCGCACGCAGCGCATGGGCAAGCGAAACGGTGGAAACGGTTTTCGAGACGCCGCCTTTCAGATTGCCGACAAAAATCGTATAGGCTTCCGGATGGCGATCGCGATATTTAGGCACGCCGCGATGCTGGTAGATATCGATGATGTTTTCAATCGACATAGCGTACTTGGTCGAACTGCCCGCTGCGCGCTTATCGAACTGGTAGCCGCTTTCTTCCATCTCGTTAACGGCATAGTCGACGCTGGCGCGCGTCAGCTTTGGCAGCTTGGCCAGCGCAGCTTTGGCATAAACCTGGTAAAAAGTATTCTCATGCAGCTCTTCTTTTTGCGCCTGAATCTGTTCTGTCAGGCTGAGCAGCATTCGCTCAGACCGTTGTGCGACCTTCAGCACCTGCTTTTCGTCATTAGCCATACTTACTCCACACATGTAGGATTTGTGACTTTATACATAAATCCTGCATGTCGGGCAAGAAAATATCTTAAATACCGAAATAGAGAAGGTTGCAAATTTGGCTGCAAAGATAAGAAGTTGTTTTCAACGTTCACTGTAATCAGCACGACTCAGCGGACTGTAGAAGGGGGCAGGCGACAACATTCACTGTAATCAGCAGTTCGTTCACTGTAATCAGTAGTCAGAGCGTGTCGGAAAAGACGTTGCCCCTTTAAAGGGGGTCAGTGCGGCCGCAGCCTGGCAAAGATTCACTGTAATCAGCAATGGCGGCCTGAACGTTCACTGTAATCAGCAGAAGAGACCAGAGATTCGGCTTCAGGCGTTAGCATTCACTGTAGTCAGTACGGCTCGCGATGGTGAGCCATTCAGGCTCCACAAAGAAGCGTTCACTGTATTCAGTAAAAACGTTCACTGTAATCAGTGAATCTCTCAACGTTCACTGTAGTCAGCAACAATCACTTTTCTCTTTGCGGCACGGTGAGAGGTATCGGAGCAATAAGGCAGCAAACATTCACTGTAATCAGTATGACAACAGCGTTGCTGGCAGAACAGGGGCGATAACATTCACTGTATTCAGTAAATCCGCACAGGATCTCTGTGTCAGAGGGCTGGGGAGTAAAGACCAGGCTGCACCGCACAGGGGTGGAAAGGCAAAAGATTCACTGTAATCAGGAAAGGGGTAATTACGCCAGACCGTCTGACCAGGGGGGCAGTGTTCACTGTAGTCAGTGAAGAATCGCGTGACTCGCCATTCGCCAGCCAGAGAGGGGGAGCAGGGTTCACTGTAATCAGCATCAGCGCCTGGATTCGCGCAAATGCCACGCACTATCCCGTAACTGTTCACTGTAATCAGCAAAAGCGCTAACCCTGTCACGTTTCGCTGAACCTTGTGGGTTAACGTTCACTGTAATCAGCAGCGAAGAGAGGCCAACGGGTCGAAAAACTTAATTTACCTTGTTATTCAACAGGTTGGAAAAGGCATTCACTATAATCAGTAATCTAAACCCTTCACTGTAATCAGTAAGAGCGCGGGCCATAGCTGCGCCAGAGAATATTCACTGTAATCAGTGTAGACAGCATTACTGAGATCGCAAGAAAGAGGCCATGTAAGTTTGTGAGCACTAACTATTATATCAAGGGATTGTTTTTAAAAGAGTATTAATAAGAGGTGGAGGGTGGGGAAGGACGCTGGAGGCAACTGAGTTTACTGATTACAGTGAATGATGCTGATTACAGTGAACGCTGGCAGCGCTGACTACAGTGAACAGGGAGCAGCATCCGCGGCTGTCACGTTTCCGGGAAAAGTGACAATGCCGCGGCGGCATACTGATTACAGTGAACAGCGCTCATGACTCGTCAAAATCGATCTCGTCGAGAGAATCGATACTCTCTAATGAACTGATTCCGTCAAGTTTTGGCGTGCGGCTGTGGATGATAAAAAAGACCGAACGCCCGCGTTTAACCTCGGAGTAGTCGAGATAGCCAATCTCTTTCAGCTGCTCCATAGCGCGCCGCACCACATGGTTCTGCGTGGTCGTTTTCGAGCCCAGATTCAGGCGCATACGCAGGCGCGCCAGCGAAATAGGCGCAGGATTGGTCGGCAGGCTCTCAAGGAAGGTATAGAGCGCCTGCGCAGACTCTTTGCGCTTCAGCCGGGATATCGCCCTGAGCTGCAGGAGAACTTTATGGTCGAAGTTGTAGAGCTCAAACAGCTTGGGATCGGCCTGAATGCGCACCACATCTTTTTCGCGGTCATAATAGGCTGACTGCACAAGGTGCGTATGGTACGCCTTACCGTTGCCCTCAAACGAGAGCGTGTTGGTCGCGATACGCCGCAGCGAGGCATCCAGCCGCTTACGCAGCGCCGCAGAAGAGTTAGCGGAAGGAATGCCGCACATCTTCACGAAATCGATAAAGGGCAGGGTAACGGTATCGCCCTGGGTGGGGTAGCGGGAAAAAGACTGGATGATCCCGGCCCACGTCTTGAAATCGTTATCCATATCCAGCCGCGCGCCGGTAATGGTAATCTTCTCATAGCCCTCTGCTTTCACCAGCGACAGGTTTTTAAGCTCTTTTGTCGCGTCGGTAGAGGCCATCGCGCCTGACTTACCGCGCGCCGTTGATTTCAGTGTCGGGACAAACAGTCCCAGACGCATCAACGCGACGGGCTGAACAGTGTTGTTCTTATTGGGATGAAGCTGAATAACTTCACCGCTGTTTTTGGTCACCGACAGAAAAGGTTCAAGTAACGCTTTGTTTTCGCTCTCTTTATCTGCCATAGCATGAGATCTTCATTCGGTGGATGAAAAGGATCGTTTTCTGACTACAGTGAACACTAGCACTGTTTATAGTGAACATTCTACTGTGTATAGTGAATAAAGTACTGATTACAGTGAACTCTTTACTGATTATAGTGAACGCGATCACCTTCTGAGCCCTTGTGGCGTGCGGCCTGCAGCGATCGGGGATCTCTTAGGATCTCTTTTAGATCTCTTTATGATCGTTTATTAGGATCTGATCACTGTATATGTGGATAACCGATCGATACCGTTGTGCATCACCGATGCTGACTGTCAGGGATCAATCCACTGAAAACGCCTCGCCACCCTTATCTGTTCATAATATGAAAATAACTTGCTCACTATTATTCATTTTTCATCACTAACTTTGTGGCGTAGGCTAAACCTCTCAATAACAGACATTCCAAGAGGCACCATGACCGATTACGCTGTTTCAAAAAATCCTGCCAACGGTGAAATTCTGGCGCGCTATCCTCTGCAATCTCTGGCTGAGCTGGACGCAACCCTTGAGGCCAGCGCAAAGGCCTTTAAGCAGTGGCGCGAGACCGATATGGCGTTGCGCGTAAAGGTGCTGCGCCAGCTGGCTGAACAGCTGCGTCAGCGCGAACCTGAGCTGTCGCGCGCCATCACGCTGGAAATGGGCAAGCCGCTGGCGCAGGCGCGCGCCGAGATCCTTAAGTGCGCCAGTCTGAGCGAATGGTATGCCGAACACGGCCCGGCGATGCTGGAGGATCAACCCACGCAGGTGCCTGATGCCTGGCAGCGCTTTAAACCTGTCGGCACTATTCTGGCGGTGATGCCGTGGAATTTCCCGTTCTGGCAGGTGCTGCGTGGTGCCGTGGGCATGCTGCTGGCCGGCAATACCTATCTCCTTAAACATGCGCCGAACGTAATGGGCTGCGCCTCGCTGATGGCGCAGCTGTTTGACGCAACGGATCTGCCGAAAGGGGCTTTCGCCTCAGTTAATGTCGACAATGACGGCGTCTCTGCTGCGATCAAGGATCCGCGTATCGCCGCCGTCGCCGTAACCGGCAGCGTGCGTGCTGGCTCCGCTATTGCTGCACAGGCGGGCGCGGCGCTGAAAAAAACCGTTCTTGAACTGGGCGGCTCAGATCCTTTTATTGTCCTGGCCGACGCCGATCTGGACGAAGCGGTAAAATCAGCCGTGGCAGGCCGCTATCAGAACACCGGACAGGTCTGCATGGCCGCCAAACGCTTTATCGTTGAGGCGGCCATTGCAGATGAGTTTGAGGCGCGCTTCAGCGCTGCGGTGCAGGCGTTAACCATGGGCGACCCGCTGGATGAAAAAAATTATCTCGGCCCGATGGCGCGCTTCGATCTGCGCGATGAGCTGCACAACCAGGTTGAGCAGTCGCTGCGTGAAGGCGCACGTCTGGTGCTGGGCGGCGAAAAGATCGCAGGGGAGGGCAATTACTACGCGCCGACGATCCTGTCCGACGTCACTACGGAGATGACGGCGTTTCGTGAAGAGCTGTTTGGCCCGGTGGCAGCGATAGCTATCGCCCGCGATGCCGATCATGCGCTGGCAATTGCCAACGACAGCGAATTTGGTCTGAGCGCCACGGTCTGGACCGGCGACAGCGCAATGGCGGATCGTCTGGCCGATCGGATCGAAACCGGCGCCGTGTTTATTAACGGCAACGGCGCGTCGGATCCGCGCGTGACCATTGGTGGCGTTAAGAAGAGCGGCTATGGTCGCGAACTCTCCCATTTCGGCGTGCATGAGTTCTGCAATATTCAGACCGTCTGGAAAAACCGCCGCTAAGGCTTTCTGCGTAGCTGAAAGAGAAGCGAGGGCCTGGCCCTCGCTTTTTGCGTTAAAGGGCGTCAGGAGGCGCTGAGGCGTCAGATAAGCGCCTCGCTGAGCCCGTTCGGACGTGACGGGCATCTTCCAGCAGGTTTGTCTCTTTTAACGCTGTGCCGAACTACGTTGCCTGCGCAACGCGCTCAATAAATAGCGCGGCCAGCGTAGATATCGCGCTGTTGCCCGGCAGTCTTTCCTCGTTGATGCGTAACATTAGCGAAGTTGAACGTCGACGCCCCTGCAGCAGCGGCAGCGGACGCAGTTCACCACTCTCCAGCAGCGCTGCGATATTCAGCTCCGGTAGCCAGCCGTAGCCTAACTGATGCTGAACCGCCTCAATGGCGGCCGGCAGCGTTGTGAATGACCAGCTCTCTGCCTGCTCGCCATTCACTTCGGACTGCTGCTGCTGCTGGCGATCCAGAATCGTTATGCAGGGCCAGCGCGCAAGTGCGGCAGCGCTAAGCGGCCCCGGCTCGCGGTGCAGCGGATGATCGCGGTGGGCGACGGCGATAAAATCGACGCTCAGCAGGCTTTCTCCCGCTATCTGCTCATCTCCATACTGCGCGACCAGCCAAAGATCCGCCTGCTCCTCAGCCAGCCTGTCGGGCGTTTCGCTGCGGACAATTTCACTCAGCCAGATGCGCACATGGGGATAGCGCTGCTGAAATTCACGTAACACATCAAACAGCAGCGATTTCGGCATAATCGCATCCACCATCAGATCGATGCGCGATCGTTCGCCACGCTGCAGCGCACTGGCCCGGGCTTCCAGCGCGCTGAACCCCTCCAGCAGCGGCCGTACCTGAGCGAGCAGCTGATGTCCGTCTGCGCTGAGAACGGCGCGGCGTCCTTCCTGCTGCAGCAGCGTCATGCCCAGCCGCTGCTGCAACAGGCCAAGCTGATAACTCAATGAGGACTGGCTGCGGTTATTCTTCTCCGCCGCCAGCGCAAAGCTGCCCTCTTTTACGACAGCATCAAGCAGATACCACTGTTCTAACGTCGTCTTGTGCATGACCATTAATCTAAAAAATGGATGATTAAGCGCTAAAAATAGCGTTATTAATCGTTTTTGCAACGAGTAATAATCTCCTCAAGGCAAATAAATGAGGAGTTCACAATGAGCACTTTCGATAAACACAATCTCTCTGGTCTGGTTGGCAAACATCTGGTTTATACCTATGACAACGGCTGGAATTACGAGCTCTATATAAAAAATGCCAGCACCGTTGATTACCGTATCCACAGCGGCATGGTGGGCAACCGCTGGGTAAAAAACCAGCACGCGTTCATTGTTCGACTGGCGGAAGATGTCTATAAAGTTTCCTGGACCGAGCCTACCGGTACGGACGTCAGCCTGGCGGTTAACCTGGCCGAAAAAGTCTTCCACGGCACAATCTTCTTCCCGCGCTGGGTGATGAACAATCCGGAAAAAACCGTCTGCTTTCAGAACGATCACCTGGATGAGATGGCCAGCTACCGTGATGCGGGCCCGGCGTACCCCACCGAGGTAATTGACGAGTTTGCGACGCTGACCTTTGTGCGTGACGCAGGCGAAAATAACGACAGCGTGATTGATTGCCCGGCCAGCGAGCTGCCCGCTGATTTCCCGGCCAACCTGAAAAACTAAAAAACCTCAGAAGAGCTCACGATGAGCTCTTCTGGTTTCTGCTGGTTGGGGGCGAAGAAAGGTCTCAGGCGAGAGGGCAGTCGTTGAGGCTAGAAAAACTGGTATGACCCATCGCCACGTGCTTTCGCCTGATACATCGCGATATCGGCGTTTTCAAATAACAGTGCGGCCGATGTCGTGCCGGATCGCGCAAGGCTGATGCCGATGGCCGCCCCGATCCAGACATCCATGCTGTTGATAACAAACGGCTCCTTCAGGCTGTCAATAATGCGCTGGGCAATAGCGGACGCGGCATCGCGATGGCCACATTTCGCAGCGACAACAAATTCATCGCCGCCCAGCCGCGCCACTGAATCGCCAGGCCGCATGCAGCGCTGCAGCCGCTCGCTCACCTGCTGCAGCAAGGCATCCCCTGTCGCATGTCCCATCGAATCATTGACCGCCTTAAACCCGTTAAGATCGATAAACAGCACGGCGGTGTAGGCCGGATCTTCGCTCTGGGCTAGCATGGTGCCAATCTGCTGGTTGATCCAGGCGCGGTTAGGCAGCCCGGTTAAGGCGTCGCGGGTCGCCAGCGTCTCAAGCATCCGCATTTTCTCTTTATCACGCGTGATATCGCGTGAAACCAGCACCGCGCCGATGTTGTGGCCCGTATAAGGAGCGCTGACGCCGCAGGCTTTGGTGCCCAGCGTAATGTAATAACCGTCGCGATGAAGCTTGCGCACTTCAACTACGTCCGGCAGCACGCCGCCTGTAAAAATATTGAGCAGCGCCTCTGCGGCGGGTTCGCGATCGTCAGGATGCAGGAAATCGACCACCCGCTGACCGATCATCTCTTCGGCGGACCAGCCGATCATTTCACTGTAGGAAGGGGAGATCGACACGTATCTGCCCTCCGCGTCGCAATGAGCGATAAGGTCAGTACTGTTTTCTATCAACAGACGGTATTCCGCCGCGGTACGCAGCGCATCTTCAAGCGCTTTGCGCTGCCCGGTAATATCAAGAATGAATCCGTTGTACTGCAGGCGAGAAGCCGCAGGCTGGCAATCTGGTAAGCCAGAAACCAGTACGCGTCGCGTGGTGCCGTCAAGACACTGTATCGGCACTTCAATATGAAAGGGGATCACGCACTCTAATGCGGCGGTGAGCTGCAGGGCCAGCTGCGCATCATCATCGGCCTGCGCGATGCTCAGCCATTCGCACAGGGTAATGCCTTTCAGCGCCGGGATCAGGCCGACAGGACTTTCCTGACTGACAACGCAAATGCCTCGGGCGTCCGTGGTCCAGAGAGCGGAAAAGGTAGGCTGGATCACAGGATTCATAGTGGTCGGCTCCATTGTTGGCTGACGATACTGGATAACCTCGACACCGGTCGTAACAAACCTCTCAATCGCGCTGTTTGCGGCTAATGCAAACCAGGAACGCTTCGACGAAGTATTCTCAGCGCTGCGGCGTGCCGCGACTGAAAAGGCGCATCGCTGATCTGATGCGTGGTAAAAAATATAAGTCTGGCATTATCGGCGCATTCCCCCCCAATCTTTAATTAACCGGCGGGTGGACAGCTGCCTCACCCTTTATGTGAATGATAATGACCTGCGCTGCGCCAGAAATAACCGCCTGCGTCCGCTGAGAGAGCCGGGTGGCGTTTCACCCACCGCGGCATGATAAGGAGTGGTGAGCGCTCGCCAGACGGGGGATGAGCGACCGCGGCCATCCCCCGTCTGGCCTGCGGTTTAGCGGGCGGAAAGGCGGAAAGTTGACACAGAATGGGTCAGATGCTGCACCTGCTCTTCAAGCGAAGCCGCCGCCGCTGCCGACTCCTGCACCAGCGCGGCGTTTTGCTGGGTAACGGAATCCATCTCAGTCACCGCCTTTTCAATTTGCTCAATGCCGCGACTCTGCTCATCAGAGGCGGTTGAAATATGCTCCATAAGGACGTTAACGCGGCTGACAGAGGAGATGATGGCATTCATCGCCTCGCCTGTCCGGCTGACTTGTTCAGATCCTTTTCCTATGATGTTGACGGAATCGGCAATAAGGCTCTCGATCTCCTTCGCCGCCACGGCGCTGCGCTGCGCCAGGTTACGCACTTCGCCAGCGACAACGGCAAATCCTCGCCCCTGCTCGCCGGCGCGAGCAGCTTCAACGGCCGCATTCAGCGCCAGAATATTGGTCTGAAAAGCAATGCCGTTAATAACGCTGATAATATCTTCAATTTTCTTCGAGCTGGAGTTAATTAATTCCATTGAGACAATAACTTCACGCGAAACATTCTCGCCTTTTTGCGCATTCTCTACCGCTTCGCCTGTAAGGCGACAGGCTTCATAAACGTTATCGGTATTTTGTTTTACCGTGGCGCCGAGTTCTTCCATGCTGGCGGCGGTTTGCGTTAACGCGGCTGCCTGCTGTTCAGTTCGGGAGGCGAGATCGACGTTTCCTGCGGCTATTTCGCTGGAGGCTGAAGAGACGGAATGCGCGGAATCACGCACCTGCATAATAATTGTCGTCAGCGACAACCGCATTGCCTCCAGCGATCCCATCAGGCTCTGAATTTCGCTGCGGGAAGCTGGCTTAACCGGAACGGGCGCGTCAAGATGGCCTTCGGCAATAAGATTACAGTGCCTTCCTGCCTGAATTAAAGGTTTAAGCACAAAGCGATGCATCAGGACAGATATAGTGATAACCACCAGGCCAAACATCATACCGATCAGCAGCAGCAAAATAACGCCCGAGCTGAAATGGCTTTGAGCATCTTCATTCAGTTTTCTGGCGTAGGCTTCATGCTGCGCCAGCACTTTATCCAGGATAATTTCATAGGCGCGATCCAGGCGAATGACCGTAGGCAATAATTGTGTGAAGCGAGCCTGATCCCGGGCCTGAGCAGCCTCAATCAGCGGTTGAATAGCCTGGTTTCTGTATGCCAGATAAGCCTGCTGGTAGGCCTCCGCCTCCGCTTCTTCCCCTTGCAGGCGCGGGCTATTGATATAAGCCTTAAACGCCACGTCCGCTTTCTCTGCGGCGTTTTTCACCCCATCCAGTGACGGGGATATCTGACCCTCATTTGACTCGATCTCTTTCATATATTCCATTAACCGGACCCGCAGAGTGCGGCTGTGGTTGATGGGATCGATAACAGAGAGCACCACGCGAATCTCTTTATTTACCGCATTAAGAGATTCGTTACTGCGTACAAGCAACCAGATGCTAACCGCAACGCTGGTCAGAAAGAGGATTATCATCAATGAAAACACAAGCAGTGAAGACTTTTTCAGCGACATAACAAATTTCCATTTTTATAGGGTTAGCCGGTATATCGGCCTGGCTGGCTTACTCCTTAGTTCGTTACGGTCTGATTAGCATGCAGTTGACTTTAAACTAATGATTAATCTGGCAATCAATTTTAAAAAGAAAAAGCGTACCAGCCGGTTCATAATAACGGAGCGGTGAAAATTAGCGCGATCTATTTGAATTCCAGAGCCTGATAGCGCCTGAATATCTTTTTACCTGCCGGAACGGACTAATATAGCCTTCGGCTGGAAGAGGTAAATCTGACCGTTTGCTTCTGTTCAGCATTTATTTAAGCAGAAGCCGGGCGATAAAGATGCGGGGGAAAATTAAACCGCAAGCGGAGGATGGCAGGCCGTGATTAAGGTTAACTGGCGCCCGTCTTTATTTACGAAAAGAGGGGTATTCAGGACTGAATAGCAGGCGGCGCAGGCTGTGACGGCTGCGCCGATCGGGATTACTCCGGCGAGGTGGCATCGCCCTCGCCAAGCTCGCGCTGCATCAGATGGGTATCCAGCCAGCTGCCATGCTTAAATCCTACCGCTTTCAGCACGCCGGTGGCGCGAAAGCCGAGCGCGCGGTGCAGGCCAATCGACGCCTGGTTGCTGTTGCCTGCGATCACGGCAACGATCTGGCGAAAGCCCCGCGCTTCAGCAAGACGGATGGCCTCGGTAAGCAGCGCGCGGCCTGCGCCGCGGCCGGTATGTTCAGGATCGAGATAGATCGAATCTTCCAGCGTAAAGCGATAGGCGTATCGCGGCCGATAGGGGGCAAGATAGCAGTAGCCGATCACGCTCTCCTCCTCCAGCGCCACCAGCCAGATCCCGCCTTTCTCCAGCAGCGCGTTCAGCCGGTTCTGCATCTCTTCAATGCCTGGGGGCTCGGTTTCAAAGGTGGCGCTGCCGTGCAGAACATGCCAGGCGTAAATATGCTGAATTGCAGGTATATGAGCGGCTGTGGCGGGAAGAATGTGCATAACGTCCTCGGTATCGACCTTGATAAGGTCATACTACACCTGCAATTTCCCACCGGCAGCAGAAAGAGCCACAGGAAAAAGTGATGGCTCAGCTGTGCTCCATCACCAGTACCGCCAGCGTATCCGGCTCCAGCGCGCGAAAGAGATGTTCCTCGTCGCCTGCGTAACTGATGTAGTCGCCGGGGTGCAGCTCAACGGGTGAGGCTTTCGGGCCCACCAGGGCGCGCCCCTGCGTCACGATAATATGCTCGATGGTGCCGGGCGAGTGGGGCAGCGAGCAGCGTTCGCTGCCAGGCTGCGTATTCAACAGGTAAATATCGCGCCGGGCGCCGGGCGGACAGGTTGCCAGCAGCACCGCCTGATAGTCCGCCAGCTCTGCGGTTACGGTCGGGCCTTCGCCGCGTCGGATTATCTGCATGCGCTTCTCTTCCGGCTCCATCAGGCGTGAAAAAGGAATATTCAGCGCGACGCACAGCGCCCACAGCGTTTCAATGCCGGGATTGCCGTTGCCAGATTCCAGCTGCGACAGGGTCGACTTTGCGATACCCGCGCGGCGGGCGACTTCAGCCAGCGAAAGGCCGGCGCGCTGGCGTTCACGCACCAGGCCATTGGCAATAATTGTGATCGGGGTCACGTTCACTCCTGTTTTCTAAAACGAACGAATCGTTCGTATTGTAAAACGATTCGGCTGCGTTCATTATAATAGATATTTCGTTCGTTATAAGAAGGATTTGTTATGCCAGAGCATCGCATTCCCTTAAGCCGGGAGGTGGTTAAAGCCATTTTTCTGGTCTGTCTCGCCGACGGGATCGTCGGCCTGTCCTACGGATCGCTGGCCATTGCCGACGGGTTTTCGATTTGGGTGCCTGTGGCGCTCTCGACGCTGGTGCTGGCCGGCGCGTCAGAATTTCTGTTTATTGGCATCGTGGCGGGCGGCGGCAGTCCGCTCACCGCGGCGCTGGCTGGCCTGCTGGTGAATGCGCGCCACCTGCCGTTTGGCATCGCGGTAAAAGATCTGGTGGGGAGTGGGGCGCGCGGCCTGTTCGGCTGTCATATCATGAACGATGAAAGCGTGGTGTTCGGCATTTCCCAGTCGACGCTGGCGCAGCGTCGCGCTGCCTTCTGGCTTTGCGGCATCGGAATCGGGCTTATCTGGCCGCTGACGGTCATTACCGGCGCGGCTATCGGCCAGTTTATTCCCGACGTTTCCGCTATCGGCCTTGACGCGGTATTTCCCGCTATTTTGATCGCGCTGATATTCCCGGCGCTGCGCCAGCGCCGTACGCTGATCCCGGCGTCCGGCGGCGCGCTGCTGTCGATTCTGGCGACGCCTTTCGTTCCGGCTGGCATGCCGGTGCTCTTTTCCCTGCTGGGATTACTGTCGTGGAGGATGCGTAAATGAGTCATCAGGCGCTGATCGTTGCGGGTATTGCGCTGCTGGCATCGGGCACCTATCTGATGCGGCTGGCGGGCGTGAAGCTGGGCAACCGACTGCCCATCACGGAGCGAACGCAAACTATGCTGTCGGACGCGGCGACTATTCTGCTGCTGGCGGTCGCCTCCACCAGCACGCTGTTTGAAGGCCAGCATTTTGCCGGTATGGCGCGGGTGCTGGGCGTCGCTTTTGCTATTTTTCTCGCCTGGCGTAAGGCACCGCTGATTGCAGTGATCATCGGCGCGGCCGTGATGACCGCCGCGCTGCGCTACTGCGGCGTGCCCTGAGCGGCGCGCCACTGCGCGCGCGTTATGGCAAAGGTCAGGCTGGCGGGCGCGTCGGGCACATCATAAACGTGCCCGTTCACCGTAAATCCCGCCTTCTCCAGTACGCGCTGCGAGGCGAGATGATTTGCCCGCACCGCGGCGTCAATAACCTGCAGCCCGCACTCCTCAAAGCCATAGCGCACCATGGCGCGCGCAAACTCGGTAGCCAGGCCCTGTCCCCAGGCGTGGGTCGCCAGCCGATACCCCAGATTATTTACCGGCCTGCCGCCGAACTCGCGCAGGGTCAAACCGCCAAAGCCGAGGATGGCGTGCGGCGCATCGCGCTGCGTCAGTGCCATATTGCCAAAGCCGTGCTGCTGCCAGTGCGCAATCCAGCGATCCAGCAGTTGTTGCGCCTCATCCAGATTTGCCAGCGGCCCGGCGGGGTTAAAGGAATTGGTGGCGGGATCGCCATAGATACGCATCAGCGTCTCCCTGTCCTGCGCGACAACGGGACGCATCGCTAAACGTTCGGAAATCAGTTGCATATTCAGATCCCTCGGCGGCGATGACCGGCGGCCATCCGCCGCCAGCATAACCTGTTTTCATCCCTGAATAACGCGCTGCGTTAAGGCGCGCTCTGTGACAGCAGCTTGCCCATCACGCTGTCGCGCTCCAGAATGTTCAGCCTGCGCACCAGCGGCAGAAAGCGGCGATCGTCATTGGTAAGCTTAATCAGTTTGGGATGGGTGGCCGGTTCGCGCTCGCAGAGTAAAAACAGCGACATCTTCAGGCTGTCCCACTGGAACACGTCCTGATAAAAGAAGGCGGAGCTTTCGCACTTTTTCAGATAGCAGCTAAAGCCTGGCTGCTCGCGCATAACGATCTGGCAAAGGAAATTAATAATAATATAGCTGCCGCGGTTGATGCCCTGGCGGATCTGCGCAAAGTCGCTGCGCTGGGCGATCTGCGCGTAGTAGTCGTCAATACCGATCTGCGTAAGCGGCATAATCAGCTCCAGCCAGCGGGCGATAAACGCATTGTTTGGCGGCGAGGCGAGGAACCAGGCTTCCACCACCGGAAAGTCTTTATCCACCGTGGTGCCGTCGCTGTAGTAGCCGACGATATCGTAACCGCTGCGCTGGTGAACCCAGGCGAAATCCTGATAGACCAGCGTCGAGCTGTCGACCCAGATGCCGCCGTAGCTTTTCAGCAGGGCGAGACGGATAACGTCCCCTTTGTGCGACATACCTGTCTGGGCGTAATCAAAGCGCAGCCACGGCAAAAACTCCCTCACCGACTCGCGGTTCAGCAGGTGGACATGATGGTCCGGGTTCATCTGCTTTATTTTTTGACAGAACGCCTGAATAAAATCGGGCGGCGTCAGATCGTCCCAGTACATCCAGATCACTTTTGGAATAGCGGGCGCGGCGGCGCGCTGACCAATATCCTTCACATCATTGTCCTGCGCCTCGGAATAGGCCAGATCGGGAAAGCGAAAAAGGCGCAGCTTATATAAAACATAGAGCAGGAGAAATTTTGCCGTTCTGAGATGTCGTTTCAGCTTTTGCATTTTTGCTCCGCCTGTTATTTAAGGACGCTGTTGTTCAAGCATTAATTTTCCCAGAATGCTTTCGGCTTCGAGGATGCGCAGCTTACGGGCCAGCGGTAAAAACTGGCGGTCGCTGTTGGTCAGCTTAATTAACGTCGGATGAGAGGTCGGCTGGCGCGTGCAGAGTAAAAACAGCGACATCTTCAGACAGTTCCACTTAAATACATTCTGATAATAAAAAGCGGAGGTTTCGCACTTTTTCAGGTAGAGGTTGACGCTGTCCGCTTCGCGCATGGCTATCTGGCAGAGATAGTTGGTGGTTAAATAGCTGCCGCGCGGGATGCCCTGTTTAATGCGTTCGAAATCGGGACGATCTTTAATGCGACGATAGTAATCGTCGACGCTGATTTTGGTCAGCGGCATAATCAGTTCCAGCCAGCGGCTGACGAAGCCGTTTTCCGGCGGCGCGCACATAAACCAGGTTTCGATCACCGGAAAACGCGCATCCTGGGTGTTGGCGTCGCTGTAATAGCCCACCATGTCATAGCCGTTGCGTTCATGCACCCAGCTGAAATCCTGATAAACCAGCGTCGAGCAGTCGACCCAGATGCCGCCGTAGCGCTTGAGCAGGGCAAGGCGGATCACGTCGCTTTTATGCGCCAGGCCGATACCCTGATAATCAAAATTCAGCGTCGGAAGATATTTTCTCAGGCTGTTTCGGTCGAGCAGAATAATTTCATGCGCCTGGTTAATCGTCTTCATTTTTTTATGGAAGGCCATGATATGGTCAGGCGGGTTTGGGCTATCCCAGTACATCCAGATCACTTTTGGGATAGCGCTTTTTTCGCCGTCGTGTCTGGTGAGAATATCTAATGCCTCATTTTCATCGCGATCTGAATAGGCGAGGTCGCTGAATTTGAATAATCTCAGTCGAAACAGGGCGTACAGACATAAAAAGCGTACAACCCTTATCGGGTATTTAAGGCGATCCATTTCACAACCTCTGTTTAATGGCTTTGCTGGTGTTGGTTGAAAGGGACACCGGCGCGCGCTTACTGACAATCGGCCGGTATCAAAATAAAAAAAAGTCTGGTTGAATGCTGAAATTTAACGATCTGTGATGTCAATTCGCAATCCCCGCCCCGCTAATTCAGAGTTTAGCTAGCGGCTCAGATAAGCAGCCATAAAGCAACCTGGTGTGCTTTATTGAGAAAGCTTCTCATTATCGCAGCTGATTTGTTAGGATGGCGCAACTGTTTGTCAGGTCAGGAAGCCTTTTCATGCATCACCCTCTGAAGATTTTCTCCGCGGCGCTGCTGGCGATCGGCGTTACCTTAACGCCCGCGACGCTGGCGCACGCCAGACCGAGCATGGAGCCGCTGGGCGATAACGTGGCCGATCGCGGCTCGGCGTTTTATCGCTTTAGCACGCGGACCTTTATCTCTGCCGACGGGCTGCGCCGCTATAAAGTGTGGCTCGGCGTGCCGAAGCAGGCGGCACCGTCAGCGGGCTTCCCGGTGCTCTATCTGCTGGACGGCAACGCCGCGATGGCGCGCCTCAGCGAAAATCGCCTGAAGCAGTTGGCGGACAAGCGGCCGCCGATGCTGGTGGCGGTAGGATATGATACCCGCCTGCCGTTCGACGTTGAGGCGCGCGCGCTGGACTATACGCCGCCCGGCGGAGAGCAGGGCGATGCGCGGCACGAACGCTATCGCGGCGGCGGAAGCCACGCGTTTCGCGAGCTGCTGCAAAAGCAGATTGCGCCTTGGGCGGAGAGACAGGCAAAAAGCGATCCGCAGCGTCGGGCGCTGTGGGGCCACTCTTACGGCGGGCTGTTTGTGCTGGATAGCCTCTACAGCGGCGCGGGCTTTACGCACTATTTCAGCGCGGCGCCGTCGCTGGGCTGGCGTCATCAGCGCATCGTCGAGCTGGCGCAACAGGCATCGCCGCAGGCGCTGAGCGGTAAACGGCTCTACCTGATCGAAGGTGACGGGCGCAGCGATCGCCATGAAGAGAAGCGTGCGGCGCAGATCAACGACGCCGACCGTCTGCTGATCGCCACGTTGCGCGACAAGGGCCTCAGGCTGGATGAAATTCGCTATCCGGGTCAGACCCATGGCGAGCTGCTGCCCTCATCGCTGGAGAGGACGCTGAATATCGTCTCCGGCGCGGAGTAACGCGGCAGCGATATGTAGCACAGGCGCAGCTCGGCAACGACATATCACACTATTTTTATACCGTTGTTTAGCTGCTGTTTAATTTATTACAAAGACGCTTTCCGCCGCGTTTGAATAGCTGGTAAAAAGAGGTTATTTTAGCAACAAATAATCGCATCTGCGAAATAAACAGCCTGGCTTACAGGAAATTAGCGACCACATAATAAGTCAGCCACCCCACGGCGCTGGTGGCAGCAACAGCGAAAAGAACAAATACTAAGACCTTGATTTTTATATTATTTACCAAGATGGTTGCTCACTATAATCAGATTGAAACTAACAGGGTTGCGGAATTATTTAGGCAATAGTTTTACTGAATTAAAACCACAAAAATATGACCTGAGTCATTATCACTCTATTTAAGCTGACGCACTATGCTGGCCCATTAATTTAACTGCGATTCTGTCGCCGGTTGCCTGTACGGAGTGAGAAATGAATAACGACCGCAAGAGAGTGCAAAATGCCGCTTTAAAAGCGCGGCCGTGGTATCAGTATCAAAGCGAAGCCGTTTTCGCCGAGCTTGAAAGCTCCCCGCAGGGGTTATCTGCTGACGAGGCGCAGGCGCGGCTGGCAGACATCGGCCCCAACACGCTGCCGCAAAAGAAACCCCAGCCGGCCTGGCTGAAGTTTTTGGCCCACTTCAACGATATGCTGATCTATATCCTGCTGGCGGCAGCAGTGATTACGGCGATCATGGGCCACTGGGTTGATACCTTTGTGATTCTCGGCGTTGCTGTCATTAACGCCTTTATCGGCTTTATTCAGGAAAGCAACGCCGAGAAGTCACTGAAGAGCATTCAAAATATGCTCTCCAGCGAAGCGGTGGTGGTGCGCGGCGGCGAAGTGATGACGGTGCCGGGCGAAACCCTTGTGCCTGGCGACGTGGTCATGCTGCGTCCCGGCGATCGTATTCCGGCGGATCTGCGCCTCTTCGACGTGCACAACCTGCGCGTGGAAGAGGCTATCCTGACCGGCGAATCGACCGTGGTGTCAAAAAGCAGCGCAGCGATTGCAGGGGAAAAAGCGCTGGGCGATCGGCTTAACCTCGCTTTTTCCGGCACCACCGTCAGTTCGGGCACCGCCTCTGGGGTGACGATCGCCACCGGCCGCGACACCGAGCTGGGTCATATCAACGATATGATGAGCGATATCGAAACCGCCAAAACGCCGCTGCTGCAGCAGATAGATAAGCTTGGCAAAGCGATCTTTGCGGCGATCCTGCTGATGATGGGCGGGCTGTTTGTGTTTGGTTTTCTGCTGCGCGACATTCCGCTGGCCTCGCTGGCGCTGTCGGTAATCAGTCTGGCGGTCGCGGCGGTGCCGGAAGGCCTGCCGGCGATTATCTCGATTATTCTCTCACTGGGCGTGCAGTCGATGGCGCGCAAACAGGCCATCATCCGCAAGCTGCCGACGGTAGAAACCCTGGGCGCAATGTCGGTAATCTGCTCCGATAAAACCGGCACGCTTACCATGAACGAGATGACGGTCAAGGCGGTGGTGCTGGCGGAAAGCCAGTGGCGCGTCAGCGGCGACAGCTACGAGCCGGTGGGCGAGATCGTCCCGGCAACGACGGAGAACGGGCGGACGGCGGCGCAGGATCCGGTGATGGCGCGCTTTCTCACCGCTATTGATATCTGCAACGAAAGCCAGATCCAGCAGGATGCGACAGGGCGCTGGCGCATCGTTGGCGGGCCGACCGAGGGCGCGCTGAAAGTACTGGCGGCGAAAGGGGGGATAAAAGCGGCTCAGCAGCAACTGGCCAGCAAGCTGCCCTTCGACTCGCTCTATAAATATATGGCGGTCAGCGGCGAAGCGGACGGCGAGGCCTGGGTGCTGATGACCGGCGCGCCAGACGTGCTGCTGTCGCTCTGCGCCCATCAGCAGAGCGCCAGTGGCGCACAGCCGCTGGATCGCGCTTACTGGGAGGCGGCAATTACCCGCTACGCCAGCGAAGGGCTTCGCACCGTGGCGGCGGCGTGGAAGCGCGTGCCGCATGCCCTCGACTCGCTGGATCATGCGGATCTGCGCGAGGAGATGGTGCTGCTGGGTCTCGCCTGCATGATGGATCCGCCGCGCCCTGAAGCGGTTGCGGCTATCGACGACTGCCAGCAGGCTGGCATCCGCGTCAAAATGATCACCGGCGATCATCAGGAAACGGCGATGGCGATAGGCAAAATGCTGGGCATCAGCAACAGCGATAACGCCCTGACGGGGCGCGATCTGGAGCATATGAGCGACAGCGAGCTTGCTCAGGCGGCGCGACAGTACGATATCTTCGCGCGCACCAGCCCGGAGCATAAGCTGCGTCTGGTGAAGGCGCTCTCTGCCAGCGGTGAAGTGGTTGGCATGACCGGCGACGGCGTCAACGACGCGCCGGCGCTTAAACAGGCGAGCGTTGGCATCGCAATGGGCATCAAAGGGACAGAGGTGACCAAAGAGGCCGCCGACATGATCCCGGCCGACGACAACTTCGCCACCATTGCCGCCGCGGTGAAAGAGGGGCGGCGGGTCTACGATAACCTGATTAAAACCATCTTGTTTATTATGCCGACCTGCCTGGCGCAGGGGCTGCTGATTATTATTGCAATTCTGATGGGGAACCTGCTGCCGCTGACGCCGGTACAGATCCTGTGGATGAATATGGCAACCTCCGCCACGCTCTCATTTGGCCTGGCCTTTGAAGCGGCCGAGGCGAACGTGATGCGTCGGCCACCGCGCGACGTCAGCGCCTCCGTAATGGACGGCTATGCCGTCTGGCGCATGATCTTTGTTGGCCTGCTGATCTCCGTCAGCGCCTTTGTGCTTGAGGCCTGGCTGCAGACGCGCGGCTATGAGCCGGAATTCATCCGTACCGTGCTGCTGCAGACGCTGGTTACCGCGCAGTGGGTCTATATGCTGAACTGCCGCAGCGCCAGCCGCTTCTCGCTTGATAGCGGCATGCTGAAAAACCGCGGCATCTGGCTGGTGAGCGGTGTGCTGGTGCTGCTGCAGGCGCTGATTATCTATCTGCCGCTGATGAATACGCTGTTCGGTACCCGCCCGCTGCCGTTTAAATACTGGCTCATCGCCCTGGTTGTCGGTGCCGTGCTTTTTAGCATCGTCGAGCTGGAAAAATGGCTGACGCGTCGCTGGCGTCGCGCCTGATTACTTAAAAACGCCCTGCGAGCAGGGCGTTTTTTTTAGCGCCGGGGAGCGCTTTGTGCAATAACATAATTAGACGATGTGATTAACGAAGGCGGATTATTAATAATCTTGCTGATCCGCTGCATTCTCATGCGTATTAAAAGTCATGTTATTTAAGTGTATGATTCAAATGTTATTTTTATGTTTTTTCGCGCGTTGCTTTCTGCTTTCCTCTGTGAATAAATAAAGCCTGCAAACACAACAATATAGCCAGCGGCCCGATCCGCTGCGACTGTCGCCTCTTTTAAAGGCGTTCTGCAGGGAAAACATGACTGACGAAAAAGCACGGCTGGCCAGGGAAATAAGCGCCAGAGTGGCTGATATTGAGCCGCAACTTATCGCCATCCGGCGCGATATTCATGCCCATCCCGAACTCGGCTTCGATACGCTGCGCACCGCGGAGATCGTCGCCAGCTGGCTGCGCGAACATGGCCTGGATCCCAAAACGGGCGTCGGCCGCACCGGCGTGCTGGTGGATATTGTCGGCGCACAGCCGGGCAAAACGCTGCTGCTGCGCGCGGATATGGACGCGCTGCCGATCCAGGAGCAGACCGGTCTGCCCTTTAGCAGCACCATCCCCGGCAAAATGCACGCCTGCGGACACGATCTGCATACCGCCACGCTGCTTGGCGTCGCCGCTATCCTGCCGCACTACCGTCAGCAGCTGAAAGGCAGGGTACGCCTTATCTTCCAGCCCGCTGAGGAAACCCCGGAAAGCGGGGCGGAAGCGATGATTGCCGACGGTGCCGCTGAGGGGGTCGACTGGGCCGTCACGCTGCACAACAAGCCTGAGCTGGCAGCAGGGGAGGTGGCGCTGACGCGCGGCGGCAGCACCGCATCGAGCGACGAGTTCGACGTGCGGGTGTATGGCGTCTCGACTCACGCCGCGCGGCCCCATATGGGCGTCGATCCCATCGTTGCCACGGCCTCGCTGATTGGCCAGCTGCAAACGCTGATCTCACGCGAGCGCGATCCGGCTCACTCTGCGGTGCTGACCATCGGCCATATTCAGGGCGGCGCCACGCATAACATCATTCCCGACAGCTGTTTGCTTCAGGGCACCATCCGCACCAAATCGCCGCAGGTGCGCGCCGATATGGAGAGTTCGTTCCGCCGCGTATGCGCTGGCGTCGCGCTGGCGATGAACGTGCGCGTCGAGGTGGACTATCAGCGCGGCGTGCCGCCACTGATGAATGATGACCGGCTGATCGACGCGCTGGAGGGGATCCTTTCGCATCAGTTCGGCAAATCCATCGTCGCGAAACCGAGCGACAGCTTTGGCGCGGAAGATTTTTCACTGTTTACCGAGCGCGCGCCGGGCTGCCAGATCCATATCGGCTCCGCCACGCCGGGGCGCGACGACCACCTGCATAACTCCGACTATCAGCCCGATGAGCGCAGCATTGCCGCTGGCGCTCAGGCGCTGGTGCGCCTGTCGGTCGATCTGCTTTCTGACAATAATAACTGAGGATATCACTATGATGATGCGCAAAGGGCTGTTCGCAGCCACCCTGGCTCTGGGCCTGGCGGCCGTACCGGCGCTCAGCCTGGCAAAAGATTTCGGCACCCTGAAGTTCGCCACCGAAGGCAGCTATCCTCCGTTCAACCAGACCACGCCGAACGGCAAGATCGTCGGCTATGAGCCCGATATCGTGGCTGAGCTGGCGAAGCGCGTCGGCTTTAAATATGAAATCAGCGCCCAGAAGTGGTCAGGCATGATCCCCGGTCTGATCGACGGTAAATATGACGCCGTTATCGATGCGGTGACGGTTACGCCGAAGCGCGCCGAAGCTATCGACTTTACCCAGCAGTACACCGTCAGCGTCTCCAGCTTTGTCACGGCCAAAAACTCACCGCTGGAGACGCTGCCCGGCAGCGGCAGCGTGGTCACCGCCGATGACGCCGCGGGCATGCAGAAAGCGATCGACGAGTTGAAAACCACCTTCAAGGGCAAAACTATCGCGGTGCAGGTCGCCACCATTCAGGCGGACTTCCTGCAAAAATATCTGGCAGACGTTGCCACCATCCGCACCTATCAGGCCGGCCCGGAAACCTACGCCGACCTGCTGAACGGCCGCGTGGACGCGGTAATGGCGTCGCGCACTAACCTTAACGCCTTTGTGAAAAAGCATGCGTCCGCCATCAGCAGCAGCGGCTACGGTTTTAGCGGCGGCGTGCTGGGGGCGGGATCGGCGATCGGCCTGCGCAAAGGCAACGCCGAGCTGAAGGCGGCGCTGGATGAGGCGCTCGCCGCGATGATCAAAGATGGCACGCTGAGCAAACTTTCCGTTAAATGGTTCGGCGAAGACGTCGCGCCGAAAGCCTGATAGCCGATGTTGACGCAAATCGACTGGCAGCTGATTGGCTTCGGCGACGAAGGCTGGGGCGGCGTGCTGCTGAGTGCCGCTACTGTAACGGTTACCGTTTCGCTCTGCGCCTGGCTGCTGGGGGCGGCGCTGGGCAGCCTGCTGTGCTGGATGCAGATTGCCGGTTCGCGCTGGCAGCAACGGCTGGCGTCGGGTTATATCACGGTGTTTCGCGGCGTGCCGGAGCTGCTGGTCATCTACCTGTTTTACTTCGGTGGACGCCAGGTGCTCTCCTCGGCTGGCACCGCGCTGGGCATGCAGGGGCCGTTTGATATTAACGGCTTTATCGCCGGCGCGATCGCCATTGGCCTGATCTCGGGCGCCTATCAGAGCGGCGTCTTTCGCGGCGCCTTTTACGCCATTCCGCGCGGCACGCTGGAGGCGGCAACGGTAACGGGGATGGGGCGGATGATGCTGTTCCGCCGCATGATCGTCCCTCAGGCGCTGCGCACCGCGCTGCCGGGAATGGGCAACCAGTGGCAGTCGGTGATCAAAGAATCGGCGCTGGTCTCCGTGACCGGGCTGGTGGAAACCATGAATCAGATCACCATGGCCGCCAACTCTACGCAGATGTCGTTTTTCTTCTACAGCGTCGGCGCCGTGATCTATCTGATTATTACCACCTGCTCAGACTGGGTGTTTCGCGCGGTAGAGAAATTTGCCATGCGCGGCCAGCAGCGCGCCAACGTGTAAGGAAAGCCAATGGACCTCCCTTTTTTGCAGGAAACCCTGCTGGCGCTGCTCAAAGGCCTGCCGCTGACCGTTAATCTGGCCCTGCTGTCGCTGCTGGGCGGCGGCCTGCTGGCGCTGGGACTGAATCTGCTGCGGCAGACGCGCGTCGGCGCCTGGATAGCCCGCTTCTACGTCTGGCTGTTTCGCGGTACGCCGCTGCTGATTCAAATTTTTATGATCTACTACGGGCTGGGCAGTTTGCCGGCGGTGCGCGAAAGCGTGCTGTGGCCGCTGCTGCGCGATCCCTACTGGTGCGGCTTGCTGGCACTGATCCTCAACGACGCAGCCTATACCTCAGAGATCCTGCGTGGCGGCCTCAATGCGGTAAGCCCTCAGTCGCTGGAGGCGGCGAAAGTCTGCGGGATGCCATCGCACAAGATTTTCACGCGCATTACGCTGCCGATCGCCATCCGCCAGGCGCTGCCCGCCTACAGCAACGAGATTATCTCAATGCTTAAATCTACCTCGCTGGTCAGTACCATCAGCCTGATGGAGATGACCGGTATCGCCGACTCTATCGTCTCCTCTACCTTTCGCGCGCTGGAGGTTTTCCTCAGCGCGGCGGCGATCTATCTGCTGCTCAGCATACTGGTGAGCAAAGGCGTCTCTCTGCTGGAGCGGCGCCTCTCCCCCTACTACTTTGGAGCGCGTTGATGACCCAACCCACCATCAAGCTGAGCCATCTCAGAAAAAGCTATGCGGGACATGAAGTGCTGCACGATATCAGCCTGACGGCGCAGGATGGCGATGTTATCTCGCTGATCGGCGCCAGCGGCTCGGGCAAAAGTACGCTGCTGCGCTGTATTCCCTTTCTGGAAGTGCCGCAGGCGGGCGTCATCGCCGTGGGCGAGAACAGCGTCACGCTGGATAATCCCGACGAAAAGCTCAGCCGCGCGCAGCGTCAGCGCATCAAGCTGATGCGAATGCAGCTCGGCTTTGTGTTTCAGAGCTTTAACCTCTGGCCCCATAAGACGGTGATAGAGAACATCATCGAAGCGCCGGTGCAGGTGCAGAAGCGCAGCGTTAAAGAGGCGACGGAAGAGGCCGAGGCGCTGCTGCATAAAGTGGGTCTTTACACGAAGCGCGACGCCTGGCCGTCCCAGCTGTCGGGCGGCCAGCAGCAGCGCGTGGCGATCGCGCGCGCGCTGGCGCAGCAGCCGAAGGCGATTCTGTTCGATGAGCCGACCTCGGCGCTCGATCCCGAACTGGTGGGCGAGGTGCTGCGCGTTATTCGCGGCCTGGCGGAGGAGGGCCGCACGATGATCATCGTCACGCACGAGATGGGCTTCGCGCGCGACGTGTCGAACAAAGCGGTGTTTCTGCATCAGGGCATAGTGGAAGAGGAGGGCGCGCCGGAGCAGCTCTTTCTCGATCCCATTTCGCCCCGCTGTCGTGCGTTTGTGAACAGCCACTTTCAGCGCAACGCGAGCTAACCGCCGTCAGATCTATACCACCTCGACCAGCTGGAAGGTTTCGAACACCAGTTCCATCTCGGGGTGAAAGGTGCCTTCGTTCTGGAAAAAGCGCTGATGCTCGCGGCGCCAGCTCTCCAGGCTGAGATCGTCCTCACCTTCCAGCATCGCCATCTCCGGCGTCACGCGGTCGAAGCGGGTCAGAAACAGGCCGGTGGTGCGGATAACGCAGCGCGGCTGACCCGCACCGTCCAGGATAATGCTGTAGCCGCCAGGCTCAGGCTTCGATTCCTCATCCTGCCACATCTGCAGTGAGCCGCAGCTCGCCATTTTTTTACCGGCGATTACCAGCGTAACCAGACGGTCGGCCAGCTCGGCCGAGTCGCCGAACGCCCACGCGTTCGCCTCAGGGTACTTATCGATCAACTGCTCCAGAGAAACGGACATCAGATCACTCCCGATCGGGTGCGCCGCGGCTGCCGTTCGCGCGCGTAACGACGCACAAAACAAACGCAGGCTGGCCAGCGGCAAAGGTAAGGTAAACAGCTGCAGCCACAGCGGGGGATAAACCGCATCGACGCCGTGGTTCTGCAAACTGTTGTAGAGCTTAACCGGAATGGCCTGCGCTAAACAGGCAAAGATCATCGCGACGGCGAATTTGCCGATTGCGTGCGCCCAGACGCGCGCCACCGCAGTCGCCAGGTCTGGCGCGGCGAGCGGCAGCGACAGCAGCAAAACATCGCCACGGCGATGCGCCCTGGTAGTGCGCCAATAAAAAGGGCCAGTTACCAACCCGTTCAGCACCGGTATGCGCCAGCCGCGAACCCTGTATTTTCAGGTAAGAAGCAGCGTTAATAAAGGAGAGGCAGAGGGGCAACCAGGTAGTTAATTACGATCTCAGCCTGCACCTTCTGGTTTTTAACTTTTAACTGCCATAAGGTTCTTCATTAATTAATTAATGGGCCGGTAAGTGTCATCAATAGCGTCATGGTGTAACAGAAGATTTCTGTCTGGCTATATTTCGTAAAGCGCGATAGCGGGTAATCGCTTATTTTCTCGCTGGAGAAAAAGAAAAAATCCGGCGGGAAGCGCAGGCTCTGCCGATATTTCCATCATCTTATAAATTCCTTTCAGCAGGAAATAATGGCCCTTCTTTGCAGTTTTATTCTGCGCCGCTTCACCTGCGTGGTGACTGCTCCACGGCATAAAAGGGTGACAAAAAGCGGTGCGCTCCCTCGGCAGCAGCCTCTCGCGGCCCCGGCGCTGAGCGATTTTTCATCGCCGCTAAGGTGGTGATTAACGGATACTCATCAATAATAAGTGAGACGGTAAAGGCTACCGTCTGGTGTCAAAAGAGAATGTGGCGCTGCGCAACTGGTCAGCGCCCTCCTTACTGATAACATGAGGTAATCCATGACTATCGCTTCGCTTAACGAGTCATCCCGCGATCTTTCGCAGTTTGTCGGTACGCATTTTGTCTACACCTACGATAACGGCTGGAAGTATGAGTGGTACGCACGCAACGAAACCACCTGCGACTACCGCATCCATCAGGGGCTGGTGGGCGGCCGCTGGGTTACTCATCAGAAAATGAATGCCGTGCAGTTCGCACCCGGCATCTTCAAGGTGGACTGGCATGAGCCGACCGGCACCTGCGTTAGCCTGCTGTTTGATTTGAACCGCAAACTGCTGCACGGCACCATCTTCTTTCCGCAGTGGATCGCCGGCGAAGGCCAGCATCCTGAAAAAACCATCTGCTACCAGAATGAGTTTATCGACGATATGCATCGCTTCAGAGATGAAGGCCCGGCCTATCCCTATGTCATCATTCCCGAGTTCGCCGAAGTCACCTATATGAAAAATGAAGGGCCGGATAACGACAGCGTTATCAACTGCGCGCCAGGCCAACTGCCTGAAAATTTCTTTGAAGGGAAATAGCTGCGTCGATCTGCCGCGATGCGTCGCGGCAGATCGCCTTTAGCCTCTGTCCCTCAGACAGGCTCTCTTTCACCTCCGCTCCCCCTGCACCCGCTGCTGGCCTGCGATAGCACCGCAAAGGCTCAGCGTCTGGTTTTCACTGGCATAAAATTAGCCGCCTCTTTACGCGGCTGGTCCCAGACGCCTTATTTTTTAACCCGCGCCTCGACGGGTGATGTGCTGACATAGTTTTACATATTTACCCGTGCACTTTTTTTCATATAAATATGAAACCAATGCATATCAGCGCGTTAAAGATAATAATCCCTGCTGTGTAGTTAAATTTAATTTTTTTGCCGCCAGGAATCTTCCTGAATTAACAGTGCGCGCGATTAACAGCAAATCCTTCAATAAGTGACTGGCTGTGCAGGATAAATTCTATTTGTGTAAAGCGGTGAATTTATAACCGCGCGCTTTTCGCATGTTTAATTTTATTTTTTTTCACCGCTTGGCTTGCAACGGCTGTGTTTTGATTCACAATTAAATTTCATTAGTTGTAAATGCTTTTGATTTGATTATATCAGGGTGTTTATTTCAACCGGGCATTTCATTAAGGGTGAAATATGGCTTCTTCTTCAAACAATGACGAACATCCAAATGCAGAAGAGGAAATACTGCATCTGGCTGAAGAAAAGCTGACCGTATCGCGGGAAGAAGTACTGGATGGTTATGTCACCGTAAAACGCCAGACTTCAACTCACAGCGAGCCAGTAAGTCTACTGTTGCGCCGTGAAAACGTCGAGGTAACGCATGTGCCGAAAAATGAGCGCATTGCGTCTATGCCGGATATCAGGGAAGAAGAGGGCGTCCTTATCGTTCCGGTCGTAGAAGAAGAGGTTGAGGTCATTCGCAGGCTGGTTTTGAAAGAGGAGTTGCATATCCGGCGAACGCATGAAGAGGTTCCCTGGGAAGAGACCGTTTCATTACGCAAACAGCATGTCGAGATTAACCGGAAAAAAGATGACACCTAAGCCATCATCACGCAGGAGGAAATCATGGCACACGAAAAGATCGTAACGATGTTCAGTACCCTGGCTCAGGCAGAAGGGGCTAAGCGTAGCCTGATCAAGGCGGGTTTCGCCGAGCATGATATTGATGTGATTTCTGGCGAACGTTTGAAATCTGAAGGACATGAGGCTCGTCATCCCAGCTTCTGGCAGCGCCTGTTCGGCAGCACGCTGGACGAAGAGCAAAGCGGCGTCTATGAAGATGCGATTAACTCAGGCAGCGTGGTGTTAACCCTGCGCGCTGAAGAGGATAAGCTGCCGCGCGCTTACAGCATTCTGGATGCGCATGACACCGGCGAACTGCCGGCTGGCAATACCCTGTCGCAGGATGACGGCTATACCGTCTCTACCGCGCAAAGCACGACCGGCGTAAACAGCGTTGCCGACAGCGGCCTGACGCAGCCGGTTCGCACCTCGCTGACCGGCGACGAAAGCGAAGAGGAAGTGCTGCGCCTTGCCGAAGAGCGTCTGGAAGTGGGTAAACGTCTGGTGAGCGAAGGCACAACGCGCGTCCGCCGTTACACCGTGACCGATCAGGTGTCCGAAGACATTTCCCTGCAGGAACAGCATGCGGATATTTTCCGCCGCTCCACTAACGATCTCGCTGCGACGGATAACGTTGACTGGGAAGATAAAACCATCGAAGTGGCAGAAACCCATGAGCAGCCGGTGATCAACAAAACCGCACATATCAAAGAAGAAGTGGTGGTGCGCACAGATCAGAGCGAGCGGGTAGAAAATATCACCGACTCGGTGCGTCGTCAGGAAGTGGATATCGATCACGCAGATAGCCATCTTGCCGCAGATACCTCGCTGAGCGGCACCGGCAGCGCCACGGCCAAACCGGCAGGCGCGTTTAATACCGCCGGAACCACAACCGGCGTAGACGATGATATCGTTGAGCGAAGCGGCGTTTCAGGCGTTGAGGATAAGGATAAAGTCGATCCTCTGCTGAAGCGTCCATAAGGTTCCCTCAGCCTGGCGCAGACTCGCCGGGCTTGCAGGAGAACTGCTGCAGCGGGGAAGTTGACGCGGTTGCCCTGGTGTTGGCTCGCGGCCAACCTCCCCGACTGCACGCATCAATTTATCGGCATCGCCCCAGTTTTCAGTAGTTTAATATATTGCCAGATGTTACCGAAAAGTTGCAGCGTGCTTCGCCTGATGCCCAATATTGCTAACCCTATGATTGACCAGCCGTTGACGCAGATAAGCGCAACAGGTAACCGGCAAACAGACAGGGTTGCTCCTTTTTTCGCTTAAAGGCGTCTGAAAGCCGCGCCGATGTAGCGATATGCTATGCTTTTCATCGCCCTCCACAGGAGCTTTATGATGTCAGAACGCCCCGATACCGAACCGCTGCCGGATGATGCAGAAATACCTGCTTACGAAGATGACGAGACCGACCAGTAATTCACCTCGCCTGCTTCCTTAGCAGGCGAATTTATATCAGGCCATCAGGCGCTTCGCCCATGCTGTTATCTCATCACCACTGCCCATATCGGCTTGAATCAGGCCGTTGATCATAAAGGTTGGCGAAACGTGTACGCCATTCTGGCGCGCATACTTGCAGTGCCACTTTATTTCATTTTGCAGCTCTGCCCGGTCGAAAGCGGCGCGGGCGTCAATACCGCTATAGCGCTGCAGGCGTGCCAGGATCTCTTCCGGCGTCGTCTGCATATTCGGCCCGCGGCAGTGATCGGTAAATTCGAACTCTTCGCGATGATCGGCCACCGCTTTCAGCACCGCTCTGGCGGCGTGCTTGCCCTCAGGTAAGGTTGAAGCGGCAAGGATATAGCGCACAATCAGCCCCGAATAGAGATGCCACGGCTGCGACTGCAAACGAATTTTAAGCGTCATCTCTTTTTCGCCCACATAGTCCAGCAGCGCATCGAGCTTATTAAAAGCGCGCACGGAAAAAGGGCAGGTGGGTTCCAGAAAAATCTCGAAAACGCGCGGCCCCTCACCCCAGACCAGCGCATCAGCCTTTAAACCTTCTTTCTGCACAGATGCTCTCCTGTTTTATCCTGCACGTCTGATATTAAAAAAGCGGCCTGTCTCAGTCCTTTACCGAAGTCTGGTAAAACCCTGACAGGTACGCTTTTACCCCACATTAACGGCTTTTTTGAAAACGCTTCCACAGAAATAATTCCGCTATGTAAAAGTCGCCGAAAGCCCGTCAGTCCAGCTATAGTTAATGCCATGTTAATATTATCTCACCCGCGCAGGTTTCGCCTGCGTGGGAAAAGTTATAACAGTTCCGGAGCCGGAAAGCGCTAGAAGAGGTTGATTTTGCTTACTAATCTTTCCTGGAAAACGATCCATGACGTCATCATCAAAACCATCGAAGAGATGCTCGACGAGCAGCAAACGCTGAATGTGCCGACGCTGCGGGCGCGGCTAAAAGAGCTGGCGGAAAGCGAAACCGATGAGGTGATGGTGTTGTGCTACTGGCAGGCGAGCAAAGTGCTGACCAGGCTACCGCCCACCGTTACGGCGGAGCAGCTAATGAGCGCTGCGCGCCATGCTTTTCGCACGCCGCTCAATCACGATCTATTATAAAAGCGGCTCGGCACGCAGCGGCAAATGGCTGCGGACGAAAACGCGTAAAGTAAAACGTTTACAGCAATTTATGACGCGCAAAATAGCGTGCGTCGATTTCCGTAAGGAACCGCTCTATGTCGCATTTCCGCCCGGTAGCGCTGCAACATGCCAGCCGTCTGCTTAACCACGGTCCTACCATTCTGATTACCAGCCAGCATCCGCAAACTCAGCGCCGCAACGTCATGGCCGCCGCCTGGTCGACCCCGGTAGAGTTTACCCCGCCGCGCGTGGCGATCGTGGTCGATAAAGCCACATGGTCGCGCGAGCTGATTGAATCGAGCGGCACCTTTGGCGTCTGCGTACCGGCTGCCGCCTTCGCCAATCTGACCTATGCCGTCGGCAATACGTCAGGGCGCGAGAGGGATAAATTCGCCGACTATAATATTCAGGCGATTAAAGGGCCGGAGCTGGGCGTGCCGCTGCTGGAAGAGAGCTGCGTCGCCTGGCTGGAGTGCCGGCTGCTGCCGGCAACAGAAGCGCAGCAAAATTACGACACCCTGTTTGGTGAAGTCGTGGCGGCGGCGGCTGACAGCCGGGTGTTTTATGACGGTCGCTGGCATTTCAGCAACGAAAACCGCGCGCTTCACACGTTGCATCATCTTGGCGGCGGGCAGTTCGTGACGGTTGCGAACAGCTTCAGCGCCAAAATGCTTTAGCGCATTTATAACCTCAGCGAGGAAAAGCATGAAATTCAAAAGTTACGCGGCCATGACGGCCGGAGAAGCGCTTCAACCCTATGAGTACGATCCCGGCCCGCTGGCTGCGGAGGATGTTGAAGTAGAGGTGGATTATTGCGGCGTGTGCCACTCCGATCTCTCGATGATCGACAATGAGTGGGGCATTTCGGCCTATCCGCTTATCGCCGGTCACGAAGTGATTGGTCGCGTGGTCGCGCTGGGCGACAGCGCCAAAAACAAAGGCCTGAGCATGGGCCAGCGCGTCGGCATCGGCTGGACGGCGAAAAGCTGTCAGTACTGCGACGCCTGTATTAACGGCGAGCAGGTTAACTGCGTCAACAATAACGTTCCCACCATCAGCAATCACGGCGGCTTCGCCAGCCACCTGCGCGCCAACTGGCAATGGGTTATTCCGCTGCCGGAAAATCTCGACGCGGCTACTGCTGGCCCGCTGCTGTGCGGCGGCATCACCGTCTTCAAACCGCTGCTGATGCATAACATTACCGCCACCAGCCGGGTAGGGGTGATTGGTATCGGCGGTCTTGGCCATATGGCGATTAAACTGCTGCGCGCGCTGGGCGCAGAAGTCACGGCGTTTAGTTCGTCGCCTTCTAAAACTGAAACCATTAAACAGATGGGCGCCGATCATGTGGTTAACAGCCGCGATCCAGAGGCGCTGAACAAGCTGGCCGGCCAGTTTGATCTGATTATCAGCACCGTCGCGGTCGATCTCGACTGGCAGCCCTATTTCCAGGCGCTGGCGGCGAAGGGGCGTTTCCACACCGTTGGGGCGGTAATGAAGCCGTTTGAAGTACCGGCGTTTAGCCTGATCCTTGGCGATCGCGGCGTTACCGGCTCTTCTACCGGCTCGCCTGGCCAGCTGCGCTCGCTGCTTCGCCTGGCGTCGCGCGCAGATGTCGCGCCGACCGTGGAATATTTCCCGATGTCAAAAATCAATGACGCGCTCGATCACCTGCGCGCCGGTAAGGCGCACTATCGCATCGTGCTGAAGGCGGACTTCTGATCGAACAGCGCGCCCTCGGGCGCGCTGTTTTATTACATCAGGCCTTCCGATTTCATCGCGGCGATCACCGACGGACGCTGCGCATGCGTCGCCGCAAAGCGCTGCAGTGCCGGCCAGCGATCCAGGCTGAAATCAACCACGCGGAACCAGCTCAGCACGTTGAACAGATAGGCATCGGCAATGGTGAAGTGGTCAGCGTGCAGATAGCGGTTTTCGCCCAGCGCTTCCGCCAGCCAGTCAAGGCGTTTAGTCAGGGTTGCGGTTGCTGCCGCCTTCCACTCCGGCGTAATGGCCGGGTTGAAAAAGGCACCGATGCCCTTATGCAGTTCAGTTGAAATAAAGTTCATCCACTCCAGCACCGCATAGCGTGCTTCGCCGCTTGCCGGCAGCAAATGACTCTCCGGCTTTAAATCCGCCAGATACTGAGCGATAACCGCGCCCTCGGTCAGCACATGGCCATTATCCAGCTGCAGCGCTGGCACATAGCCTTTGCTGTTGATCGCCAGAAAATCGTCGCCTTCCGCGGTACGTTTGGTTTTTAAATCCACCGCGACGGAGGTATGCGGCAAACCGGTTTCATGCAGAATAATGTGGGTAGTCAGCGAGCAGGCGCCCGCTTTGTAGAACAGCTTCATGTGGTTGTAATCCCTGTTTTTGCTTTGTGCCGCGGCAGTCTACGGCAGCGCGGGCGGCTTGCGCCATTGCCTTTTGTGCTAACGGCTGGAATGCGCAACATTATTCAGTGGCCTTCAGGTCAGTCAGCGGCTGGAACTTGCCCGATCTTCCGTTTAAACGCTGCGGCGAATTACAGGCTATAGCCTAGACTTAAGGTTCGCCTGCGGCGTGCCGCAGCTGATGATGGCCAGCCTGCGCTGGCTGGCAGGATGCACTGACGGGAGAAGATATGCTGTGGTTGTGGAATGCTGGGATCGTATTACTGACCGTCGTAGCGATGGAGATTACCGCCGCGCTGTCGCATAAATATATTATGCACGGCTGGGGATGGGGCTGGCACCGGTCGCATCATGAACCGCACAGCGGCTGGTTTGAAGTGAACGATCTCTATGCTGTGGTGTTCGCCGGGCTGGCGATTCTGTTGATCTACCTGGGCAGCCGCGGCGTCTGGCCGCTACAGTGGATAGGCGCAGGCATGACGCTTTACGGCCTGCTCTATTTTATTGTGCATGACGGGCTGGTACACCAGCGCTGGCCTTTTAAGTACATACCGCGTCGCGGCTACTTTAAACGACTCTACATGGCGCACCGGCTGCACCATGCGGTGCGCGGCCGGGAAGACTGCGTCTCCTTCGGCTTCCTCTATGCGCCGCCGCTGGAGAAATTACAGGCGACGCTGCGTCAGCGTCACGGACGTCGGCCTAACGCGGACGCTGCCAGAGTTCGGCAGGACGCGGCGGAGAAGCAGCCGCCCGAGACCTGATCGCCTGCGCCGCCCCCGCCGCCAGCAGCAGAAGCTTCTCCTGTTTGCTGGTGGACTGGCGGCGATCCCAGGCCGTTTCCCCCGCGCCGTAGACCTTAACCCCAATGCGGCGATAAACCTCTTTCGCCGTGGCGATCGCCCACGCAGAGCGCAGCGGCAGCCCGGCCAGCCCGGCCGACGCAGAGGCGTAGTAGGGCTCCGCCTCGCTCACCAGCCGCCGCGCCAGATTCGCCAGCGCCGGGCGATGAGCGCGATCGGCAAAGTGAAGACGATCCAGCCCGGCCTCCTCCAGCCAGCTTTCCGGCAAATAGCAGCGGCCGACTCGCGCATCCTCAACGATATCGCGCGCAATATTGGTCAGCTGAAAGGCGAGGCCGAGATCGCAGGCGCGATCCAGCACCGCCTCGTCGCGCACCCCCATAATTTGCGCCATCATTAATCCCACCACGCCCGCCACGTGGTAGCAGTAGCGCAGCGTATCCTGAAAGGTTTCATAACGCGCGCCGCGGACGTCCATTGCAAACCCTTCCAGATGGTCGAAAGCGTAAGCGGGAGAGATATCGTGGGCGATCGCCACCTCCTGAAAGGCGGCGAAGGCGGGTTCATGCATTTGCGCGCCCGCGTAGGCCTGGCGGGTTTTGCGCTCCAGATTTGCCAGACGCTGCTGCGGGGTCTGCGCCGAAGGAACCTCGCCTGGAAAGCCAAGCTGCTGGTCATCGATCACATCATCACAGTGGCGGCACCAGGCGTAGAGCATCAGCACGCTGCGGCGCGTTTTCGCGTCGAACAGCTTTGAGGCGGTGGCGAAACTCTTCGAACCGACTTCCATCGTCTCTACGGCATGGTGCAGCAGCGTCGGATTATGCATGCAGATCCTCCAGCATCAGGCTTGCGGTGGCTTTGGCGGAACCGATCACGCCGGGGATGCCCGCGCCTGGGTGCGTACCCGCGCCGACCAGATAGAGATTGCGGATATGGCTGTCGCGGTTATGGGGCCGGAACCAGGCGCTCTGGCGCAAAATCGGCTCAACGGAAAACGCAGAGCCCTGATAGGCATTAAGCTGGTCGCGGAAATCGAACGGCGTGAAGATGCGGTGAGTGACCAGCTGGCTGCGCAGGCCGGGCATATAGTGCTCTTCGAGATAGGCGAAAATGCGATCGCGCAGGCGCGGCCCCTCAACGTTCCAGTCGAGATCGGCGGTGCCAAGATGGGGAACCGGTGCCAGCACGTAGTAGCTGCCGCAGCCCGGCGGCGCCAGCGAGGGATCGGTCACGCAGGGCGCATGGAGATAGAGCGAGAAATCTTCCGCCAGCCCGTCGCGGTTAAAGATCTCGTCAATCAGCTCACGGTAGCGCGGCCCGAAGCAGACGGTGTGGTGCGCCAGCTGATCGTGATGATGGTTCAGGCCAAAATAGAGCACAAACAGCGAGTTGCTCATGCGCTTGCCTTTCAGCTTTTTGGCCTGTGCGGCGGCGGCGGGGTGCCTGCCGAGCAGATCGCCATAGGTATGCACCACATCGGCGTTAGAGGCGACCGCGCGGGTTTCAAATACCCGACCATCCTCCAGATGCACGGCGGAAATCGCGGCCTCTTTCGCCTCGATATGGCTGACGCGCGCGTTCAGCTCCAGCGTGCCGCCTAAATCCTGGAACAGCTTCAGCATGCCCTGCACCAGCGCGCCGGTGCCGCCGCGCGGAAACCAGACGCCCCATTCGCGCTCCAGCGCGTGGATCAGCGTATAGATCGACGAGGTGGCGAAGGGGTTGCCGCCGACCAGCAGCGAGTGAAACGAAAAGGCCTGCCGCAGCTTATCATCCTCGATAAAGCTCGCCACCTTGCTGTAAACGCTGCGCCACGCCTGCAGGCGCGCCAGCTGCGGTGCGGCGCGCAGCATATCGCGGAACGACAAAAAGGGCACGGTGCCGAGCTTCAGGTAGCCTTCGGCGAACACGGCGCGCGAATAGTCGAGGAAGCGCTGATAGCCCGCCACGTCGGCTGGATTAAATTTGCGGATCTCCGCTTCCAGCCGCGCCTGGTCGTTATCGTAGTTAAACACCTCGCCCGTCTCCCAGCAGAGCCGGTAAAAAGGGGTCACCGGCAGCAGCTCGACATAGTCGCGCATCGATTTTCCCGCCAGGGCGAACAGCTCTTCAATAGCGGACGGATCGGTGATCACCGTCGGGCCCGCGTCAAAGGTAAAGCCCTGATCCTGATAAACATAGGCGCGGCCGCCCGGCTTGTCGCGCTGCTCCAGCAGCCGCGTTGGAACGCCTGCTGCCTGGAGGCGAATTGCCAGTGCCAGCCCGCCAAATCCTGCGCCAATTACCGTGGTGTGCTTCATCGTGATGCTCTTCGTCCAGAAGGGTGGGTGAGAATAGCCTGCAGCGCCGCCAGCACCGGGACCGGCGGCTTGCCGCTAAGAATGCGCGCGCGGTCGGCCAGCGTCAGCCGTCCGGCGTAAAACCGGGCGATCAGCCCCTCGGGCAGGCCGTAAAAGCGCTGCATTACGCGCCAGCGCCGATCGCCCTCGGCCGCCAGGAACAGCATGCGGTTAAGCATGCGGAAAAAGCCCTGTTTACGCCACGCCGCCTGCGCAAAGCGGTGAATACGCGGCGCGAGCGCCTCAGGGGAGAAGTCCGCCTCTGCGGCGAGCGCGTCCGCCAGCGTCGCCGCCAGCGGCAGGGAGTAGCCGGTCGTGGGGTGAAAAAGCCCGGCGCGCAGGCCGACGCAGGGGGCGCGATGATGCCAGAAGCGGTCGAAATCGCCCGCCAGCGTAATCGGCAGCGCGCCGCGCTCTTCGCGCAGCAGCGTCTCCAGCTGCCAGCCCTGGCGGGTGGCGTAGTCGCAGATATTCTGCCGCGCCTGCGCCGTCGCCAGCGAGGCGTCGTTAATATAGTGGGTATCTTCAATCAGCAGACGCGTCGGCGAGAGCGGCAGGGTATAGACGAAGCGATAGCCCCCCTGCTGATCCACGGCCGCGTCCATCAGAATCGGCCCCTCCAGCTGATGCGGCTGGCTCAGGCGCCACTCCTGACCGACAAAGGACTGAAAGCCAATCTGCAGGGCGGCGTCGGGCTGATAGCCGCGGCCGTCAATGACGGCGCGCGCGCGCAGCACTTCGCCGCTGGCGAGCTGCACGTGATCGGGGCCGCTGCTGGCGACGGTCTGGTTAAGCCGCAGCGCGTCGCCGAGCGTCGCGCGCAGCACCTCGTCAAAGCGCGCGGAAGTGACGCAAAAATAGCCGCTGTTAAGCTGGCGCGTCAGCGCGGGAAAGCGTACCTCGTAGTGCGGCCAGCGGTGCGCCACCAGCGGCGCAATCCACTGATGCTGCGCGGCGCTGAGATCCTCTTCGTGAAAGCACCAGGTGTGATTGCCACCGGCGTGGGCGTGGGCATCAAGCACCAGCACGCGCAGCTGCGGCTGGAGCGCTTTCAGCCGCAGCGCCAGCAGCCCGTTCGCCAGACCGGCGCCGAGCAACAGCAGATCATACTGCGATGTCATAGTACTTCTCCGCGCGCACCGGCTGGCGCGTCAGCAGCGCGCGCTCGGTAATCTCAGCCGCGCGCTCGACGCCGCCGCAGGCGGCCAGCTGCGGCTGCAGGCGCGTCATGCGCTGCTTAACCGCACCATCGTCCAGCAGGCGACGCAGGCGACGCGCAATCTGATGGCTGGTGGAGAAGCGCGATGCGCGCATCCCCAGGCCATGGTGCGCCAGCCGCGCGGCAATGCCGGGCTGATCGAATGCCAGCGGAATCGCCAGCAGCGGCGTGCCATAGGTTACGGCGTCGAGCACCGTATTTAAGCCGCCGTGGGTAATGGCCACGTCCGCCTGCGCCAGCGCGGCGCGCTGATCGACAAAGGCGGCTACCCGCGCCGCCCCGGCGCGCAGCAGTTTACGCGCCTGAAAATCGCTCAGGCCGCCACAGTGGGCGATCAGCAGCTCCGCCTCCAGTTCGCGACAGGCTTTCGCCAGCGTTTTAAACAGCCCGTAACGGCCGCCCTGCAGCGTGCCCAGCGAGGCGAAAACGCGCGGCTGCTCGCGGTTGCTGAACAGCGGCGCTGCGGCAGCGGCGGGCGGTTCGCGCAGCGGGCCGGTGGCGTGGAAATGGGCCGGCAGCTCGCGGCGCGGAAAGTCGAGGGCGTGCGGCAGCTGGCTGATTTGCGCCAGCGGCGACAGGCACTGGTGCGGCTGACGGCGGTCGGCAAGGCCAAAGGCGTCGGCATGGCGCGCCAGCACGCGATCGTGGCTGCGCATCAGCCAGTCATAAATTTTTTCGCTGGAGGCGAACCGCTCGCGCGCGGCGCTGCTGGTACCCCACAAAAAAGGCATGACCGGCAATGGAAAATGGGCTTCACGATTGACCGGCAGGGCGCAGGCGACCGAAACGAAGGGCAGCCGCAGCGCCTCCGCCACCAGCCCGCCCGCTGGCGCCATCTGATCGACGATCACGCCATCTACCGCCAGCGCCCGCAGCGCCTCCGGCAGCTCGCGGCACAGCATATCGGTGCTGCTGGCCATATCGCGGATCAGGCGCAGAATGCCCAGGCCGCCGGGATGGGCCGCCAGCGCCAGCGTACGGTCGAGCGTGCCGACAGGATGCGTTTCCAGGCCGATGGCGTGAAAGCCGATAGCGGCGTCGCTGAGCAGGGTGGCAACCTCCGCCTGCTGAATAAAGGTCACCCGATGGCCGCGCGCTATCAGGCTCTGCGCCAGCGCCTGAAGCGCGCGCACGTGGCTGTAAAAGGGAGGGGCGATCGCGGCGAAATGGCTCATAGCGTTTCTCCGGCGCGATGCAGCGGCGCAAGGCGCAGCTGGCGCAGATTAGCGCTGCCGGTGCAGAAACAGGCGACGCGCAGCTGTTCAATCAGCGTGTTAAAGTGCGCGACCACCGCATCCGTAGAGTGCAGGGCGCTGCTGAGCACCGCCGCCGCCTGGCCAACGATATCCGCGCCGAGCCGCAGCGCCTTCGCCGCGTCGATGCCGTCGCGGATGCCGCCTGAGGCGATAAGCGGTATGGCAGGCAGTCTGTCGCGCACCGCGCGTAAGGCTTCATCTGTGGGAATACCCCAGCTGGCAAAGGCCATCGCCACCGCGCGCTGCTGCGGGGTGCTGGCGCGTTCGCCCTCTACCGCCGCCCAGCTGGTGCCGCCCGCACCTGCGATATCGATCATGCTGACGCCCGCCTCGGCGAGCCGCTGCGCAACCTCGGCCGAGATGCCCGCGCCAACCTCTTTCACCACCACCGGCACCTCCAGCGACTTCACCAGCTGCGCAATCGCCTGCAGCACGCCGCGCCAGTCGCGATCGCCGCCGCGCTGCAGCGCTTCCTGCAGCGGATTAAGATGGACGATCAGCGCATCCGCCTCGATCATGCTTACCGCATTTCGCGCCAGCCTGCGGCCCTGTTCGCCCAGAATCTGCGCCGCGCCGAGGTTCGCCAGCAGCGGAATATCCGGGGCGATACGGCGTAAATCGCGCGTCAGGCCAGAATCGTTGTCGCTTTCCAGCGCCACGCGCTGCGAACCGACCCCCAGCGCCAGACCCAGCGTCTGCGCCGCTTCGGCAAGATGGTGATTAATCGAGAGGGCGCGCGCCGCGCCGCCGGTCATTGAGCTAATAAGAAAGGGCGCCTGCATGGGGCGATTGAACAGCCGCGTGCGCAGATCGATCTGATCCAGGTGCAGCTCCGGCAGGGCGCAGTGGGTAAAGTGCCAGCGGGCGAAGCTGCCCGACGCCGGCGCGGTATTACGCAGAACAATGTCCAGATGATCGTTTTTGCGTTTCGTCAGGTCCGTGTCCTTCATTGCTGCTCCATATACTCAGACAGGAAACGCGCGGTCAGCCGACCATAGCGAGTTTTTTATCGAACCAGGCCTGCACGAAGTGCCGGGTGGCGTAGCCGCTGTCGCAGGCCGAAGCGAGGTGGCGATCGGCGCGTCGCAGATGGTCGCGCAGGCGCTTTTCTACCGCTTTGCTGCCCAGCATGTTCACCAGCGTCGATTTCCCCACGTCCTGATGGGCATCTTTTCCCGTGTCGCTCTGGCCGTCGGTCAGGTCGTCCAGCAGCTGAAAGGCCTGGCCGAGATCCCGCGCGAAGCGGTGCAGCTTTTCACGCGACGCCAGCGGCGCGCCGGCGATGATGGCGGCCATCTGCATCGCCGCGCTGAACAGCGCGCTGGTTTTAAAGTGGTTGGTCAGCTGAATGGCGTCGGCGCTGCGCGGCTGGCCGCCTTCGGTCAGATCGAGAAACTGTCCCTGCACCAGCCCCTGAATGCCGACTGAATGGGAAAGCTCCGCCACGGCCTGGGTCTTCGCCTGGCTGCTGATGCCGTCCGCCAGCGCAATCACGCCGAAGGCGCGGCTCAGCAGGGCGACGGCGGCGAGAATCGCCACCGGCTCGCCGAACTGGCGATGGATTGTCGGCCGGCCGCGCCGCAGTTCGGCATCGTCCATGCAGGGAATATCGTCGAGTATCAGCGAGGCGGCATGCACCATCTCGACGGCGCAGGCGAAGTCGAGCAGCCCGCTGAGTTCGTCGCGATAGCCAAGGTCGTGAGCGGCCAGCATCAGCAGTACCGGCCGGATGCGTTTGCCCGGCGCCAGCGCGCCTTCGCGCATGGCGAGCCCCACGCAGTCGCGTTCGCTTTCTACCGGCAGCAGTCGGTCAAGACGCTGTTCAATAATCGCCAGTAACATCAGGGGATCGCTGTAGATGAGGGTAGAGTCTCTTTCAGCAAAAATGGTCATAATGGCAGTCCTTACTTGCAGGTGAGCGTCGGCCTGTCGTAATTGCAAATGAACAAAGTGGCGCAGAAAGAGCCATCTAATAATTAACGTCGAACCTGTTATTTTTAGCGTCGTCGCAGATCAGCATTGTTGTTTGGTTTTGGCGAGACGGTGAAATAAAGCGTAGTCGAGAATTCGCCTGCTGAAGGGCAAAACGGAGATAAGTGATAATAAAATAATAATTTTATTCACGAACTAAGTGCCGGGTCAGATGGCGCCGCGGCAGTGGAAAGCAGCTGGTTGAGCAAAGCAATAGCCTGCCTGACCTCCTGCGGCGTCAGCGCGCCATCTCTGGCGAAGCGCACCACCCCCTGTGCGTCCAGCAGCATCACGGCGGAGCCGTGCGGCGTCAGCTGCCAGCTGTTGCGCGCCACACCGCTGCTGTCGATCACGAAATGCTGCCAGGGCGCGTCGCGCTTGCTCGATTTAATGCTGCGCTCGACAAAAATGGCGCTGCCTGGAATGGCGTCGTCGGTATTGACGATAGTGGTGGTCTGAAAGCGGCTGCGCGGAAAGTTTGCCTGTTGGACGGCGGCGATCAGCGGCGCGTTTTGCTCTTTGGCCGACAGCCGCCCGGCGACGTGGATCACCATGCGGACTTTGCCGGTCAGCGACTGGCTGCTCCAGCGCTGATAGCCCAGCATCTCATGCTGCATCACCAGCTCGCCCTCGTTGGCGATAAAGACCGGCGGAAGAGGTTTTCCCGTTTCAACGCTGTGTGCAGCGGCAAGGAGAGGAAACAGCAGGCTGATAAGCAGCAGTGGGTAGAGTTTCACGCATCCTCGCACGCAGAAGGAAAGAGCCTCAAGCCTGGGTGAAAATCTGCCGCTTCGCCAGTTAAGAAATGATGAATTTTTACGCTTTGCTCAAAATTTAATCACTGGTTCAATGCGCCAGATCAAACAACGCGCGGTGAAAGGAATCGAAGATGCAGTGAATCGCTCGCAAAAGGAGATGGGTATGAAAAGTGAATTGATGACGCTGTCTGATGTTGCGCGCTACCTGGGGGTCTCTCCGCTGAGGCTGGTGCGTGCCTACTGCAATCGCGGATCGCTGGATGGGGTACCACTGCCGGCGCCGCTGCAAAACGTAGCGTTCAGAGAACGCTGCTGGTCGCGCGAAGAGGTACGTCAGTTCCGGCACCGACTACAGCGCGCCCGTCACCACGCCTGATAAAAAAGGGAAGGTGTTCACCTTCCCTTATTATCAACTGCCGCTAACGGTTCCGCTCATCACGCCGGTCGCTTCCGCATCCACCAGAAAACAGATCAGCGTGGCGTCGCGCTCGGCGGTTACCTCTGGCAATGCGTCGGCGTCACCGGCCACGTCCCCTTTATGCAGACGCTGTCCCTCCAGATTCACCACGCCGTCCAGCACCGCCAGCCAGGGCGCGAAGCCGGGCAGCGCGGGCACCGCCAGCGTTTTGCCGCGCTCCAGCCGTACGTCGTAGATATGCACCGCCTGACGCAGCGTCAGCGGCGCGGCACTGCCTTCCGGCCCCGCCAGCCATGTCCAGGCGTTATGGGCGACGCCGTCAGCGCGCTCCAGCAGCTGGGTTTTCGCTTCGCCTCCGGCGCGCGCCGGGCGGATAAACGCCTGCAACAGTTCAGCTTCAATCAGCGGCGCGGACTCTTCATGCCGCAGACCATCACCCGCATTTACCACCATTACCCGTTTAGCCGACAGCGGCGTGCGCTCGCCCTGCGGGTCGGTATGCTGCACCGAGCCGCGCCAGACGTAGCTGAGGATGTCATCGTTCACATGCTCATGCATCGGAATGCGCGCGCCGAGCTTGAGCGTTGTCATATCGACAATCGCCAGCGGCCCAAAGCGTTCGCCGGGGCGAAGACGGCGAATGGTAAAGGGACCATATTCAAACAGCTGGCCGCGATGGGCACGCACAATGTTCATCATCTTCTCCTGTTATGAGCTTACAGAGGGATAATAAACCTGCTGGAAAAGAAGAGAAGGAGGGGGAATTGCTGAGAGAGTTCAGTTTTTTTGAACAAGCCGCCCGCCACGGCGGGCGGGCAGCCTGCGCCTTTACTTACCCTGTTCGTCGCTCTCGCCGGGTAAGTCACCAGCTATTTAATCAATCAAAATTCAGAGGCTTAACGGTGGTACAGCAACGTTATTCTGCATTCGCGCTAAGCATCAAACCACTCTTTACCTCTGCCCGCTGTGTACTTATCTGTTATGGAGGGTGACGTGTGCCCTTTTAGCAAAGCGCTTTCCATGTTGCCAGGCATAAAGCCTGCCGGGCAGTGAGGAAAGTTTTTCAGGCGGTAACGCCTGTGATATGCCGTCTATTCACGATAATAGGGAATATCGACGGGATAGAGATTTTTTAAACTTAATAACCGACAACTGACCAGCCGCTGATGGTCTTCATACCAGTAATAAAAATTTCCAGTTTTATGATTGAAAATCATTTCATCCATATTTGCGAACTGAAATAGCAAAAGAGACCCTTTTCGCGCGTGCCCGCCACCCGTTTCAAAGTGATCCGTGCCCCATGATTCCTGTGTGTGCTCATAACGATGGAGGATGACTTCAATCTGTCCACGCACGGGACAAAGCAGTCTGATATCGGAATTATCGAGGGAGAGAGCCTGTACCTTTGTGGAAGCCAATATAAGAAAAAGTGAGAGCAAAGCATATTTCATCTGGGTGTCCTTTTTTTCCGGCTTTATGGCATTCCGTCAGGCACCTTTCATTGAGTTCGGTCATACCGGCTATTTAACTGATGGCGAAACAGACAACCTGAGATAGCGAACGACCGGATGCGATCTGTCAGGCCTGTTTTGGCAAAACTGATGGAGTAAGAGGCTGGCGCCGCCTGCTGGATTCCTGGGGAAGACTCCCGGTACCAGATTGTGCTGGTGCAGAGGGAATATCCCCGGACATCTGTATCTGTTAATGGCAGGCAGGGGTAAAAGGAGACCGCGCACGGAAGCAAAATGGGCTTTCGGCGCGGTTTTTGTGGTCTGAAAGGGCGACCAGACTTGTTGCTTTATACGCAGCGACTTTTTTAATCAGAAATCATCCTTGATTAACGGGTTTTAATCCCCGCTATCACTGCTCTCGCCGAGGAAGAAATACCACAGCGGAATCGACATCAGGCCGGTAAAGACCGAGGTATAGAGGATCACCATCAACCCCTGGGTGACATACATCAGCAGCGACCAGTCGCTAAAGGCGATCTGATACTGATCGATCACGCCGCTGATAATGGCCTTGCCCATTACCGTGCCGACAATCAGCCACAGAATCACCACGCTGCGCAGGAAATAACGCATCTCTTTCCGCTTTTCAGCGAAGCGTCCGCGCACGATGCCCAACGGCGACTGCTGATCCAGCGGCGCTTCCGGCTGCGGCATGGCGGCGCGCTGCGCCCTGCGCCAGCGCAGCAGATCGAGCGCGACAAACGCCAGCAGGCTGGCGCCCATTACCGGCAGCGCCCAGCCCAGCGCCAGCGCGACCATCAGTGAGACGGCCTGCGCGTAGCGCGGCATCGCCAGCCAGGCGATAACCAGCGTTTGCGCCGGGTTCTGCACCGGCAGCGCCGGACGACGGATCCACCACATGCGGTAGCCGAACGCGATGGTGGCGCACAGGCCAAAGCCAAAAAAGGCCAGCAGCAGCTGATTGGGCCAGCCAAACAGCACGCCCATATGGGCGTCAACGCCCCAGCGGGTCAGCTTCGCCACCAGCGGAAAGTGCGCGAACTCAACGCGGTCGACGATAGCAAACGTCGCCGGATCCACCGAAACGGCATCAACCTGACTCGGCCAGCTGCGATCGATCTCGCTGACCGTCCAGGCCTGGCCGTCCGCTTTCGGCTGGCGCAGCTCCAGTTTTGCGGCGTGAATATCGGCGCGGCGTGCGGCGTTAAGCACGCTGTCCCAGTCAGCGTCCCGGACATTCACGGCGTGAGCCGGTTTGGCTGGCATCGCCATACCGCTCATATCCATGCCGTCCATCTGCGGCATTGCGTGATGGTCGGCATGGGGATCGGCGCTGGCGGCGGGCGCGCTGGCGTCCAGTGCGGTGCGCACCTGCGGCGTCATCCAGCCCAGCTCGCTGCGCATTTTATCAATGTTGCCGCCTGCCCACTGCGACCAGGTCAGGCCGGTGACCGAAAAGAACAGCAGGCCGAGCGACAGCGCCAGGCCAAGGGTAATATGCCAGTGGCGGGCGAAGGCGAAGCCCGACGTGGGCTTTTTCACCTTTCTGCGCGGACGCGTGCCGAGCCACAGCACCAGACCGCCGAGGGCGGCGACCCAAAGCCAGGAGGCAGCCAGTTCGCTGTAGAGGCGGCCAGCGTCGCCCAGCAGCAGACCGCGATGCAGCTGATCCAGCCACATGCGCAGCGGCAGCACGCCGCTGGTGCCGTAAACCGTCATATCGCCCTTAACCTGCAGGGTATAGGGATCGATAAACACCGAGCGCGACTCAGACGGACCGAGATCGCTCTGGCTGAACTGCACGCGGGTCGTATCCTGCGCGCCAGGGGCCGGCCGCACCGCATAAACCTGCGCCGCCTCGCCGATATGACGCCGCGCCGCGGCGACCTGGGCCGAAAGCGGCTGCGCCGTTCCCTGCGGCTCGGTGGTGAGCGCTGAAGCGTAAAGCACATTCTCAATCTGCGGCGTCAGCACGTAGAGGGTGCCGGTCAGCGCAGCAATAAAGATAAAGGGAGCGATAAACAGCCCGATGTAAAAGTGCAGGCGGCGTAAAAAATTGAATAACGCGCCGCGCGGCGGCGCCGTTTCCCGAAGTGATGACATAGCACATCCATTTTTATTCAGTTAAAGACGAACCCGTTTCCGTCGCTTTACAGGGCGGAAAGGCAGGTATTCTGATTAAAAAGCGCAGCGGGAAGGCGGGGCGCGAGGCCGGTAGACGCGGCGTTGGCGTCGGCACGGCGGCGGGTCCGCGCGCTGCGTCGGCGGCGGCGCGCGGGAGATCAGCATCATCAGCCAGAGAAGGGGAACCGCAGCCCAGATCATCAGCGGCACATGCACCAGCAGCTCGCAGTAGCCGCAGGCGATACCCTCTTCCCCCGCCATCATATGACCCGGGGGCATCATGGCGTCGTCCATATGATGCATCATCGGCATGGCTTCGGCGCCGTGCGGCATCGGCATCATCGGAGCGGCCATTGCGCCAGCATGGCGCGCCATCAGATCCTTCGACACCACGGGCGCGACAAACAGCAGAAGCACCGCCAGGATAGCCAGGCAGGCGCTGAGTCGCTGTTGCAACGGGGTGAAAAAGGTCATCAAAACATCACTGGCTGGTAAACGTCAGGCGCTATTTTACCGCGTTACGGCGATAAACGGGGCTAATTCCGTAAAAATTCTTAGGCTTTGCCTGTATCGTCTGAGCACCACGCCGTACCCGCTAGAAAACAGAGCTGCCGAGACGCTCGCTGAGCAGCTCCAGCGCAGCGGTGCCCGCCAGCGAATTGCCGATGGCGTCCAGGCCCGGCGACCAGACCGCAATGCTCATTTTACTGGGAATAATGGCGATGATGCCGCCGCCGACGCCCGACTTCGCTGGCATGCCGACGCGCCAGGCGAACTCGCCCGCGCCGTCATACATGCCGCTGGTGATCATCAGCGCGTTAATCTGTCTCGCCTGACGCGGGGTGATAATCTGCGCGCCGTCGGCCGTTTTGCCCTGGTTTGCCAGATAGACAAAGCTGCGCGCCAGCTCGACGCAGTTCATCGACAGCGAGCAGTAGTGGAAGTAGGTCTGCATCACCTTGCTGACGTCGTTATGAAAATTGCCGAACGACTTCATCAGCCAGGCGATAGCGGCGTTGCGCGCCGAGTGCTCATACTCGGAGCGGGCGACGTGGCGATCGTAATGAATATCGGGCTGGCCGCTCAGCTGACGCACAATCTCCAGCATGCGCTGGCGCGGCGCGGTCAGGCGCGTTTCCAGCATATCGCATATCACCAGCGCCCCGGCGTTGATAAAGGGATTGCGCGGCTTGCCGTGCTCCAGCTCCAGCTGTACCAGCGAGTTAAACGGCTGGCCAGAGGGCTCTTTGCCGACGCGCTGCCAGATTTCATCATCGGAGTAGCGGGTGAGCGCTACGCTTAGCGACAGCACTTTAGAGATGGACTGGATAGAGAAGCGCTCCTGCGCGTCGCCTGCCTGCCAGTACTGACCGTCCGGCGTCGCCACGGCGATGCCGAGCGCATGCGCGGGCGCTTCGGCCAGCGCGGGAATATAGCTGGCGACGCTGCCGCGCGCGGTAAGCGGGCGCACCTGCTCCAGAATCTCTTCCAGTAGCGCGTTGCTGAGTTCGGTCACGAGTGAATCTCCTTTTCTGAGGCGTCTGGCGCCGGATAATGAACGCGAGTCGCCGCTGAATCAATGCAGCGCGTGTAAAATATGTGAACTCTCACCGCGACCCCGAGGCCGCTATGTTAACCAGTCTGTTTGACGCTTTCCCGCAGGCCGCCGAGCGCGGCGAACAAGAGACCTTTGAGGCGCTGCTGCGCCGACCCGATCTTTGCATCGAACGGATTATCTCGACCGGACAGGCGAGCCCGCCCGGCTTCTGGTATTGCCAGCCGCAGGGCGAATGGGTGCTGGTGGTGCAGGGCGCGGCGGGCGTGCAGCTGGAGCATGAAGCCGAAGAGCGGGTGCTGCGCGCGGGCGATTTCATCCATCTGCCCGCGCAGACGCGCCATCGCGTGAACTGGACCAGCCGCGATGAACCGACGATCTGGCTGGCGGTCCATTACGCGCTGCCGCCAGAGAGAGAGGATTGATGGCTTAGCTCATATCTGTCTGCTGCTGCCGGCCAGCGGCGCCAGCAGCATCTGCGCAAAGCTCAGCACCGCCAGCAGGGTGAGCGGCAGCGTCCAGCCGCCGCTCTGCTGGTGCAAAATGCCGAAAGCGAGCGGGCCGAGCGCCGCCAGCGCATAGCCTACGCACTGCGCCATCCCGGAAAGCTGCGACGCCTGACGGTGATCGCGGGCGCGCAGGTTGAACAGCGACAGACAGAGCACCAGCGAGGCGCCCGCGCCTGACCCGGCGATAACGAGCCACAGCGCCGCCAGCTGCGGCAGCAGCAGCAGGCCGAGCATGCCGCAGAAAATAGCGGCGGAAGAGACCAGGGCGGTCAGGCGCGCGTCGCGCAGCCGTTTGAGCGCCACCATACAGCCGAGGTTGGCAACAATGGCCACCGCCTGGTAGAGAAACAGCAGCCAGCCTGCTTCCGCCTGAGTGTAGCCAGTGCTCTGCGCGTAGGGCGTAAACCAGTCGATCAGGGTGTAAAACGCCAGCGACTGCAGCGCCATAAACAGCGAAACCTGCCAGCCGATGATCGATCGCCAGGGCGTGACGCCCGCGGAGAGGGAAGAGGGCGCGCCTGACGGGCCTGCTGCGCGCGGCGTCCGCAGCAGCGGCAGCCAGGCGAGCAGCGCGACAACCCCCGGCAGCGCCCAGACGCCGAGCGACAGCCGCCAGTCCGCCTCGGACAGGGCAGCAAGCGGCACGGCGATCCCCGACGCCAGACTGGCGGTCAGCGACATGGTCGCGGCATAGAGCCCGATATATTTCGCGGTATGCTGGGTAAAGTCGCGTTTAATAAGCGGCGGCAGCAGCACGTTGGCGGCGGCGATCCCCGCGCTGAGCAGCGCCGTGCCGCTCCAGAGGGCAGCCTCGGCCGGCAGCCAGCGCAGGATTGAACCCAGCGTAATCAGCAGCAGCGCCGCCCAGAGGCTGCGCTCCAGACCGAAGCGATTGCCCAGCATGGCGGCGAACGGCGCCAGCGCGGCGAACATCATCAGCGGAATAAAGTTGAAAAAGCCCGCGGCGGCGGCGCTCAGGCCGAAGGCGTGGCGAATGTTCTCCAGCACCGGGCCGACAGCGGTAATGGGCGCGCGCAGGTTAGCCGCGGTCAGCAGTAACACCAGCAGGAAAAAACCAGGTTGGGTAAGACGGGAAGCCCGTAGAAGAGTCATGAAATCCGCATCACAAAGCACGGCAGAGCCGCTGTGGTGCGTTGGTTGACGTTAACGCTTACGCATCAGGCGCTGGTCCCGATGTCTGGGCGCTACTTTAAAGGCTGCTGCCGTTGCTGTAAAGCTGAACCGCCGCCGCCCCGCTTATATATTGCTGAACAATACCAGACAAAATGATAATAAAAGCGCTGACTTATTCTGGGTTGTCAGATGCTACCCGTGCTAAATAAGCGGAGCGATAATCAAAAGGTGTTTTTCAAATAGCGGGCGCCACCTGTTCGCTATTTAACTGAAGCGGCATCTCAGACAAAAATAAGAATATTCCTTAGTAATCAACCCATTTTTACGCCACGCTTCGCTTTTATTAAATTTGCGCAATTGTGCTTAGCAACTATTATTAATTTCTGTAGCGTCCTGGCCAGGAAAGCAATCACCTGATTTGATAAGAGGAACTTGTAATGGCGATTAAAACACTGGTGGATCTTTTTATTCATGACCTTTCTGATGTTTACAGCGCAGAAAAACAGATTACGCGTGCGCTGCCAAAAATGGCACGCGCAGCCACTGACGCCTCGCTGAAAGCGGCGTTTGAAGCCCACCTTGAAGAGACGCGCGGACAAATTGAACGTCTGGACCAAATTGTTGAAAAGACTGAAGAACTGCGCATCCGCCGTATGAAGTGTCATGCGCTGGAGGGCCTGGTGGAAGAGGCTCAGGAGATTATCGACTCCGTTGAAGCCGGTCCGGTGCGCGACGCTGGCTTAATTGGCGCCGCCCAGAAAGTTGAACACTACGAAATTGCTACCTACGGCACGCTTACTGCAATGGCAAAAAGATTAGGCTTTGACGAAGCGGCAAAATTACTGGCCGAAACGCTGCAGGAAGAAAAAGCCACAGATGAAAAGCTGAATGTAATTGCTGAGAAAACCAGTTAATTACCCCCTGGTAGACGATTTATTTTCGCAGCGCTAACGTTTTTAAAGAGGTGAATTATGTCACATCAAGAGAATTATCTGGCCTGGCTGAAAGATGCGCACGCTATGGAAAAGCAGTCGGAAAGCATGCTGGAAAAAATGGCCGCTCGTCTCGAACATTATCCTGATTTAAAAGCGCGCATTCAGCAACATATTGAAGAAACGCGTCAGCAGCAGAGCTTATTACAGTCGGTGATCGATCGTAATGATACCTCCAACTCAGCCTTTAAAGATGCGCTGGGCAAACTCTCCGCGATGGGTCAGGCGATGGGCGGCATGTTTGCCGACGACGAAGTGGTGAAGGGTGCAATCAGCGGCTATGTCTTTGAGCAGTTTGAGATCGCCAACTACACCTCGTTAATCGCTGCGGCGGAGCTGGTGGGCGACCACGAAGGCGTGCGTATCTTCGAACAGATTCGTGAGCAGGAGATTGCGATGGCGGAGTGGTGCCTGACGCATCTGCCGGACGTAACGCAGCAGTTTATGACGCGCGATGCGGCTGAAGGCGTTGAAGCGAAAAAATAATAACGCCACGGCCAGGCTCTCTGCAAAGAGAGCTTAAATTCAACTTGAAAGGAATGAGCAATGTTCAGACACGTAAAGAAACTGCAGTATACGGTCCGTGTTGAAAAGCCCAATCCTGGACTGGCTAATCTGCTGCTGGAGCAGTTTGGCGGTCCTCAGGGCGAACTCGCCGCGGCATGTCGCTACTTTACCCAGGGACTGGGCGATGACGATCCGGGCCGTAAAGATATGCTGATGGATATCGCCACGGAAGAGCTGAGCCACCTGGAAATTATCGGTTCGCTGGTAGGGATGCTGAACAAAGGCGCGAAAGGTCAGCTGGCTGAAGGCACAGAGGAAGAGGGCGAAATTTATCGCAACATAACCGGTGCCGGCAACGACAGCCATTTGACCTCGCTGCTTTACGGCGGTGGGCCGCCGCTCACCAACTCAGCTGGCGTACCCTGGACTGCGGCCTATGTCGATACCATCGGCGAAGTCACCGCCGACCTGCGTTCGAATATTGCCGCCGAGGCACGCGCGAAAATCCTCTATGAGCGACTGATCAATATGACCGACGACGTCGGCGTTAAAGATGCGCTGGGCTTTTTGATGACGCGTGAAGTGGCGCACCAGATCTCGTTTGAAAAAGCGCTTTACTCGATTCGCAATAACTTCCCGCCGGGTAAACTGCCGCCGATTGAGCAATATTCCAACGTCTACTACAACATGTCGTCAGGCGAAGGTGATATGCGCGGCAGCTGGAACTCTGACGAGAACTTTGAGTTTGTGGCCGATCCGGCGCCGGCCGTTGACGGCGGCGACGGCAGCGCGTCAGTGACCCTGCCGTCCGATCAGGCGACCGACCTGGCTAATATGGCCAGCCGCACCGCCTCCGATCCCAGCCTGAACCCTACCACGGGTGCTGAACTTGGCTCGACGCTGGGCGAAGCCAATCAGATCTCGGATAAACCCCGCTCGTAACCGCCTCTCGCGTCAGTCAAACTGCTGACTGACGCGATATCCCCCTCTCCTAAATGCGACCGCACTGGCTTAACGCGGGCTGCGCGCTGACTGATTAGTGAAATTCCGGTTCAGGAAAATGGCCGCAGTCGTTCTGACTGGCGGTGGTGCCAGGCTGACAGGTCTGCTGCCGCGTTTCCGCGGAAGGTACCGGTTTTTCCGGCGCCATGGGACCTGACCGACAGGCGCTAAGCAGAGTGATAAACAGGGCAAAGGCAACAAAACGCATATCCGCTCCTTGTGATGATAAAAAGTAAGCAAACAAACGTCGTTGGTCATCAGCGTGACCAGAGGCGTAGTGATAAGTGTAGCTGGCGGCAGGAAAAGGTCGAAAAATCAGCATGAAGCCGCATGGCGGCTTACGGGATCAGAACAGGGCGAACATCAGGGCGACGGGAAAGCTCATCGGCCAGGTAGCGCCGACCAGAAAGGCGCTTAACGCCCGAATCGACAGCTTATCCTTTGCGATAAAAAAGGTGATAAGCGTGGCGATCGAAGCCATAACCGCATAGAACACCAGCATATGTTGATAGAGGCTCATCATTACTCCGCATCGTTATAGTGGTTTTGCTGCGCACTATGCGGAAAATAGTGATCCAGATCAAGTAAAAAGCCTTATCGGAAATTAAAGAAATTGATTTGGCTTCGGAGAAGCAGTGGATGCCAGCGATTTCAGGCTGAAATTGAGCTGAGAAAACGCGCCGAATCCTTCTGGCGCGGGGGCTGCACGCGCAGAAGCGCGTGGCGAAGTCAGTTTAGTCAGAGAAAGCGCTGTTCAATATCGCGCCAGCTGTCGACGCGGGCGTAGCCGGTTTCCTGCTGGTTTTGCGCCGTGCTGAACAGGACGCCTTCCCCTGTGAACTGGGCGAGGTTTTGCGGACGGGTATCGATCAGATAGTCCGCGTTGAGAATGCCTTTGCTGCTGCAGCAAATGATATTCATCGGGCTGATAAACGGAAAATTGGCTTTCAGCCATTCGAGTTTTGCCGCCAGCGAGCGTGGGAACTCCACCGCCGCGGTGGTGATAAAAATTTCATACTCCTGTGAAAGACGTTCAATCACGCGCTGCGCGTCAGGCAATGGAGGCAGGCCGACGTAAAAACTCTCTTCGCCGATCAGCTCTTCAATCTCCTGAAACAGCGCCGGGCGCGACTGCTGTGGTTTTGCTGCATCCAGTGGACCTGTCTGCGCCTCAGGTGAGGCAGCGTCAGGGCTTAATTTGTGGTTCAAGTCGATAATGACTTCATCCATCTCAATGGCGATACGTTTCATGGTTTCCCCTGGTTAATCTTGATGCCAGACGGGCTAGGATATCAGCCGCACGGCTCCGCTTGTAGTCTAAGATAAACGCCAGACAAACAGGCCAGTAAAACAGCAATTGAAGCGGGTAAATTCGACAATGTCTGTGAGGTGCGCCAGAAGAGGAAAAAAGAGGGGAGAATGCCGCCCAAAAGGCGGCATGCGGCTTAACCTTGCCGATAGAGCGCCTTAATATCCTCCAGCGTTGCTTCGCGCGGGTTGCCGCCGGTGCAGACATCGTCCAGCGCCGCCTGGGCCAGCGCCGGAATATCATCGGGGTTCAGGCCGACGTCACGCAGCGAGGCCGGAATGCCGACGTCGCGGCAGAGCTGTTTTACCGCCTCGACCGCCGCCTGGCGCGCCTCTGCCAGCGACAGGGTGTCGGTTTTTACCCCCATCGCGCGCGCGATAGCGCGATATTTCTCACCGGTGTAGTCTGCATTCCACGCCATGACCCTGGGCAGCAGGATCGCATTGGCAACGCCGTGCGGCACGTTATAAAAGGCCCCTAACGGATGTGCCATGCCGTGTACCAGGCCCAGCCCGACATTGGAAAATCCCATGCCCGCGACGTACTGACCCAGCGCCATCTGTTCCAGCGCCTGCATATCGCCCTCTACCGCATCGCGCAGTGACTGGCTGATAATCTCAATCGCGTCAAGATGCAGCATATCGGTTAGTTTCCATGCGCCACGCGTTACATAACCCTCAATGGCGTGCGTCAGCGCGTCGATACCGGTCGCGGCTTTCAGCGACGGCGGCATGCTGGCCATCATCTCTGCATCAACGATCGCCACCCTGGGAATATCATGCGGATCGATGCAGACGAATTTACGACGTTTCTCTTCATCGGTAATAACGTAGTTAATGGTGACTTCCGCCGCGGTGCCGGCGGTGGTGGGTATCGCGATCAGCGTGACGCAGGGATTACGCGTTGGGGCAAAGCCCTCAAGGCTGCGCACGTCCGCGAACTCGGGGTTGTTGATAATAATGCCGATCGCTTTGCTGGTATCCTGCGGTGAGCCGCCGCCGATGGCAATAAGATAGTCCGCCTCCGCCCGCTTAAATATCTCGACGCCGCGCTGCACCACGGCGATGGTGGGATTTGGCACTACCTCGTCATAGAGCGCCCAGTGAAGCTGATGCGCATCCATCAGATCGGTTACGCGCTTCACCGCGCCAGCGGCGACCAGCGCTTTATCGCTCACGATCAGCGCCTTCGCCAGGCCGCGTCGCCTGACCTCATCAGGCAGGTTGCGGATCGCGCCTGCACCAAAAAAAGCAGTCTCATTCAAAATCATTCGCTGGGTCATTTTCCCCTCCTTGCTTAACAACATTCCCTCTACCTTCCTGCTTAACCGCCCAGGGGATCTGTTGAAATCGTCACATTCCTGACGGAGAACAATTGATAAAAATCAATAGATTAGATGTTGCCTGCCGTCGACGCCTTTTTTCCAGAGGCGGGTAAAGCCATTCCTGCCAGGCAACTTTCTCATCCTCTGTTAGCCTCAATGGGAGTATTAAGGTTTTAACCAACGGAGGAAATGATGGCGAAACCGCAAAATCACGGCTGGAAACTGGCCTCGCGCCCGCACGGTAAACCGGTACAGGAGAACTTCGAGTTCGGCGAAATCCCCCTGCCTCCGCTGGAAGAGGGCGATCTGCTGCTGCGTACCATCTACCTGTCGCTCGATCCCTATATGCGCGGCCGGATGAGCGACGCGAAATCCTATGCTGAACCGGTGAAGCTGGGCGACGTCATGGTGGGCGGCACCGTCAGCCGCGTCGTCGAGTCGCGCCATGCCGATTTCCAGGCCGGCGACTGGGTGCTGTCAGGCGGCGGCTGGCAGGCCTATTCGGTCGCGCCCGCATCCGAGGTGAGGAAGCTGGGCAACGATCTGGCTAACCCCTCCTGGGCGCTGGGCGTTCTGGGCATGCCGGGCTTTACCGCCTATATGGGTCTGCTTGATATCGGCGAGCCGCAGCCTGGCGAAACCCTGGTGGTGGCGGCGGCGACCGGGCCGGTGGGCGCGACGGTAGGGCAGATCGGCAAGAAGAAAGGCTGCCGCGTGGTCGGCATCGCGGGCGGCGAAGAGAAATGCCGCCATGCCGTTGAGGTGCTGGGGTTCGACCTCTGTCTGGATCACCATCAGGATGACCTGGCGGCGCAGCTGGAACAGGCCTGCCCGGACGGCATTGATATCTATTATGAAAACGTCGGCGGTAAGGTGTTCGATGCGGTGCTGCCGCTGCTGAATACCAAAGCGCGTATTCCGGTATGCGGACTGGTTTCCGGCTACAGCGCAACCGATCTGCCGGACGGCCCGGATCGCCTGTCGCTGCTGATGGGCGATATTCTGAAGAAGCGCCTGCGCGTGCAGGGCTTTATCATTTTCGATGATTATGGCCATCGCTACGGCGAATTCCTTGAGGCGATGGAGCCCTGGGTTGAGAAGGGTGAAATCCGCTATCGCGAGCATATCATTGACGGATTACAGAATGCGCCGGCGGCGTTTTTTGACATGCTGGAGGGGAAAAACTTCGGCAAAACCGTGGTGCGCGTGGCGCAGGACGAAGAGTAAGAATTCTGGTCCCGCCCACAGGCGGGACCCTTTTTTTATGCCGGGATCAGCTTTTCCTGCTTCAGACGATCGAACAGCGCGAAGAGATCGTCGCGCGTGCTGTGATAGCCGATAAAACCCGCCTTGCGACTTTTGCTCATATCGGTAAAGACCTCCATCGGGCGGCCCAGATCGGCGTCGGTATGCCACCAGGAGACCAGGCGGTTAATATCCGCCTCGCGCAGCTGATAGTGCTGCGCCACCGCTTTCCACTGCGCTTCCGCATCATCCATGCGCGTCTCCAACGGCTGCGTTTCATCCGGCATCGGCTGCGCCTCTATGCCAAAGTAGCTGGCAATCTCGCCCCACATCCACTTCCAGCGGAATACGTCGCCGTTGACGGTGTTGAAGTCTTCATTCTGCGCGCCAGGGGCGCTGGTGGCCCACTCCAGCTGCTCCGCCACCAGCGATGCGCTGCTCATGTCGGTCACGCCGTGCCACTGCGCGGCCGAGCCGGGGAAGATAAACGGCAGATTGTGGAACTTGCACAGGGAGGCGTAGACCGCCAGCGTCTGTCCCATATTCATCGCGTTGCCCAGCGCAAAACCGATGATGGTGTGCGGGCGATGGACGCTCCAGCGATAGCCATATTTTTCCGCGCCGGCGAAGAGTTCATCTTCCTGCGCGTAGTAGAAGTTATCGACCGGCTGACGACCCTGCTCTTCACGGAACGGCGTCATCGGCACCGCGCCTTTACCGTAGGCGTCAAACGGACCGAGATAGTGTTTCAGGCCGGTTACCAGCGCAACATGGCTGCCGTTAAGACGCTCACCCAGCGCCTCTATCACGTTGCGCACCATTCCGCCGTTGACGCGAATATTCTCTTTTTCCGTTTCCTGGCGCGCCCAGACGCTGAAGAAAAGCGCGTCAGGCTGGAGATCTTTCAGCGCCTCTTTGACCGACTCCGGCGAGGTCAAATCGGCGGTAAGGGCATGGCAGCCCTCCGGCACCGGCGTGCGTCCGCGCGACAGTCCATAGACTTCCCAGCCGTCCGCCAGCAGACGCTCCGCCGTCGCGGTGCCGATTACGCCGCTGATCCCGGCGATAAGTGCTCTCTTTGACATGCTTTCTCCCTTGGGTCTTACAACAAGACAAAAGGGGAGTGTAGACCGGGATCGGCAGTTAAGCCTGGCATGGCGCCGCTATTCTTCCCTTATCCATACCAGCCATACCCTTTTGGCTCGCGTGAAAAACCGGCGCGGCGCAGGGCGTCGATCAGTGGCGACTGGCCTGCGGGCTTGCCGTCAATGACCTCCAGCGTAAAGCCAGAGGCTCTCTCCCGACGTAGCGCAACCGCCAGGGCGGCAACCGCCGCCGCGTGCCAGCCTGGCTCGCCATAGCTCAGCAGCTCTTTACCGCCCTGCGCCAGATAAAGCGCCAGCTGCCCGTGACAGATCACCACCAGCGCACCGCTGCGCCGAACCGGACGGGTGGCGGCGCTATGCGCTGGCCAGCGCAGCGTAACGCCAAAGGGAGAGGCGGGATCGACGGCGGAGATCGCCACCGCCAGCGGCTCGCGTGCGCTGCGCTCGGCGATAATGCGCAGCCGTTCAATCGTGGCGTTCTCTGCAAACTGCGCGCCGCCCAGCCCGGCGACAAAGCGGCCGCGCAGCACCCGTCCGGCATCCTCCAGTCCGCGCATCACCGGCTGCAGCGCCGGAAAACCGCCCGGCACCTGCTCCGCCATTGCCGCGCCGCGCGTTACTACTCCCCAGCGGTCGAGCATATTCTCGGCAATCGCCAGCGCGAGCTGAGCCGGCGGCGCGGCGGCACGCGAAAGGCGCGACCAGCGTCCAGGCAGGGCAGGCGTAGCGGGGCGGCCCAGCGGCAGGCTAATGCGGCCGCGCCGCGTGCGCAGCGAACGGGTCGGTTTTGCCCGCGCGCTGTTCGCCATGCCGGTGAGCTGGCGCAGCGCCGCCCAGGTATCGGAGGTGACATAGCCGGCCCACGCCAGCTCCCACAGCGCGCTCTGGATCTGCGCCTCATCGACGGGCTGCCCGACGGCGACCGCGGCGGCAATCTGGTGCGCGAACCATGCGCCGCCCTCATCCAGCCGTGCCAGAATAGCCTCATGCAGCGGCGTCAGGCGCAGCGCGTCGTTGCTCTGTGGCAGCGGCAGCAGAGTTTCCGCCGCGAACTCGCGCAGGTGCAGCGAGACCAGGCCGTCGTTATGGCCGAGCGAACGTTCGCCCACCCAGATCACCTCGCCGGCTGAAAGCAGCTCGTCCAGCATCGCGGGCTGATAGTCGCGCACGCGCGGCGGCAGGATCTGCGACTGCCAGACTGAAGCGGGCAGCGCCAGTCCGGCCAGCTGCTCCACCACGCGCGCGACGCCGTTCACCCCTTCGTAACTCCCCTGCGCGACAGGCGACTGCGGCGTTTCGCCGGTTAACCCCTGCCGTTCCAGCAGCAGCGATACCCATGCTTCCGGCGGCACGGGACGCGTCGCCTCGCGCGCCGCCTGCAGAGAGCGAATGCGCAGGCGTTTAAAAACCTCTTCGGCCACCCACTGGTCGCCCCAGCCAGCGGCCTCCTGCTCAACGTGCAGGCCAAAATCGCCCTTAAGCAGTTTGCCCTGCGCCCGCATGCGCTCCAGCGTGTCGCTGACCACCGCCGGGCCGAGCCCGAAATGACGGGCCAGCTCACCGGTAGTAAAGGGAGTATGGGTACGGGCGTAGCGGCCGATCAGATCGCGCAGCGGATCGGCCACCGGCTGTAAAAAAACGGCGGGAATATCTGGCGGCAGCGTGACCCCCAGCGCGTCACGCAGACGCGCGGCATCTTCAATCGCCGCCCAGCGCGGTTCCCCGGCAATGGTCACGCCGATAGCGCGGTGCGCCTCCGTCAGCTCAGCGATCGCCCGCCCGGACCCGTCGCCCTCTACGCGCGCGGTCAGCGCCGCTGCGCTCAGCGGCCCCAGCTCGCGCAGCAGATCGGCGACGCCCTCTTTGTCGCTGGCTTTATAGCGCGCGGCGAGGCGCTGCAGCTCTTGCGCTACCTGCGCCGTCACCCCGGCGTCCAGCAGCTCGCGCATATCGACCTGGCCGAGCAGTTCGCTCAGCAGACCGCTGTCGAGCGCCAGCAGCGAGGCGCGCCGTTCCGCCAGCGGCGCATCGGTGGCGTAGATAAATTCCGCTACGTAACCGAACAGCAGCGGGGCGGCGAAAGGCGACGGCGCCTCGGTGGTCACCTCGGCAAACTGCACGCTGCCGTTCTGAATGCGCGTCATCAGCTGATGCAGCGCAGGCAGATCGTACACATCCTGCAGGCACTCGCGCGCCGTCTCAATCAATACGGGGAAGTCGGCATAGTCGCGCGCCACCGCCAGCAGCTCTCCGGCGCGCAGCCGCTGCTGCCACAGCGGCGATCGCTTGCCGGGATTGCGGCGCGGCAGCAGCAGGGCGCGCGCCGCGCATTCGCGAAAGCGCGCGGCAAACAGCGCTGAATGCCCGATGGCTTCGGCGACCACGCGCTGCAGGGCATCGGCGTCGAACTGAAACAGCTCGGCACCCGGCACGCGTCCCTCCATATCGGGAAAGCGCGCGACGATGCCGTCATCGCTCGCCACGATAGCGGGATCCAGCCCCATCCTGCGACGTATGCGCTCCGCGACCGCCAGCGCCCAGGGCGCATGTACGCGCTGGCCCCACGGCGAATGGAGGATCACGCGCCAGTCGCCGGTTTCATCGCGGCAGCGCTCAATCAGCAGGGTGGTGTCGGTTGGCAGCAGCCCGGTCGCCTCGCGCTGCTCCGCAACAAGCGCCTGAAGATTGTGCTGCGCGCTGGCGTCGAGCCCCGCTATTTGACGAACCTCGCCGGCTGTTTGCTCTGCCTCCAGCGTGCGCAGAAAGCGGCCGATGCTTTCGCCCAGCAGCGCCGATCGCCCCAGCCCGTCGCCGCGCCAGAAGGGAAGGCGCGCCGAGCGGCCAGGGGCGGGCACCACCACGACCTGATCGTGGGTGATCTGCTGGATGCGCCAGGAGGTGGCGCCGAGCGTGATAATGTCGTTTATCCGCGATTCATAGACCATCTCTTCATCCAGCTCGCCCACCCGGCGCGATCCCGCCTGCTCTTCGCCCTCCGGCAGCATCACGCTGAAGGCGCCGCGATCGGGAATGGTGCCGCCGCTGGTCACGGCGAGATGCTGCGCGCCAGGGCGGGGGGAGAGCAGATTTGCTTCCCGATCCCATATCAGGCGCGGGCGAAACTGAGCAAACTCGTCAGAGGGGTATTTGCCTGCCAGCATATCCAGCGTGGCGTCAAACAGGCTGCGCGGCAGGTGGCGAAAGGGATCGGCGCGGCGCACCAGGGTGAACCACGCATCCACCGAAAGGGTATCCATCGCCACGGCGGCCACCGTCTGCTGCGCCAGCACGTCGAGCGGATTCTGAGGCGGCGTAACCGGCTCCAGCTCGCCGCTTAGCATGCACTGCACAATCACGGCGGCATCGAGCAGATCGCGCCGGGTGCGCGGAAAGACGATGCCGCTGGAGACGCCGCCCACCTGATGGCTGGCGCGGCCGACGCGCTGCAGGGCGCTGGCGACCGAGGGCGGCGCGCCGACCTGGATCACCAGATCGACCGTTCCCATATCGATGCCCAGCTCCAGGCTGGAGGTGGCGACGACGCAGCGCAGTTCGCCCGCCTTAAGGGCGTCTTCGATTTCACGTCGCTGCTCTTTTGAGACCGAGCCGTGATGCGAGCGGGCGATGGCGGCCGTTGCGCCGTCGCTGCGTTTCTCCGTGCCACCGTTAAAAGAGTCCCAGGCGTGAGCGGGCTGCGCCAGCGCGTCTTCAGTGCCAACGCGGGCGGCGTAGCGTTCGTTAAGCCGCGCCGTCAGCTTCTCCGCCAGCCCGCGAGAATTGGCAAAGACGATGGTGGCCCGGCGCGCCAGTACCAGCTCAAGAATGCGCTGTTCGATATGGGGCCAGAGCGAGCCTGCCGCGCTGCCGGCGTCGGGCGCACCGCTGGCGTCCGTGCCGCCAGGGATATCGGTCATATCCTCCACCGGCACGGCGATGCGCATCTCCAGCGCGCGCGAGGCGGGCGGGTTAACGATTAGGGTCTCCTGCGTGCCGCCGAGAAACTGCGCGACGCGCTCGACTGGCCGTACCGTAGCCGAGAGGCCGATGCGCTGTGCCGGCTGCGGCAGCAGCGCATCCAGCCGCTCCAGGCTCAGCGCCAGCTGGGCGCCGCGTTTGCTGCCCGCCACCGCGTGTACCTCATCCAGAATCAGCGTCGTCACGCCGCGCAGCGCCTCGCGGGCGCGCGACGTCAGCATCAGAAACAGCGACTCCGGCGTGGTGATCAGGATATCGGGCGGCGTGCGCTGAAGCCTTGCTCGTTCGTTGCCGGGGGTATCGCCTGAACGCATGCCGACCGTTAGCGTAATCGCCTTTTCGCCGCGCGCCTGACGCTGCTGGTAAACCCCCTCCAGCGGCAGCTGCAGATTGCGCTGCACGTCCGCCGCCAGCGCTTTTACCGGCGAGATATAGAGAATGCGCGTGCGCGTGGCTTTATCCGGTATCTCCTGCGCCTCGCGCTCGCGGAACAGCGCATCGATGGCGTGCAGAAACGCCGCGAGGGTTTTGCCCGATCCGGTCGGGGCGATGACCAGCGCAGGGTTGCCGCTGGCGATGGCATCCCAGGCCGCCGACTGCACCGGCGTGGGCGCGGCGAAGGTGAGCTGGAACCAGCGTTGCGTGGCAGGAGAGAAGCGTGAGAGCGCAGCAGCCTTAGCGGACATAAAAGAGTGAAATCACCGTATTAGCAGGGAATGCCTAAGCGTAGACCCTGACGCTAAGCGTTGCGTGGTGAAAAAGGGCAGACTTACAGCGATTAACCCCCTGGCCGCAGAGATGGATCACTTTCCCGTGCTGATTCCCGCTGCGCCTTCCATACTTAGGTTCCAGCCACCTGAACGGAGACAGAGGTTATGAGATTAGCAAGCGCCTTTCTGCTGGCGGCACTGCCTGCGGCGAGTTTCGCTGCCGCGCCGCTCTTTACGCTGCAATCGCAGGATTTTACGGATAACGCCTTTTTATCGAAGTCATTCGCCGGCAATAACAAAAACAGCCCCGCCTGTACCGGCGACAACGTCTCGCCCGCGCTGAGCTGGTCTGACGCGCCGCAGGGCACCAGGAGCTTCGCGCTGCTGGTTACCGATCCTGTCGGCGGCAAAGGCCTCGGCGTAACCCATATGGTGGCCTACAACATTCCCGCCACTACCACCGCTTTCGCCCAGGGCGATCTCACCCAGGGCAAAGGCTACACCGGCGGCAAAAATTCCCCAGGCACCACCGCCTGGTATGGGCCGTGCCCGCCGGTCGGCAGCGGTATACATCACTATAACTTTGTGGTGATCGCTACCGATTTACCGCCTGAACAGCTAAAGCCAGGCCTGACCCATGAAGAGCTGGTGAAGGAGCTGAAAGGCCACGCGCTGGGCGCCGCCTCGCTGGTGGGACGGTTTAGCAACGATCCGCAGGGTTAACAGAGAAGGGCGCGCAGGCAGGTTTGCCCTGCGCGCCGGGCGGGCTTACCCGCCGGAGACGTGCTTCGCCGCCGCCGCGTTGGCCAGGCGAACAGCGCTGGCGAGACTCTGCTGTGCCGCCAGCGCGTGACAGAGCACGCCGGTAAAGCAGTCGCCCGCGCCGTGGGTGCTGACCAGCCGGATCTTTTCTGCGGGCTGGCTCAGGGCCGCCGCGCCCTGCTGGCAGAAGGCAACGCCGTGCTCGCCAGCGGTTATCACCACCTGACGAAAGCGCTGGGCGAGCGTCTCGGCGGCGACCCTGGCCGAGGCGAGATCCTCGACCGTGACGCCGCACATATCGCGCGCCTCTACGGCGTTAACCACCAGCAGATCGATACAGGCAATCAGCGCCGGCTCCAGCTCCCGCGCGGGTGCCGCATTGATGCAGACGGGAATGCCGCGCGCCTGCGCCGCCGTCGCCGCCAGAAGAGTGGTTTCGGCGGCGATTTCATTCTGCAGGATTAGCATCGCGGCGTCGCGCCACAGCGGTTCGCCGCGCAGCGCGTCTGGCGCGATATGCTGGTTAGCCCCCGATACCACCACCGCGCCGTAGTCGCCTTCCGCGTCGCTGATCGCCACGCTCATGCCCGACGCGATGCCGTCCACCATCTGCACGCCGTCAATGTTGACGCCGCCCGCCTGCAGGGCGGAGAGCAGAAACCGGCCCGGCTCGTCCGCTCCCACCGCGCCGATAAAATATACCTCTGCGCCGGCACGCGCGGCCGCCAGCGCCTGATTGCCGCCTTTACCGCCAAATTTATAGCGGCAGGCGGTGCCCATTACCGTCTCGCCTTTTTCCGGGCGATGGGGCGCGTCCAGCATAATGTCGTAATGCAGGCTACCGACGACGACAATTTTACTCATGGTTAGAATTCCCGAAGATCCTGAACCGCATGCTGAGTTTTCATTAAATTCCGCTCCGCGCGCTTGAGGTCTTTTTTGGCGATCGCCACAAATAAGGCATCAAGAATATTTAGCTGCGCAATACGCGAAGCGGCGTTTTCTCCGAGCAGATGCGATCCCTGAGAGGTTGAATTAAGCACCACATGCGCGTTGCGCGCCACGGGCGACTCGGCGTAGTTGGTGATAGCAATGACCTTAGCGCCGTTGCGCGCCGCCAGTTTTACCGGGTCGTTTACGGCGCGCGTGGAGCCGGTATGGCTGATAGCGATAACAACGTCGTCGTCAGACAATACTGCTGCGGACATCAGCATAATATGGGCGTCGTCGTAGGCGGTGGACTTGATGCCGATCTTCAGCATCTTGTGCGAGAGATCGCGCGCCACCGTCGCTGATCCGCCGACCGCATAGAGATCGATATGACGCGCCTTAAAAATAATATCCGCCGCGCGATTAAACTCAGAGATATCGAGAATCGACATCGTCTCTTCTATCGCCTGAATAGAGGTTCTGAATACCTTCGCCAGTAATTGTTCGGACGAGTCGTCTGGTTCAATTTCCGCGTGCAGACCGGCCACTTCAGATTCGTTGTAATAAATTAAACCGCTTCTGAAATCCCGGAATCCGGAGAAGTTAAGCTTTTTAGCGATCTTGACTACCATCGCCTCGGAAACATTATTTTCCTGCGCGATCTCTTTTAATGAGGTGCGCTCGCTAATGTCCGTGCGTGCAAGGATCGCTTCTACCACGCGCCGCTCAAGCGGCGTCAGCTGTGGAATGCGCATCCGGATTTGAGCGCCAATGGCTCGCGGATCTAGCTTCATCAATTGCCTCGGGTCGCTCTGTCGATCAACATCGCTATGATAATAATCAGGCCGGTGGCAAGCAATTGATAAAAAGCCTGAATATTAAGCAGCGTCAGACCGTTACGCAGCGCGCCGAGAATAATGACGCCGATCAGGGTGCCGAAGATGCTCCCTTTACCGCCCATCAGCGAGGCGCCGCCGATCGCCGCCGCCGCGATAGCGTCCAGCTCCCAGAGGTTGCCGATGGTCGGCTCGGCCGCGCCCAGACGGCCAATCAGGATCAGCGCGGCCAGCGACGCCAGCGCGCCGGAGACCACATAAACAGTGACCTTGGTGCGCTTGACCGGCACGCCCGCGACGCGCGCCGCCTCTTCATTGCCGCCTATAGCGAGGATATATTCCCCCAGCGGCGTTTTATTCATTACCACCCACAGCAGCAGCGAGATAACCGCGACGATAAGAATCGGCCCCGGAATGCCGAACAGCGTGCTGTTAATCAGGCTGCGAAACGACAGCGGAATGCCAAATACCGGGTTGCCGCCGGTGTAGATCAGCGCAATGGCGCGGAACAGCGACAGGCCGCCGAGCGTAACGATAAAGGGCTGAAGACCCGCATAGGCGATCAGCGAACCGCTGAAAACGCCGCACAGCGCGCCGATGCCCAGCGTCGCGAAGATCGCCAGCGGTACCGGCACGCCCGAGGTCATCAGGGTGGCGCCCAGCACCGCCGAGAGCGCCGCCGTCGGCCCAACGGAGAGGTCGATGCCGCCGGAAATAATCACCAGCGTCATGCCCAGCGCAATTAGGGCGTTAATCGACGACTGCTGCAAAATATTCAGCAGGTTCGGCACGGAAAAAAAGACCGGCGATAGAAATGAGAAGGTAATAATAATTATCAGCAGTCCGATTAAGGTGCCTGCGTCGCGCAGATTAAACTTTAACAGCGACGAAACCGGCGTCGTCGCGCGATGGGGAAGTTGCGTCATCATAGTCAGGGCCTTTTTTAAACTTAGCAGGGAGAAACGTTAAGCGGATTCCAGATCGTTAATCGCGTAGCGGGCGATGTTCTCTTCGGTAATGGCGTCACCCGTTAATTCCCGGGTGATTTTGCCTTCGCGCATCACCAGCACGCGGTCGGAGATGCGGATAATTTCGGTCATCTCCGACGACACCACGACGATCGCTTTTCCGGCCTGCGCCAGCTTTTCAATCAGGTTATAGATTTCCGACTTGGCGCCGATATCGATGCCGCGCGTCGGCTCATCAAATAAAAAGACATTGGCGTCCGCCGCGACCCAGCGTCCGATAATCACTTTCTGCTGATTGCCGCCGCTCAGGGTGCCAATGGTTTTCTCAATATCGAGCGGACGCAGTTTCAAATCGCTCATCACCTCCTGCGCCGCGCGGTTCAGCTTCTCCGTGCTGACGAGGCCTGCGCGGGTGAACTGGCGCAGAGAAGGCAGCGCCATATTCATCTTCACCGCGCGCGCTTTGATGATGCCCTCTTTTTTGCGGTCCTCCGGCACCAGGCCGATGCCGGCGCGGATCGCCGCGCTGACGTCGTGGTTGCGCACCGGCTGCCCGTTAACCCACACGCTGCCGCCGCTGCGCTTGTCCAGCCCGGCAATCAGCTTCAGCAGCTCGGTGCGTCCCGCGCCGACCAGCCCGGCGATGCCTAACACTTCGCCGGCCCGCACGCTGAAGCTGGCGGGGGAGATCTCACTGCCGCGCGCCAGATTCTCTACCCTCAGCACCTCCCGATCGGTCACCCAGGCGTTGTGGGCAAGCTTCTCGATTTTGCGCCCGACCATGCGGGCGACGATGCTCTCTTCGTTTTCGTCACAGATATTCACCACCCCGACCTGGCGGCCGTCGCGCATAATAGTGGCGCGATCGCAGACGCGGAAAATTTCATTCATCTTGTGCGAGACGTAGATCAGCGAGACGCCCATCGCTTTCAGGTCGCCGATCAGCTCGGCGAGGCGATCGAACTCGCGCGGCGTCAGGCTTGAGGTCGGCTCATCCATGGCGATAACTTTGGCGTCATCCAGCAGGGCGCGGGCGATTTCCACGATCTGCTGCTGCGAGACCTTGAGGCTTTTGATCGGCGCGGCGGGATCGATAGTGGGATCGAGCTGTTTGAGCAGCAGCGCCGCGCGCGCCAGCTGCGCCTGCTTGTCGACCCACAGGCCGCCGGCGCGGGTGATCGGCCTGCCAAGAAACATATTCTGCGCCACGGAGAGCTCCGGCACGTGCTGTAGCTCCTGATGGATCATCGCGATGCCGGCCTGGCGTGCGCTAAGCGGATTTTTCATCTGCACCGCTGTGCCGTTCACGCTGATTTCGCCGCTATCCGCCAGCCGCACGCCGGAGAGGATATTGAGCAGCGTTGACTTACCCGCGCCGTTCTCGCCAATTAGCGCGTGTACTTCACCCGGCTTCACGGAAAAGTCGACATTCTGTAAAGCGGCGGCGCTACCGTAGGTTTTGCTGATGCCGCGCATCGTTAAGCGAAACTCTTCCATATCCCCTCCGCCTGCGTTATTGCTGGGCTAACAGCTGGCGCAGCTTGTTGTTGTCTTTGGTGGAAAACGCCTCGACGTTCTCTTTGGTGATCAGCGCCTGCGGCGTTGAAATCACGCGTGACAGTTTCTGACCGTTGATCAGCCGCAGCATAACGTCCATCGCTACTTCGCCGGTCAGCACCGGGAAGCTGTCGACGGTGCCGGTCAGCTCGCCGCGCTTGATCGAAGCGTAGGCGTCGGAGATGCCGTCGGTGCCGAAAATTTTGGTCTGGTCGGCCTTGTTCAGCGAGCGCACCGCCTCTACCACGCCAAGCGCCATGGTGTCGTTGTTGGCATAGAAACCGATAAGATCGGGATGCTGCTGCAGGATGGTGGACGCGGCGTTAAAGGCCTGTTCACGGCTCCAGTTGGCGGGCACGCTGGCAACGATGTTGAACTTGCCGTTCACCTGTAGCGTCTCTTTAAAGCCGCGCGTGCGCTGGCCTGCGGCATAGACGCCGGGCTGACCTTCGATCACCGCGACCTTGCCGCCCTGCGGATAGTGCTGAATAAACCATTTGGCGACGCGCACGCCGTTATCTTTCTGCACGTTGCCGACGTAATAGCGGGCGTTCGGCATCACCGCGTCGTTAACGTTGACCACCGGAATATTTTTGGCGTTGGCGCTCTCCAGCGCGGGTTCAAGGTTGATGTCGGTTTGCGGCGACACCAGCAGCCCGTTGAACCCTTGTGAAATAAGCGTCTCAGCGATAGAGAGCTGGCCAAGCTGATCGTCTTCGTTGGCGGCGGCCTGATAGGCGACGGTGAAGCCATATTTTTTCGCAACGTTCTGGTAGCCTTCGCCGAGGGAGCGCCAGTACTCATTGGTCAGGGTTTTCGACACGCCGCCAATCTTCAGCTTGCTGTCAACTTTCGGCAGCGCGCCATATTTGCTGTCGAGCTGCGTCCAGTCGGTGCGATCGGGCTCGGTGTCGGACTGCAGCGGCGTAAGCTCGGCGGCGTACAGGCTGCTGCAGAACAGCGAAGAGGCGAGTACAGAGAGTAAGAGTTTTTTCATTTTATTATCCTGCGTTCTCGTTGTAGGGGGGTCCTGGTGCAAGCGCGACAGTGGTTATCTGGCAAGCATAATGTCGTTTACGATCTGCTGAGAAGTCACCGCATCCTGACGCCCGATGGCGTCGAACAGTGCGGCGTTATCATTGAGCTGTTCGCACAGCCTCAGCAGACGGGTGACCGTGGCAATATTGGTTTCGGCTTCGCGCACCGGGTCGAGCCCGCTGGCGTCCGGGAAGGTGTCGAAGTAGTAGGCGCCCTGATAGCCGTCGCGCTGCATCTGCCAGAGAAACTCCAGCGTGGCGCGCGGATTGACCGATCCCGCCATCAGGCCGTCGTCGCGTTTGCCCCAGCCGTCGTTAAGATCCAGCCCCAGCAGGCGAGAGCGGCGCGCCACCATCGCCGCCGCATAGGCGGGGATCTCGTTGGCGAACAGCACATGGGCGAAATCCAGCGTAATGCCGAGGTTAGGACTTCCCGCCTCTTCTACCGCCAGCAGGCAGGTGGTGACGTTAGGAAAGATACTGTAGGCGCGCGGCTCGTTGGGCTTGTACTCAATGCTGACGTCGATATCGGGCGCATAGTCGGCAACTTCACGCACTGCGCTTACCGCGTCTTCCCACATTTTTTTGTAATCGGCCTGAAAGCAGTAGTCGAAGCCATCCTGACCCATCCACAGCGTCATCAGGCTGGCACCAAATTCGCGCCCGGCGTCGATGCCGCGCTTGGTTAATTCGATCGCCTCGCGGCGAATAGCGGCGTCGGGATGGGTAAAGGCACCGATTTTGAACTGCGGCGCGTCCCAGCGCATCTGCATACCGTTGACCGCCAGCCCGGCGTCTTCGATTGCCTGACGCATCGTTGGAATAGCCTGGGTGATATGTTGCGGGTAGTTCAGGTCGAGGTGTGTCAGACCTTTAACGGTTCCGGCGCGCGCGATCATCTGCAGCACCGAAGGCTTGCCCTTTAGATCTGGCCAGTAGCGGTGTGCGCCGGAGGCAAAGGAGTTCAGGCGTGTTGCGAATTTGAGTTGCGACATGTGAGGTTCCTAAACCAGTTGTGAAGTACTTTCTGTTTTCACAAAAATGTGTGAAGTGATATTTTTTATACGCCTGCGATTTTTTTACACAAGAGGGGCAGCGCGACAAAAGTGCGTTTTGCGAGGGCGCTCACGAAAGTACAGATTGCGAACGCGTTGTGCGTTCGAATAGAGGCGGGGCAAAGAGAGGTAAAAATAATAAAAAAAAGCCTGTGCTTAAACAGGCTTAAAAAACTGAGCGATCGGTTAAGTTTAATTTTTTCTCCGCCTTCTGAACGAAAGAGAGGAGATAGCGGGCATACAGGCGCGCCTTTTATCAGACCCCGACAAGATCTTAAAGCGTGACCTGATGCCTTTCCCGGGCGTGGCAAAAAAGGGCTGGCAATATTAAGTGAGATAAGCCGGTTAATAATGACCCAGAAGCATGGAAAAACCTCTCCTGCTTTTTTACTTTCTGCATGCTTCAGGCTGCTGCAGTGACTGACAACTTGCTGGATTACGACTTAGGGATTTCTGCAGGGATTTATTCACACCCCGTGATTTCTGGGTCGGATAGCAGGCTGCGGTTTCATCGCCTGGCCTGCGCTCTTTCAGCGTGCAGCCCGGCGCGTAAGCTGTTTGCAGCGGCTGCTCACCCGTTCAGGCAGGGCAGCACGCTTAATGCGCCGTTTTTTCGCATGAGGGGCGTCGACTGATTTTGCCGCCGGTTCGTTCGGCCTCCACCGTACGTTCGCGGCCGTTTTTAAATATGCTGCCGCTAATCTGGCCGCCTTTGCGTCCCGCTTCACGCGCTCTTTCCGGGTTTTCCGCAGAATTACCCGCACCACTGCGTCGTTGAAACATACCGTCACCTCACCCAGAGAGAAAATCTCTATATAGCTGAACTATGAAATCAGAAAGGCAATATTTCAATATTGAGCTGCAGAGCTAAAATTTAATTCGTGAAAAGGATTAATTACTTATTCAGCATCAGGCTGGCTAATTAGTTAATAGTTAATCAACTAAACGGCATTCCTGTACAATTTATTATCTCTGGTACACCTTTACTGAAAGCGTTAATTCGTGAAGGGAATCACAGAGTAACCAGGCTGCCTGTCAGCCGGTTGCGCCCGGCTTAGCAGGCATTCTGCCGGTGCTCGCAGGCAAAGGCAAAAAGGGTATCCCGCCGTATAGCCCGGCGTTTGCTGGACAGCGCAGCGCGGCGGCCAGCGGCAATGGTCTATACTCTGGTTAAACGAAGCGGGAAACAGCGAGAAAAATAACGTGACGATGAGTGAAGAGGCTGAGCGCCAGCAGTTTGAACGCTGGATCCGCAGCGATGAGTCTTTTGAAGAGCGGTGGCTCAGGCGCGACGATTCCACAGGCTATCGCTACCATCTGGTGGAAAATCGCTGGAAGGCATGGCTCGCGCGCAGCAAACTTAACGATAACGCTCAGCCCTGACAGGACTGTTGTGCGTTAAAGATCACCCTCACTAAACATCTCCGCGCGGGTCGGTGACTTTTGCCGCTTTTTTTCAGTAAATTTCCTCTGTTTCCGCACGCCCTGAAACAGGCACCTTATTGCGAAGAAAAATTAAACAGTCAATTATTTGCAGGGCTGACCCTTACGCCATTATGTAGCAAGATTAACCCGGTTATTTATTTTTTGGGAATCATGTTTAATCGTGGAAAAACGCTGGGCTCGGTGTATCGGCATCGGTCGGGTAAACTTTAGCTTTAGATAGTAATAAAAAATTATCCTCCATGATCGCTTACGATAAGCTGGTGCTTCGCACCGACAGGATTTTACAAGTTATTGTAATGTGAGCCTATTTTTCAATTTGGCTTAGTTTGAATAACCAGTAAATATTGCCTGTACTCTGGGTGGTAAATCACCGTTAGCAACCTATAATCCATTTCTGCCGCATATTTTTGCCGTGCTTTTTATGAACAACTGCGCCTGAGACTATTAGCAGCAACGCCCCGGCTATCTATTAAAGATATTAGCCAGGCTTATTTTTGCGCTTATTGCCGAATGCCACCAGACAGTCTTACCAGGATGAAAAATGATGAAAAACCTGCTTGATAAAATTAACCTGCCCGTCAAATTTCTTATTCTGGGCATATTCGCCCTGATTTTGTTTGTTTTACCTACAACGCTGTTTATTCAGACGGGAAATCAGGCTATCGATGCTAAACAACAGGAGCTGGGCGGCATTCCGGTAGAAAAACATATGCTGAAGCTGCTGAATCTGCTGCAGCGTCACCGTGCAGAAACCGCCATCGCTATCGCGCTGAAAAAGCCTGATAACCCGCCGCGCATGGCGCTGGTAGACGAAATTAACCAGCAGACCGACCTTATTCAGACGGAGCTGAAGCAGCAGGACCCCAGCGCACAACCGCTTCAGCGTCTGGATAAAATGGCGCAGGCCTGGGTGAAGCTGCAGAGCGATATCAACGGCGGCGCGCTTACCTTCGCGGACAGCCTGACCGAGCACGCCCACCTTATTCAAATTATGCTGAGCGCGAATCTTGACGTGCTGGACTACTACGGTATGTCTCTCGACAGCGATTTGAATACTTACCAGCTGATTAACAGCATTTTTATTCGGCTGCCGCAGCTCACTGAGACGCTGGGACAGATCCGAGCCGGCGGCACCTCGCTGATCGCCTCCGGCACTATCTCCGAGAGCGACTTCAGCCGCATGAGCTATCAGATAGAGGCGGGGAAAGCGGCGCTGGATCAGTTTAACGCCAATCTGGAAAAGGTGTATGCCATTGAGCCGGCGCTGGCAGCGGACTTCAGCGCCGCCGCGCAGGAGGCGAATCGTCAGGCCCTGGCCGCGCTGCAGCTGGCCGACCATATTTTCGTCAGCAAAAGCGCCAGCGTCGCGCCGGTGGAATATGTTCAAATCTTTACTAAGGCAATCAATGAGTTCAGCGCCATTGGCGAGCAGAACGGCGAGCGTCTCGCTCAGATGATGCAGAAGCAGATCGATACCCGTCGTCATGGGCAGTATACGCTGCTGGCCGGTTTGCTGGCGGTCGCGCTGGTGGCGATTTTTATGGCGCTGATGATCAGCCGTTCGGTTACGCGCCCGCTGCAGGATGCGGTTCGCCTCGCCAGCAAAGTTGCTGAGGGCGATCTCACCTCGACGCTGCATATCGGCGGCAGCAATGAGATGGCTGCGCTGCTGAACGCGCTGATGAAGATGCAGCAGCATCTTGCCCGGCTGGTTTCCGATATTAAGAGCCACGCCGCTACCATCGCCAGCTCTTCTGAAGAGATAGCGCAGGGCAATGGCGATCTCTCTTCCCGCACCGAAGAGCAGGCAGCCTCGCTGGCGCAAACGGCAGCCAGCATGGAGCAGCTGGCCTCGATTATTCAGCAGAACGCTGACAATACCCGCTTCGCGTCGGACAAAGCGGTATCCGCCACTCAGGCGGCCCAGATGAGCGGCGAGGCGATGGCGTCCGTAATGGCGTCGATGCAGAAGATCCGCGGCAGCTCAAGCCAGATTGAAGAGATTACCTCTGTTATCGACAGCATCGCGTTCCAGACCAATATCCTGGCGCTTAACGCTGCGGTAGAAGCTGCCCGCGCCGGCGAATCAGGCAAGGGCTTCGCGGTGGTCGCCACAGAAGTGCGCGCGCTGGCGCAGCGTTCCGCCCGCGCCGCGAAGGAGATTAAAAGTCTGATTGAGCATTCGGTCGGCCAGGCTCAGGAAGGGATCAGCATGGCGCAAAGCGCCGGCGATAAGGTTAAGCAGAGCCTGAGCGCCATCGAGCAGACCTCGCAGCTGATCCGTGATATCTCCTCTTCTTCGGCGGAGCAGAGCAGCGGCATTTCGCAGGTTAATATCGCGGTGAATCAGATGGACCAGGTGACCCAGCAGAATGCGGTGCTGGTGGAGCAGTCAGCGGTCTCAGCGGACAATCTGGCCGAGCGCGCCGGGCAGCTGCGCCATATGGTTGCGGTATTCCGTACCCTCTGAGGCGGCAACAGGGCCGATTCGGCCCTTTACCTTCGCTGCCCGTTTGTCAGCAAAAGCGGCGGTAATTTTATACCGCTTTTGCGTAACGCATACGGCTTAAACCGCTATGCTTATGGGTCAGGCCAGAAAGAGCAGAGGTATATTTGTATATAACAGAGGTCGATATTGACCATTACGCGCTGGAATTAAGGCGCATTGCAGCAGGGTATCAGACAGGCGAAAAATTGCCGGATGTAAAGAAGAAGGTCGACGGGCTTATCGATACGCTTAAAAGCTCCCTCGCCAGCGACGCGCAGCTTCAGGTGCAAGCCTGGAGCGAGCTGGCGGAGGCGTTAAGCCACTATATGAAAAACACCGCCGATCCCGACTGGACCACCATCATGGCCTACGCCAGACGAAAGGTGAACCGCAGTAAACAGAACGCCATGTTCAGGCGTAAACGCTTCAAGGATTAAACCGCCAGCGGCGGTTTTTTTCTGCCTGTTCCTCTTTTTTTCGCGCCTCTTGCTGACAAATCTCCCCAACCCGCTCGGGCTATACTCTGCTGCTTCACCGCAGTGCAACGTTGTTATGCAGTAATGATCTGATGCGCAGATTCACCCGTTATTCACCTTAAACACGCCGTGTTACCGGAAGTGGGAGATCACCATGAAGAAGATTGGCATCAACGGTTTTGGACGTATTGGCCGTCTGGTTTTAAGACGAATTCTGGAACAGCAGGAAGCGGTGGAGGTGGTGGCGATCAACGATCTCACCTCGCCGGAGATGCTCGCCTACCTGCTGAAGTATGACTCCAACTACGGCGCGTTCCATGGCGACGTCGGCGTGGATGGCAATGCATTGCTGGTCAACGGCAAGAAAATTACGGTTTTCGCCGAGAAAGAGGCGAAGAATATTCCGTGGGGATCGCTGGGCGTTGACGTGGTTATCGAATGTACCGGTTTCTATACCTCGGCGGAAAAAGCGCAGGCGCATCTTGATGCCGGCGCGGGCAAGGTGCTGATCTCCGCGCCAGCCGGCGAGATGAAAACCATCGTCTACAACGTCAACCACGACACCATCAGCGCGGAAGATAAAATCATCTCTGTCGCCTCCTGCACCACCAACTGCCTGGCGCCGATGGCGAAAGCGCTGCACGATAACTTCGGCATCAAGGTCGGCACCATGACCACTATCCACGCCTATACCGGCACCCAGGCGCTGGTAGACGGGCCGCGCGGTAAAGATTTCCGCTCTTCGCGCGCCGCGGCGGAAAATATTATCCCGCACACTACCGGCGCGGCGAAGGCGATCGGCCTGGTGATCCCGGCGCTGACCGGCAAGCTGAAGGGCCACGCGCAGCGCGTGCCGACCAAAACCGGTTCGGTCACTGAGCTGGTGTCGGTTCTGGATAAGAAAGTCACGGTTGACGAGATTAACGCGGCGCTGAAGCGCGCCTGCGAGAACAATGAATCTTTTAAATATACCGAGGATCAGATCGTCTCTACCGACGTTATCGGCGTGCCTTACGGCTCTGTCTTCGACGCGACCCAGACGGAGATCAGCGAAGCGGGCGACCTGCAGCTGGTGAAAACCGTCTCCTGGTACGATAACGAATATGGCTTCGTCACCCAGCTGGTGCGCGTGCTGCATCTTTACGTATCGCTGTGATCTCAGGCGGGCTACTCAGCCCGCTTTCCCTCCGAGCTGCGCCTGTAAAAAGTTCAGCAGCACGCGATTGACCTCGCTGCGCTGGCGATGCTGCGGGTAGACCGCATTCAGGCAGAGCGGCGCGGGCTGATACGGCTCCAGCACGCTCACCAGCTCGCCGCGCTTTAGCGCCGGCTCGACAATAAATCCCGGCAGCAGAACCAGCCCCAGTCCGGCGACCGCCGCGTCGCGCAGCACCTCGCCGTTATTGCTTAACATCGGGCCCTGAACCATCACGCTTTTGCTTTTTCCCGCCAGCTGCAGTTCCCAGCCGCTAAGGGCTTCTCGTCCGTAGCGCAGACAGGCGTGCTGAGCGAGATCCTCCGGCGTCTCCGGCGTACCCGCGCGCGCCAGATAGGCGGGGCTGGCGCAGATCAGACGCCGCTGCTCGCCAAGGCGGCGTGCAATCAGCGTTGAATCCGCCAGCGCGCCGATGCGAATCGCCATATCGAAGCCTTCGCCGATCATATCGACATAGCGATCTGCCAGCTCGATGTGAAACTGCAGCGCGGGATGCTGCGCCAGGAACTGCGCGATCAGCGGTGACAGATGACTCATGCCGAACGACATCGGCATGCTGATGCGAAAGGTGCCGTGCAGCTCCTGTCGCCGCGTCGACATCGCCTGCTCCGCCTCGTGGATGTCATCAAGAATGCGCTGCGCATGGGTCAGAAACAGCATACCCGCCTCGGTCACTGATAGTTTTCGCGTGTTGCGGATCAGCAGCTGCGAGCCGAGCGACGCTTCCAGCGCGGCCATTCGGCGGCTGACGTACTGCTTGGAGAGCATCAGCTGTTCCGCAGCGGCGGTAAAGTTGCCCGCATGGATCACAGCGACGTAAATACGAAGATCTTCAGTCTGCATATTGTCCACTTATTTGTGACAGTGATTGCCATTTCAGCCGATTTTTAAGAATTTTAGTTTACGGTATTGTCTGTTCCATCGGAAGGGCAAAAGCGCTTCCCCCTTACAACACAGGAGCAGACCATGATTGAGCAACGACTGTCAGAGCAACGCGGCCATGGCGACCACGGCTGGCTGAACTCACGCCACACCTTTTCGTTTGCGAATTACTGGGATCCGAAACAGAGCGGTTTTTCCGACCTGCTGGTGATCAACGACGACCGGGTTGCGGCTTCACGCGGTTTCGGCGCGCATCCGCACTCCAATATGGAGATCCTCTCTTACGTGCTGGAAGGGGCGCTGGAGCATAAAGATTCCATGGGCACCGGTTCGGTTATCGTTCCCGGCGACGTGCAGCTGATGAGCGCGGGCAGCGGCGTGACCCACAGCGAATTCAACCATTCGAAAAGCGAAGGCGTACACTTTCTGCAGATCTGGATTGTGCCGGCTGAAAAAGGAACGCCGCCCGGCTATCAGCAGATTTCGGTGCCGGAAAGCGAAAAACGCGGACAGCTGCGTCTGATCGTCTCGCCTGAGGGTGAAGATAGTGCCTTGTCGGTGCGTCAGGATATGCGCCTCTACGCCGGTCTGTTTGATGGCGACGAGCAGCAGACCTTTCCGCTGGACGAGACGCGCTACGCCTATATCCACGTTGCGCGCGGCAGCGTAACGGTAAACGGCATGCGTTTTAACGCGGGCGACGGCGCGCGCGTGCGCAACGAGAGCAGCCTGACTTTTAGCGAAGGCGACAATGCCGAAGTACTGCTGTTCGATCTGCGTCCGATCGAGGTAAACCATCCGAGCCGCTGATCGCTGACTCAAGCGCGTCACTGAAGGTGTCAGAACCTGACTGAAGTCACGCTGGCACCTTATTAACTAAAGCAGCACGCCGCATTTGCGGCGTGCTGCTTTGCGCTTACTTCTCGTTGCGCTCTTCCTCTTTCTCCAGCCCGAGCGGCACTTCATGATCCAGACGGTGCGGCTTCAGCAGCTGAATATCCAGGATCACATAGGTCATCGTGGTGATAAACAGCGAGATCACGCTGCCGATCACGCCGCTGGTGGTAAAGGTAAAGAAGTTATACATCACCACCCAGGTCACGCAGATAAACAGCGCCAGCGCGACGTTAATCGCGGAAAACGAGTAGTGGGTCGTGCGCGCGCCGAGATCCATGATCTGCTTATACAGATTGCCGCCGGTGTACTTCTCCAGCAGCATGATTGAGCGCTCCCAGTTTTGCAGCCGACGGGCGCTGCTGCGGGTGACAAACAGGAACAGCAGCGACAGGAAAAAGCCGGAGAAGGCGATCAGCACCGGCACCGCCTGCAGCGCGTAGTCGAGGCTTTTATGACCGGTGGTATGCGAAAGATCCAGCGTCAGCGAGGCGCCCAGCGCGCCATAGAGAAACACGAACAGCGCGAGGAAAAGCGCGTTGCGCTTCCAGTCGCTCTCGACTTCAACCATCCGCTGCGCCCGCGCGCTGTACAGCGCCTGGCGTATTGATTCCGCCTGCGCGGAATCAGGCTCGAGCTTCTCTACCGGCTCGCCGAAAAAGGTGTGCAGAAACGGCTCATCCGCTTTTTCAATTATCATTTCTTTTATCCATACAGGTGATACGCGATGGGCACAGTGTAATGGAGGGGTGCCGCATGGCAAAGCGCGGCTTTCAATCTGGGGCAGAGTGCGGTGGCGCGTTCTGAAAAGGTTTTTACCCTCTGCTAAGTCTGCGCCGTTGAAGGTCACTTAAATGGGTGGGCGAATCGGCGTATCTTAAATTCTTTAGCCGGTTGAGGCTGGAATAAGTGCAGCGCCGCTCAGTGAGCGAAACACTATTGCTGAGAGGTGCGCCGATCGAGGCACGACAACGAAAAAGACCCGCAAAGCGAGCCTTTAATTTATTAGGTGCTGATATTTATTTGCTTGAAAAAATAAAAGACAGAACGACATGAGATATTTTTATTGCGCTATAGAAAGTTAACATCATGACTAGCGGTTTAGACAGCCTTTCTGGCGCAGTAAACCAACAATTGAACGCCACATTTGCACCGCTCAGCAATGAGGCCGCTATCAATATACCCAAACCAGTCGATATGCCTTTTATTAACTTTGGGTTAACTTTCATTTACCATGAGCACCCATCACTGCCGCAGTTGCCTGAGTTTGATCTTCCGCTACCGCCGTCTCCACTAAGACTGCCTCTGGATGATCCTCCGGCGCAGTCGGGGCTATAACCACTATTAGCGTTAGCACCAGCAACCTTTTCCAGCTGCGTGGCATTCAAAATTTCCATATTCGACTCTCCAGTTTTTAATTTAAACAGACTAAGCAGCGCTGCATTTTTTTTATATCAACCGGAGAAAAAATAAGCAAGATTCAGGAGGTGCTTAAAATGTTTAAATCGACGATAGATTACACAGCACTTTTGACAGGCAGGCTTTTAGCACCGAAATCATTTCTAATGAGAACAGATGCAACCAATTTTTTACCAGTTATCGAGATATGTATAGCGTTGTTTTGATTCAGTGAATTAAAGGTGTTAAAAATAACAATTACTTCACAGCCACTATGAATTTATAGCCATTGAGGGAGAAGGTTTTCACAAGGGAGCGAGGCCATATTTATCATCGCCAGACGGATTTTATTCTGTTTATTATTATTCAGCGGCCAGAGAATATCTAAACCTCCCTGGACTTGCTCCATAGAGATTGCATGGATAGCAACGCCTGCTTCAGGCAGAGCGCGAAGACTGTGCAGATGAATGTCCGCTAAGAGCGAGGAGCGGACGTTCAAAGTTGTTCTCACCAGCACACCTGTGGTTACTGACAGTAATCGGGGATACCATCAGCTATTCATCTTTCACTCTCTCCTTGAGTCAGCATTACGTTCAAGGGCTGAAATCAATTACTTTGACGAGACATTTCATTCAACCCCTGGAGATATTTGCATTCGGTGTAATCTCAGGCCATTTTCCTTTTAGTTATGTCCGGGTGAATGGCGAAGATGTTCTCATTCTGTTTGAAATATCTCCCCACTGACAACTATCAAAACGTCCGCTTTTGGTGCTTTTCGGATCCCGGCATGTTAACGCAGAAACCCTGTGCCAACAGGCTGCACCAACCTGGGGGCGATTACTTTATTTCTGTGCGCAAACCCCAGAAACCAGCCCCGCGGGTTGGCCCGGGTATGTTTAATCACGGTTTAATGTCATTGCAAAAGAAATAAAATAAAACATAGCGAAACAAATGAACCGGACCTTGAATATGGCAATCATTAAAGGGATGTGCAATATATTTAACACTGCATTAACACAGTGGGTGATAATCATGCCTCTCTGCTCAGCATAATAAATCCGGCAGGGAAAACAGGAGTTGGCTTTTATTTCAGTACATACAAATCCTGAAAATAAAGGAGGCTGCTGCACCAGTGAATACCATCGCAGAAAAACTGTAATACCCATTCAGCGCAGAAAATAAATTTATTTCATCAATGATAAGAGGAAGCATCGTGAAATTTAAAAATATGACTGTGTTAGTGAGTATGGTGCTGCTGTACTCGGCTCAGGGGATGGCGAGGCAGTATGATGCCCTGCATCAGGCATTGCCCTAAGCAGCCCTAAAGCCACCTTCCTTCTCGTCGGGGCCGGGGTGCCGGCGGGGCCGGGGGACAGGGCGGAGCAGGAGGCGCGTTTGGCGGTACGGGTGGTCAGGGTGGTCAAGGGGGGCAGGGCGGCCAGGGCGGAAATGACGGCAACGGTGCCGGAAATTCCAGTCAGAACGGCAACAATTCAAACAATGACAACGGCAGTAAAAACGGCAACGGTGCCAATCAGGGCAACAACAGCAACAACGGCACCGGAAACGCCAACGGCAGTCAGGATGGAAACGGAAACGATGCCGGCAACAGCAGCAGTGGCGGCGGCGACAGCAGCGGTGGCGATGGCGGCGATGGCGGTAACGGCGGTGATGGCGGCGACTGATGTCTGGCTGATTACCCGACTACAGCTCCTGCCTTTGTCCGGGCGGGCAGGAGCATTCAGTTTTCACAGCACAGGAACTCCTTATGAAAAAGACCAGATTCTGTACAGTTTTGATGGCCGCTGCACTGGCAGTGGCGTATCCGGTTTACTCGCTGGCCCAGACGGCCAGCGAAGCAGATGTCGCATCCTCAGATCAGTCTGCCGTGCCTCATGCAGGCAGCGACGGCGTCAAGGGCAGTGGTGACAACGGCGGCGCCGGCGGAAAAGGGGGAGCTGCGGGCAAAGGCACAAACGGGGGAAATGGCGGCAATGGCGGGAACGGGGGAAATTCCGGCAGCTCCGGCGACAGCGGCGATGCCGGTGGAGCGGGTGGAATGGGTGGTGCCGGTGGAACGGGTGGTGCCGGTGGAGCGGGCGGTGCCGGTGGAGCGGGCGGCGCGGGTGGAGCGGGCGGCGCGGGTGGTGCCGGTGGTGCTGGTGGTGCCGGTGGCCACGGCGGAAGCGGCGGACAGGGTGGTAACGGGGGAGCCGGTGGCAAAGGCGGCTCGGGAGGCGAAGGTTTTCTGAAAAGGGTTTTTGAATCGCCACAGGTTTAACAGACACCTCAGAGCCATTTAAGATGACTTAAAGAGAGGTGCCCATGAGCGGTAAGCGTTATCCCGAAGAGTTTAAAATTGAAGCGGTCAAACAGGTTGTTGATCGTGGTTATTCTGTTTCCAGCGTTGCAATACGTCTTGATATCACCACCCACGGCCCTTACGCCTGGATAAAGAAGTAATAAAGAACAGTCAGATGCTCCGGCTGAGATCCGCCGTCTCCAGAAAGAGCTGAAGCGGGTTACCGACGAACGGGACATATTAAAAAAAGCCGCGGCGTACTTAGCAAAGCTGTCCGACTGAGGAACGTCTTTAACCGTGACAACACCCGTTGCTGGCCTGTTCGCCTGCTCTGTCGGGTGCTGGATGTTCATCCCAGTGGCTTTTACGCCTGGCTTCAGGAGCCGCATTCACAATGCCATCAGGCAGACCTGAGACTGACAGGACAGATTAAACCGTTCTGGCTGGAATCGGGATGCGTCTATGGTTATCGCAAGATCTATCTGAATCTGCGGGACAGCGGGCAACAGTGCGGAGTCAAAAGAGTCTGGCGACTGATGAAACGTGCCGGGATAAAAGCTCAGTTCGGATACCGGAGCCCGCGTGCTCGTAAAGGCGAGGCCAGTATCGTGCCGCCCAACAGGCTCCAGCGACAGTTCAATCCGGATGCTCCGGATGAGCGTTGGGTAACGGACATTACCTACATCAGGACCCACGAAGGCTGGCTCTGTCTTGCCGTGGTTGTTGATCTGTTCTCACGCAAAGTTATCGGCTGGTCAATGCAATCCCGGATGACAAAGAACATTGTCCTCAACGCATTGCTAATGGCTGCATGGCGGCGTAATCCCCAAAAACAGGTGCTGGTTCACTCTGATCAGGGCAGTCAGTACACAAGCCATGAGTGGCAGTCGTTCCTGAAATCACATGGACTGGAGGGCAGCATGAGCCGTCGAGGTAACTGCCACAATAATGCAGTTGCAGAAAGCTTTTTCCAGTTGCTGAAGCGTGAACGGGTAAAGAAAAAGATCTACGGAACGCGGGAAGAAACCCGCAGCGTTTTTTTGATTACATCGAAATTTTTTATAACAGTAAGCGTCTGCATAGTTCTGGCGATCAGATGTCACCGACAGAATATGAAAACCAGTATTATCAACGGCTCGGAAGTGTCTGGATTATCCGTGGCGATTTAGGCTGCTTTTTTATCACGCGGGCTTATTGCTTGCCGGCATAGTTAAAACATTAAGAACTGGCAGTCGAAAGGATTGAAAAAGAACTTGTGCATTACTTTTAATAAGCAGGTCTGCTTCTGGCACAAAGCGGACATGCTAAAAAATCATGATGGCTGCCAGGACAACATCAGGTCCTGATACAGGAATATCGGGGAGCTGACTGACTGATTTTCATTTTGTTATCTTCTCAACAGCAAGACTATTTTGACGCCCTTGCACCGCTCATGCCTGGGGCCCCGTCATGGCCTCCATTACTGCCTCCGCTCCCTCCCATACCACCTACTCCCCCGGGTCCTGCATCACCGCCATTACCGCCATTACCCGAGCCATCGCCATTTCCGCCATTGCCCCCGTTTCCACCGTCCTGACCGCCATCCCCCCCATCTCCGCCATTTCCATTACTGCCCGCACCTGCATTTCCTCCGTCCCCTCCGTTACCGTCACCACTGCCATCTCCACCATCTCCGCCGTCACCGTCAGCCCATACAGACGAGCTGACAAGACCAGTAACAACAGCAGAAGTTACCGTGAAAACGGTAACGAAAGGTCTTAGTAAAGCTGATACAAAAATAATGAAGAAAACGCCTTTCCGGATAATCTCTCGCATCAGATATCTTCCTCTCAGTCTTTACTCTTCAGGGTTAAATATCACCACCACCATCACCACCATCACCACCTGACGAATTGTCGCCACTGCCCCCATCGCCGCCATCCCCACCGTCAGCGCCGTTGGTGCCCCCATTTCCGCCATTACCTCCATCAGAGTTATTTCCTGTGCCGGCATTGCCGCCATTTCCTCCATTACCACCGGATTCGCCCGGGCCACCATCACCGCCGGTGCCGCCGTTTGCGATCAGGACAAAAGCGATGGCTGATCTCTGTACGGTATAGAAAGGAATGGCACAGGCTGCGTGTGTGATAATCGTGAGTGCACATAAACTGGGTTTCAAAAATCTGATAATGCACCTATATGGATTTGGGCTGGTCATTGTTGCCCCCGTTTCCCCCATTACCACCAGCTGAGTTATCAGCTGCACCACCGTCGCCGCCATTTCCGCCATTAGCGCTCGGGCTCATGTTTTTATGATGTTTGTGGTGTTTATGGTGAGAACCTGGTTCTGCTCCGGCGCCATTGCCGCCATTGCCTCCATTGCCTCCATTCGGAGCTCCATTTCCTCCTTTGCCGCCATTTAGGCAATCAGTACCGGGAACGCCGTCTTTACCATTCTGACCATCAGGAGAGTTGCTTTGCCCATCCTGACCATTTTGGCTCTCACAGGCAGAAAGTTGTGGGGCAGCCACTATCTGAGTACTAGCTGACACCTGAAGGGAAAATATCCCGTGAAATAAAGGGACCAGGGTTAATAAATACCGTTTTCTGTACATAGTTATTAAACCTCTTGATGAGTAGCTGCCACAAGATGTGGCAGCTGTGGCCAAATGTTACGGTGAATTAATTAAGCACCATCACCACCATCACCACCATCACCACCGCCATTTCCATCTCCGGAGCCATTGCCGTCTCCAGAGCCATTTCCTGTTCCATTATCATTACCGCTACCATTGCCGTTACCGCTGGCACTGTTATTACCACCGTCACCCCCATCGCCGCCCGGGGAGTTGGCACCAGAACCACCATCACCGCCATTACCGCCATTAGCATCACCGATTAAAACGTAGGGATGTACCGAATGAGATGTAATGGGCATACTGTGAAGAGTAGAAGCGGCAGACAGACGAGCTGTTGCAACCAGTAAAAAGCCTAAAACAAGAGTGATTTTGTCAGATCTCATAATCCATCCTTAAAAGTAATAAATACATGAGAAAAACAAATTGCTTGTAAACCTGCATACAGGGATTTTTCAGTTAATTAAAAAAAATCGTAAAAGGAAAGCACAGGAGGTGTAATAAAAAGTGTCTGTAGATTAGATTATGTGTATAAAAAGCGATAGCCTTTGACTGCTTTTTAAATGCATGTTTTGGATGGCACTAATTTATTATACTAACTCTTAAAGGGAGATCTCTGTCACGATCACATTTTTTACAGGCTGAAACGCATTACACTTATATGAAAACCTTCGCCTAATAATAAAAACATGACAGCTTATTAATAGATCGCATTTATAAAATCAATCCTCGCGTTATTTCAGAGATTAAAAATCATAGAAGAGCTTATGAACATGATTATCTGAAGCTAGAGGAGGTGCAGCAATCAGGCATAGTCAGGCTGGAAGGATTAAAAAAGTATACTGCCCATAGCCATATAAAAAAGAGCCAGATCACGTAATTTACCTTACAGCTCTCGACGGATACGAATTCCATATATATGAGAGATTTGAGAGGTGAATTTATTTGTAATCTGAGACACCGGTGTACGCAGGCTCAAATGCATGCGGTCCAGCGAGGCAAGCAGGCAAGAGGTGTTGCTTCAACGCAGCGTGACCGAAGAAGTCAGGTCGCCAGCTCCAATAGCCGCTGCAAGTGCCTGTGCCTGAACTGGTTCATCGCCCAACTGGCGTATCAGCGCGCCAGTTACCACCGAAAGTAGAACTGAAATCAGCGTAAAAATGCCAAAAATAACCTGTGCCTGGTTTACTGCTTTAGCGTTCTCAGCCACAGCCGACTCGCTGTCCTTCATCTGAAGACCGAACATCGTGTTCGGTGCGAACGGTAAATTTCAGTGAACAGGACGTTTGAACTTAAGAAGGTAGTGGGCCATTTCATGAACTTTACGTTGCAGACCCAGCTGTACCGCCTTTTCATCAGTTGGCATAGCTTTAAGTTCAGGGTTCTCCATTTCACGGTATTCCTTGCCTCCTGCAGATATTCATCATACGGTCAGCGCCAGGCGATTTTTAACATAAAGGGTTTTGCCCCCTGGAGAGCCCTCAGCGCGATTCAGAGGCCTGACGGCCTTTGCTGACACCTTTCCGGCAAGAGCCCTGAAAACGCCTCTGATGATTCCGGCGCGTTTACATGGCCAGGCAGTGAGATCTGATCTCCACCGATTAATGCATGCATATTTGGAAACGCCCGCTTTTGGCACAGAGCAGACATTGAAAAACCCAGAGTGTTCAAGGAATTTATCCGTTCATTCCATTAGTCTACTCCTGAATTCAGTTGCAGAATTGCATCCGGGCCTTTTTCCAATGCCGGCCCCTCCTTGACGGAAATGCTCACATCATTCCCATGACCTGCGACATATCTTGCCTGCACGCCATATGTTGCATCGATTTTTATGTTATGTAACGAAACATCCTGGATTGGGGATTCCGGCAGGCCGCTGAAAATCATGGCATAGGTCGCTTTAGTCGCCATTATATCTGAGAGGGCTATCCCACTAATTTTTGGCGTTGAAGCCGTAACCGGGTTCGTTTCTATCGGCTGCGTAAAAGTATCACCTTGTGCTCCTGCCTGGCCGCTGTAGCTGTTGGTCACCAGAACTGGCGTGTTTACATTGGACAGGGTGAGATGACTGGCGATAAGAGGGCCTATGGCATTGCCTCTGTCTCTGGCTGATTTAATGCGCACGCCATTTTCCGTATTCAGGAAGGTGACACGACTAATCGTCACCTTTCCGATACCGTTCGCGGTTTCACTCCCTACAGAAATACCGTGGCCATCACGCATAATGGAGTCATGGATAGTGATATCCTTCGATGCTGCTCCCGTGCCGTTGACCAGCCCAGACTTAATGGCAATATTGTCATCACCCGTTGCAATATCCATGTTTGACACAGTAATTTTCTGAGAAGAAACAATGTCTATTCCGTCAGTGTTCGGCGAGGTGACGGGATTGGTGATCTTCACTTTATTCACATTAATATCGAAGCTATTGCGAATAACAATGTTCCACATTGGCGAATTAGTCAGGTGTAAGTTTTCAATTTTACCCTGCGTGACATTATTGAGTTCTACAAACCAGGGGCGCGGAACACCATTTGCCAGAGGAATGCCGGGAAAGCGGTCGGTGAAAATTTTTTTATTCCCACCTCTTACTTCGCCCCGTATTTTTAGTGCTTCAGGCCACCAGGTTTTCTCACCATTGCCATCCAGCTTACCTCCGCCTGTAATGGACACATTTTTCACACTATCGGCGAAGATAAAGGCTTCATTCACTCTGGCTGGATGCCCGATAAACGCTGAAATGAATTTTCCCTCCTGATTGCTGGCCTTAAGCGTTGCCCCTTTTTCAATTTTTAGCGTGATATTATTTTGTAACTGCAGCGGCCCACTCAACCAGAGCCCAGGCGATAGCTGGACGGTTCCTCCACCGCGTTGACTACATTGCTGAATAGCCTGTTGAATAGCATTTGTGTTAAGGGTTTTTCCGTCAGATTTACCCCCAAATTCCTGGGGGTGACAAACTGAAGAGGCGGCTTGCGCTAAACAAGACGAAAAAGAAACACAGCAGGCCAGGGTAATCAGAGATTTATTCATGCATCCTCAGCAGATTAAATTATTCAACGGCCGTCAGGCAGGGCAACCAGTTTTATGGTATCAGGTAGCGTAAATACGCCATCCTCGTCTTTGTACCTGTTATTTTGTTCACTTTGCTTCCTTAGCGAACCAGTGACGGACGTTTGGCATCATAGCGCCAGTTATCAATTAAGAATTGCATACCCAGCGCATCGTTTCGGTTCTTATCTGGCAGCATGTTGTAAAGTGCATGCGCCTGTTCGACGCGTTCCATATTCAACTCGATGCCCAGACCTGGACCGGGTGGCAATTCCAGATAGCCATCGCGGATCTGCGGCGGCTGGTGCGTCAGTTGCTGTCCGTCCTGCCAGATCCAGTGGGTATCAAAGGCGGTCTGACGTTCACCAGGCGCCGCCGCGCCAAGGTGCGCCACCATAGCCAGTGAGATATCAAAATGATTATTGGAGTGGCAGCCAGTGGTCAGACCCCATTCGTTGCACAGCTGCGCCACCACGTTGGCGTTGCGCATGGTCCAGAAGTGCGGATCGGCGAGCGGAATATCGATAGCGTTAAGTTGCAGCGCATGGTGCAGCTGACGCCAGTCGTTAGCGATCATATTCGTCGCGACCGGCACGCCCGTGGCGCGACGGAATTCCGCAAGCGTTTCCCGGCCTGAATAACCCTGTTCTGCACCGCAAGGATCTTCCAGATAGGGCACTTTCCCCGCCAGCTGTTTACCAAAGCGAATCGCTTCATCCAGCGACCAGCTTGCATTGGGATCGACGGTTACGCGCGCGTCAGGAAAGCGCGTCAACAGCGCTTCGACCGTTTCAACCTCCACTTCGCCTGCCATCACGCCGCCTTTTAGCTTGAAGTCACGGAAGCCGTACTGCTCAACTGCCGCTTCAGCCAGCCGTTGCACTCCAGCACTGTCCATCGCGGCCTCATGACGCAAACGGAACCAGCCATCCGGCGCCTTGTCTCCCGAGCGATATTGCATATTGGTGAGCCTGCGATCGGCGATGTAGAACAAATAGCCCAGCACCGGGATGCGGTCCCGTTGTTTACCGCTGGCAAGCAAGTCTGCAACTGGCAGGTTAAACAGCTTGCCTTGCAGGTCCAGTAACGCCGCCTCAATGGCTGCAGCAGCGTTATAAAACTTCTCCGGGTTCATCTGCGGAATATGAATATCGTTGGTATGTGAGGTTTGCTGCTGACGCGCCTCGCTGTTAAAGAGCTGGCTCAGCGTGGCATTAAGACGTAGCAGCGAGCTGCCCTCAATTAAAGGGCAAAACTGTTCCAGCAGCTGCAAGGTCGATGCATGACAGGGGGTTTCGCCCCCACCGGTGTGCCCGGCAGAATCGGTCAGAATGACGATAATGCGTGTAAAGAAGCAGTTATGAGCCCCCCCGATATTCAAAAGCATGCTGTCGTAGCCAGCCACCGGTACGATGCGCATGGAGTTAATGACTGGACTGTCTGACATGGTGTCTCTCCTTATAACCCAAAGGTGGGGGAGCAGGTTTGCTGCGCAGCAACAGCCACAGGCCGGTAGCCACTGACACACTGGTCAGCGCGTAAAGACCACCGGTGGTGCTGCCTGTGTGCATTTCAAGATAGCCGAACACCGCAGGCGCAAAGAAACCGCCAAGGTTACCAATGGAGTTGATCATCGCAATGCCTGGTGCAGCGATCGCTGCGGGTAGTTCACTCTGCGGCATCGGCCAAAAGAATGCGGCGCTAACTTTAGAGCCAATACAAGCCACAATCATCGCCACAAAGCCAAACCACGGCGTGCCGAGCGTGGCCATAAAGGTGCCGCACGCGGCGAGCAGCATGGCGATTCCGAGACCTTTATCCAGCTTATCGCGATAACGATCGGTAACTTTACCCAGCAGAAACAGAGCAACGATAGCGAATAACCACGGGATGGCCGTCAGCAGTCCGGTTTCAAAACTATTGAACCCTTGAATACGTTGGATAATTTGCGGTAACCAGAACACCAGCGTGTAGCCGGTCATCGTCATAGTGAAGAAGATCAAGCAGTAGGAAAGAAGGCTGCGGTCGGTGATCACCCCCCAGCGATCGTGCGCGACGGCATGCTCTTCACGAGCGCTATCTTCCAGGGCCAGCTGCTGCGCCAGTGCCTGTTTTTCCGCATCGCTTAGCCATTTTGCCCCTTCTGGTTTCGATATCAACACAAGCGCCGCCAGCACGCCGATTACTATCGATCCACCACCTTCCATGAACATTACCCATTTCCAGCCCGCAAGCCCACCAACATCATGCATCATCAGGATTGCGCCTGTGAGCGGGCCAGAAAACAGGAAAGCGCTGGCGGTTGCACTTAACACCATTGCGGTAGCTCGCCCTCGCCAGGCATTTGGCACCCATTGACGGAAATAGTACAGAACGCCAGGGAAGAAGCCCGCCTCAGCTACGCCAAGCAGGAAACGCAGCAGATAAAAATGCAGCGGCGTGCTAACGAAACCGGTAAGAACTACCACCGCTCCCCAGGTTATCATGATGCGCGTGAGCCACACACGCGCGCCGTATTTTTTCAGCATCATATTGCTGGGCACTTCAAACAGCGCATAACCAATAAAGAAAAGCCCCGCGCCTAAACCGAAAGCAGCAGCGCTAATGCCAGCATCAGTTTGCAGTTCGGCTTTAACGAAGCCAATGTTGGCGCGGTCAATCTGATTAACGATAAGCATCAGCGCCAGCATGGGAATAATACGACGGAAAAATTTGCCGATTGCAGAAGCAATATGAGCTTCGTGATCGGCCGATAATTCATGTAGTTGTTGTGTCATGCGTCACCTGTTGGGGAGAGAAAACACCGTTACAGGTATACGCAGAAGAGTGGGTGAGGAGTTATGTGTTGTTGCCCTGGAACTATTAGGCAAATGCCGTGCATTTTTTAATTTTCATGAAATTATGTAAATTTACGCCGAAAGGTTTCGTGTTGGTTTGTGCGCTGGCTCACTCGGGTAGTTATGTCCGCTTTTGGCACTGAGCGGACATGCATACAGGACAATGTCCGCTATGAGCAAGAAACGGACAAAACCTGAGGTCATGACAGGCTTAAACAGGGCGAATGGATTTCTCAATCGCGCAAACTGCACGCAAGAGACTGCTGTTTTTCAGAGTAGAGCATCAGAAGAAGCCGATAGAAAGGTGTAAGGCCGAAAAACGCCAGGCATGAATATTGCTCTCCCGGCGCGCAGGAGAGCAACAGGCTCAGGCAATCAATATTGCCCGGAAGTCATTTACGTTGGTTAACGTCGGGCCGGTTATCAACAAATCATCAAGCGCGTGAAAATAGCTATAGCTGTCATGTCCATCAAGATAGTTAATCGCATTAAGGCCGCGTATTTTGCCGCGAATCAGCGTGTCCGGGAAAACCATCGCGCCCGCTGCATCTTCCGTGCCGTCAATACCATCACTGTCCCCCGCGATTGCCCAGATACCGTTTTCACCCTGTAGTGCACAGGCAAGGCTGAGCAGAAACTCGGTATTGCGGCCACCTTTTCCTGACTGACCCTTGTTGACCGTTACGGTGGTTTCACCGCCTGACAACAGCACCGCAGGGCCGGCAACCGGATGACCATACCGCTTTACTGACCTGGCGATACCGGCCATGACCACGGCCACTTCACGGCTTTCACCTTCGATTGCATCTCCCAGAATAAGCGGTGTCAGCCCGTGCTGACGTGCCGCCGCTGACGCCGCCTGCAAAGCCATCGCAGGCGTAGCGATCAGCCTGACTTCGCTGTTTGGTACCTTTTCAACCGGGCTGTAGGACGTGTTTAGCAGCTCGCGAACCGGTTGCGTAACGGCAATACCATATCGCGCCATCACCCTGAGCGCATCCTGCGGCGTGCTGCCATCAGCGACAGTAGGGCCTGATGCTACGTCCGTTGGATTATCGCCCGGCACATCGCTGATAATCAGCGAGACAATACGGGCCGGTTGCGCCAGCACCGCCAGCTTGCCGCCCTTCACTGCGGAAAGATGACGACGCACCAGGTTCATCTCTTTGATGCTGGCGCCACTGTGCAGGAGGGCTCGGGTAATGTTTTGCTTGTCTGCCAGGGTTAATCCCGTAGCGGGCAGAGCCATCAGCGCGGACCCTCCGCCAGAGATCAGCGCCAGCACAAGGTCATCTGAAGTTAAACCGCGCAACGCCTCTACAATCAGCATTGCGGCAGTTTCGCTCATGGCATCTGACACGGGGTGCGCTGCCTCAAGAATGCGGATGCGGCCCGCAGGTACGCCGTGGTCGTAACGGGTAACGACCACGCCTGACATATCCACACCCGGCCAGGCCGCATCTACCGCTGCCGCCATCGCCGCTGAGGCTTTACCGGCGCCAATCACCACACAACGGCCGCGTGGTTTTTCCGGCAAATTCGGAGGGATCACCGGCCCGGCGCGGGCGCTGTCGACAGCCTGCTTAAAGATATCCTGCAGGATCGCTGCAGCCTGTTCATTGTTCATGGTTATGCGGTCTCGGCAACGTCAGCTTTGGCTTCGATAAATTGCACCACGGCGCGGGTGACGTCAGCGGTACTGGCGGTGCCGCCGACATCTGGCGTCAGAATGCCTTTTTTACACACGTATTCGATGCCTTCCATGATCAGCGCAGCGGCATCGCGTTCGCCCAGATGCTCAAGCATCTGCACGGCGGTCCAGAAGGTCGCAACCGGATTAGCGATGCCTTTGCCAGTGATATCGAATGCTGAACCATGAATCGGTTCGAACATGGAAGGGAACCGGCGTTCCGGATCGATATTTGCGGTCGGTGCCACGCCCAGACTGCCTGCCAGCGCACCCGCCAGATCAGACAAAATATCGGCGTGCAGGTTGGTGGCAACGATGGTATCCAGCGTTTGTGGATGCAGCGTCATGCGATGCGTCATCGCATCGACCAGCATTTTGTCCCACTGCACATCCGGAAACTCCAGCGCTACTTCGGCGGCAATCTCATCCCACATCACCATGCCGTGACGCTGGGCGTTGGATTTAGTCACTACGGTCAGCAACTTGCGCGGACGCGACTGTGCCAGAGTGAAGGCGTAGCGCATAATGCGCGTGACGCCCACGCGGGTGAATATTGCCACTTCGGTACCCACCTCTTCCGGTAAGCCCCGGTGCGCACGACCGCCGTTACCGGAGTATTCGCCCTCGGAGTTTTCGCGCACGATGACCCAGTCAAGATCGCCGGGGCCGCGGTTACGCAGCGGGGAGGTAACGCCCGGCAAAATTTTTGTCGGACGCACGTTGGCATATTGGTCGAATCCCTGGCAGATAGGCAGACGCAGACCCCAGAGAGTAATGTGGTCAGGCACATCGGGAGCGCCTACCGCACCGAAGTAAATAGCGTCAAACTTTTTCAGCGTGTTCAGTCCATCTTCCGGCATCATCACGCCATGTTTTTTGTAGTAACCCGAACCCCAGTCAAAGGTTTCTACATCAAACGTCAGCTGCGGATCGCGATGAGTCAGCGCATGCAGCACTTGAACACCCGCTGAAATAACCTCCGGACCGATGCCGTCGGCAGGGATAGCGGCAATTTTGTAGTTACGCATAGTGACTTCTCCAGTTGATTAATGAGTATGAGGATGAGGGATCTCTGCCGCTTGTGGCTTATTCGCACCGGCAGAAAGAATCAGGACAATCAGAGCGGAGAGTGCCAGCAGTCCGGCGACAAAGTAGAGGCCCCAGCTGTAGTTACCGGTTTGCTGACGGATTACGCCAATCATCATCGGGCCGACAAAACCGCCGAGATTGCCGATGGAGTTGATAGTGGCGATACCCGCTGCCGCTGCTGGCCCGCTGAGAAACAGCGTTGGCATGCTCCACAGTGGAGGCTTGGATGCGCTGATTCCCACGGTGACCAGCGTTAAGGCGATGATCACGGCGAACAGCGTGGTGACGTTACCGGCGTAAATCAGCCCGGCCGCAGCCAGCAGACAGGCGCCAATCACATGCCAGCTGCGTTCTCTGGTGCGGTCAGAATGACGTGCCCACAGGATCATGGCGATAACGCCGATGACAGCCGGGAAAGCGTTGAGGAAACCAATCTCCAGCGAGGAAGCACCGAAACTGCGAATAATTTGTGGGGACCAGATACCAAGCGTGTACAGTCCAGCGGAAGTACCGAAATAGACCAGCGCCAGCGCCAGAACGCGCTTGTCCGCCAGCCCGCGCCATGCACTGCTGTGACCCTGTCTGGACGCACGAGCCAGATCCTCGGCCTGCATGGTGTTTTCCAGCCAGGTGCGCTCCTCGTCAGTCAGCCATTTGGCTTTGGCCGGGCGGTCAGTAAGAAAGAACAACACGACAACGCCCAGTATCAGCGCCGGGGCCGCCTCCAGTACAAACATCCACTGCCAGCCGGCATAGCCGAGGAAACCATGCATCTCCAGCAGGGCAGCTGAAACAGGGGATCCCAGTGCGGTTGAGAGCGGAGCTGCGGCCATAAAGATAGCAGTGACCTGCGCGCGTTTTGCTGCCGGGAACCAGTAGCTCAGATAGAGGATAATGCCTGGAAAGAAGCCTGCTTCAGCCACGCCGAGCAGGAAGCGCAGAATATAGAAGCTGGTCGTACCCTGCACAAAAGCCATGCAGCCAGACACTAGGCCCCAGGTGATCATCACGCGGGCGATCCAGATACGAGCGCCCACTTTATGCAGGATTAAGTTTGACGGGACTTCAAAAAGAAAATAGCCGAGAAAGAAAATGCCGGCGCCCAGCCCAAATACGGTAGGTGAAAAGCCCAGATCCTGATTCATGGTCAGGGCAGCAAAGCCTATGTTCACTCGGTCCAGAAACGCAATGAAATACAGCAGCATAATAAAAGGAATGATGCGCAGGGTAACCTTTCGCATAACCTTTTTTTCGAGGTCGTTATTCATTTCAGGATGCTCCACAGTCATGTAGGGTTGTTATAGTTTTGTAATAATCCCAGTATGAATTTTTGAGCGGCTTTATCATCAGCACTGCTTTATACAAATAATTTGCATAATCAGGTTTGGGTGGAAAAATGGATATAAATCAGTTGCGTTGCTTTGTGGTACTGGGTGATGAGCTTCACTTTGGCCGGGCAGCCCGAAAACTTGAAATGATGCCTGCGTCACTCAGCCGATTCATAAAATTGCTGGAGGAAGATCTGGGGATAAGACTGCTGAACCGATCGACCAGAAATGTGTCGCTGACGCCTGAAGGGGCAGCATTTTTGAATGAGGCAAAAACCGTGATTGCTGATTTTGATGCGCTGCGGCTGCGGTTCCGTAAAAAAACATCCTCGCAGAAAAGAACGCTGCGAATAGGCGCTATTGACAGCGCAGCCAGAGGGTTACTGCCAGAACTGATTAATCTTTTCGTCAGGCAGTTCCCTGATGCGGATATCCATATTACTGAAGATAAAACGCACAGCCTAATCCCCCGGCTGCTCTCCGGATGGCTGGACGTGATCTTTGTACGACCTCCTGAACAGGTTGACGTAACGCTGACAACGCGATTTATTGCGAATGAAACCTGCGTGCTGGCCGTTCCAGCTCATCACCGACTAGTGAAACATAGTGAAGTCAGTATTAATGATTTTCGTAATGAACCGGTAATCGTGCCGGAAAGGCGCACCCGGCCTCACAGTCACGATCTGACGATGAATGTTTTCAAAGCGGGCGGCTGCGTCCCCGTTATTGCGCAGTATGCTGAAGAGAAACAGACCATCCTGAGTTTTGTAGCCGCTGGTCTGGGCATTGCTCTGGTCCCTTCATCCTATAAGAATATGAATGCTGACGGCGTGAAATACCTTGCTCTCTCGCCGATGAAGAATGTGGAAGGGCTTCCGCTAAGTGTCATGTGGCATCAGGGAAATAATAATATTTTTGTTAAGGCTCTGCTGGATATACTTTCTGATAACATTGAAAAGCTTACTTATAACATGTAACTGTTTACAGCACGCTGGAGACTGGCCGTCTATTTTCCCTGCGCATGCGTGCTGAAAAAATCGGCAGATTGTGGCTGGATATTATGTTGCTCATTTATAAGCGAAGGCAGAAGATAGCCGTAAAAAGAATCAGGGTGCATAAATTATATGAAACGTGTTCTTATAAAAAACCTTTAAATACATGAAGTTATAAATAAATCTTAACACAAGCTACATACAATAAATTACTCAGGCCGCCATGAGCGAGTAATGGATATGCCTGCATTAACCTGCTCCCCAATAATCAATGCAGCGCAGAGCTAGCAACGTCTGTTTCTGGCACAAAGCGGGCATGCATGTAGGGCAGGGGCCGCTTTGTGCGAAAGGTGGACGTAGCGGAGATATCAGAATACCGAGGGACTCTTTTTTGGGTGTTGGGCTTTTTATTCCCATCCCATTTCTTTATAGGTCTTACTATCCTGTTCAGGAAAACCAGTTTGATATTCTCCCCAGTTACGGAACGCGTAATATTTTTTCATTGCTTCCAGATGGGAATCTGCTTCACATGTCCACACTAATCTGTAGTCCGGCTCTAGAAATTTACGAGCAGAGTCTCCCCTTGGACCGGCAAGACAAAACAGATCTAAACCATCTTCATTTGTCCATAGCTCATGCTTCATAATTTTTTTCCATGAACTGCTTTCCCTAAATTAAGATATTGCGATGTTATCAATGTCCGCTTCGTTGGCACGAAGCAAGCCGAAATCAGGTTAATGTCCTTTACGGAAATCGACTTCTTCATTAACTTTGTGCAAGAAGAATAAGCCTTAGATACGGGCTGCTTTTCGGTCAGCATAATGAAAATTATCATCAAACGCCTTAGCTGAGTACCATCCATTCGCAAGTGTATCGTCAGGCCAGAATAAGCGCGTGAGTTCAGGCTGCCGCCAGGCCTGTTTTACGTAACCGGCTCACGCTTAACACTACTGATGCCGCAGAAGCGACGACAGCAATCCACAGAGCATAATGGACAGCCTGTCGTTCATTTATTGCCAGCAGAGCCCCCATGACAGCTGCACCGAGGCATTGCCCGAACGTCCGGACGATAGACAATACGCCCGATGCGTAGCTGGCATAGTCGCGGGATACGTTAGAGAGCATTTCCCGGTTGTTAGGGCTCTGGAAACAACCAAATCCGATGCCGCACCACAGGCTACGTAAACAGATATCCCATGCCGCAGGGCTGTCGGGCAGCGTGGCCAGCAAAATCAAACCCACAACAAAAAGAGCTAACCCAACGGTAGAAATCAGAGGCGCTGAAAATATGTCGGCCCAGCGGCCCGCATGAGAAGCTATTAACACAATGCCGATCGGCCAGGGCGTAAAGAGTAATGCCGAAACTACAGGGCTGTAGCCATACAGGTTCTGAAACAGAAATGGCAGCGCAATAAAGGTAATCCCCTGGCTCACAAAACAAGCCAGCGAAGTTAACGCGGCCAGGGTAAAGCGTCCATTTTTGAATATTACGGGGGGTAATAAAGGATGCTTTACCCGGCGGATCTGCCAGATAAAAGTTATGGCGCTGAACATCGCGAGCAGACTCCAGCTGACAGCCTCGACGCTGATGCGATGGTCTGAGGAGAAGCTGTTTGCCGCCATTACCATTGAGCCTAAAAGTATTGCAGAAAGCACAGCTCCTGGCGTATCGAACGGCGTTCTGTCGGACGCCGTTTTCCGTGGCAGCGACCTGAATACCAGCAACAGGGAAACGGTGCCGGGGAGCACATTTATGGCGAACAACCATTTCCAGCTCATTATGTCCAGCACTGTGCCGCCAAGTACCGGCGCAATGGCCGACGCTGAAGCAATAAGCAGGGCATGTAGCCCAAGAATACGGCCAAGCAATCGCCCGGGGAAAACAGAACGCAGTATGGCCGGGGCAATGCTCAGGGTAGCTGCGCCGCCGATCCCCTGCATAATGCGCATTCCGATGAGTATCTCCGGCGAACTGGCCAGCGCACAACCCAGTGATGTGAGCGTAAAGAGGGTAAGGCCTGAAAGAAACACGGGTCGGTAACCGACGCGTACTGCCAGCGCAGCGAAGATAGCCAGCGTCATGGCGGCGGAGAGCAGGTAACCGTTGGCGAACCAGACCGAGACATTCGCCGGTACCTGCATCGCTTTTGCCATAGATGGCAGGGCGATGTTGATCATCGTGCCGTCAAACACGCCCATCAGCGTCGTGGTCATCACGGCGGCCATAACGCGTGCACGCTCCTGTCCCGGCAGGCCTTCATCGCCCGGCTGATTTGAAAATAACGTAGTCATCTTTATGCCTGTGAAAAGAGGAATACGAAAACTATAATCAGCAGCAGCTCAAGGCGGAAGATGCAACGTTTGCACTGTATAATTGCGTCTGACGCCATATCTGAATGGTTAGCAGGAACCAAAATGTCCGATCCTGATTTTAACTTGCTTGTTGCGCTCGACTTCTTGCTGGCAGAAGCCAGCGTTGCGGGGGCGGCTCGACGCTTAAATCTGAGTACCTCAGCGATGAGCCGTACTCTCAGCAGGCTACGTGAGGTGACGGGGGATCCCATTCTGGTACGAGCGGGACGTAACATGGTGCTCACCCCCTGGGCTGAAGCAACCCGGGAGCGTGCCAGAAGCGCGGTCAATGAGGCGAGAGCGGTTCTTCAGCCCTCATCCGGGACGCTCAAAGTGGAAGACCTCGAACGGCTGTTCACCATCAGGGCCAATGATGGTTTTGTCGTGGCATTTGGCCCCATGCTGATTGCCGCCGTGGCCGAAGCGGCTCCAAATGTTTGCATACGCTTTGCACCGAAACCTGAAAAAACCTCTCGTTACCTTCGAGAAGGTTTGGTTGACCTGGAGATTGGCGTCCAGAGCAATATGGGGCCAGAAATTCGGGTGCAGAGACTCTTTCAGGATCGCTTTATTGGTGCGGTGCGCAAGGAGCATCCGCTGGCGTCACAGCCGGAAATAGGCGTTGAAGATTATATTGCCTGGGGACATGTGGTGGCGTCACCCGACGGGGTGTTACATGGTTTTGTCGATGATGCCCTGGCGGCGTCAGGCGTCACGCGCAAAGTGATGAGTGTGGTTCCGGGCTTTCCGACTGCGCTATCCGTCGCACTGGCCTCCGACCTTATCGCCATGGTTCCCGCGCTGTACTTGCGCAACCAGCAAATGTCAGAGAATTTACATCTCTTCGAATTGCCATTTAAAACCCGGAACATTGTGGTGTCGCAGATGTGGCACCCAAGAATGGAACAGGATCCCGGGCACCGCTGGCTTCGAGAGAAAATTTTAGAGGTGTGTCGGGTACCGTAATGTAATCCGACCCATTTCAACTAAGTTAACCGGACTGTTATCACGGAAGTTTTAAGACACACGGGACGGTCTCCGGCACGCGTTATTGAGATTCTGCGGCTGATGTTTGCCAGAGGCAAAATCGAAAATACGAATCATCCCCTTTCTGTCATGGCAGGGGAAAGAGGCTCCCCGGATGTTGCCATTATGCGTAAGCATTTCGCCGTACTATGCATCTTTCTCTCAGGGATACGAGAGGGGATGGGGCAAATGAAAACAGCTCTCCAGATAGTTAATGAATTCCGGCGGTAGCCGCTCCAGCTAAAATAGACTCGGTTGAATGGCATGTCCTGCTTCTGATAACACAAAGCAACGCTAGCTACGTCCGTTCCTGACACAGAGCGGACATGCACGAAGGGCAAGGTCCGCTTTGAGCGAAAAGCGGACGTTTTACCATTTGTCAGCCTGGTACTGGTAATAAATTTCTTAACGCTACAGATATACAGCTGGATTAAGCAGGATCTTCAGCAGACGCACTTCTGTTTGTTAAAAACATTTGTCTTTGTTGAAATAAACGACATTATATTCCTTTAAGTTAAAAGGATTTTTTATGAGCGATTCTGCATGCATATCAATAGGGCTGGTCCTGTTTCCGGCTCTTACTCAGCTTGATCTTACCGGCCCTTATGAAGTTTTTGTAAGAGCGCCAGACACAAAGGTTCACCTTATCTGGAAGAACCTGGATCTTGTCGTTTCTGATCGTGGTATGGCGATACAGCCAACGACCACATTTAACACCTGTCCAAAACTGGATGTAATTTGCGTTCCGGGTGGCCCCGGGCAGATAAACCTGATGGAGGACGAAGAGGTCCTTTCGTTTATCCGTACCCAAAGTCAGGAAGCCAGGCTTGTGACTTCGGTATGCACTGGGTCGCTTGTTTTAGGCGCAGCAGGGCTTTTGAAGGGATACAAAGCCACTACGCATTGGGCCTCTCTGGAGCAGCTCGCTTTGTTGGGTGCAGAGCCAGTCAGTGAGCGCGTGGTTCGTGACCGCAACCGTATAACGGGCGCAGGCGTGACTTCAGGTATTGATTTTGCTCTCACTGTCGTATCAGAAATATATGGCAGTGATATTGCTCAGAATATTCAGCTGCATATGGAATATGATCCCGCACCTCCTTTTACCTGCGGCTCACCCCATACAGCATCTGAAGAGCAGTTAAAAAAAGCACAGGAGCAAGCTGCGCCATTTATTGAAAAGAGGCGGCAGGCTACTTTGAAAGCAGCAGCCAGACTGCAGAAATAAGGGCTCAGTTGGGGAGGGCTTTCTGGCACAGAGCGGACTGATATGAAGCTCAGGTCCGCTATGAGCTGCCCTTATTGTATAAAACATGTAGCTAATTTACAGTGAAGCCATTGATTGACAAGTGAGTGAAATCAGGCAAGTAGCAAATGAAAAAAAACTTCGGCAGGACAACAAATAATGTTATTAAATAATAAAAACCTATTTATTACTCTCTTATCCCTCTGCACATTTCAGACTTATGCAGCTCAATGCACTGCGGAAATCCTCGCTAAAAACAAACTGAACAATTTCATCCTTGTGAGCCAGCAGACAAGAAGTGGAATTCCCAAATCTGTATCAATCACTACTGAAAGTCCAGATGGGTATCTCCACACGTCGGTTCAAAGCAACTTCACTCAATGCGGTGAGCTAATTAGTGGCCGTATGGAAGAGGTCAAAACCTCCCCAGGCCAGAAAACAGTTTTCACGGCAACCACTGTCATTCAGTTGAATAAAACCGAATTCGGGTGGCGCATCCAGCTGAACTCAAACGGGGCCATAGCCGATAAAAACAGTCAGAAAACCACGCCGGTCTTTCGGCAGACTCTTGAGGGAATCTACCAGCTTAACGATAAAGGAATTATCAGCCGTGCGGTTAGTCATTCGGTTATCGCGGCCACAAAACCGGAAGATAAAGACAAAACCGCAGTGAGCACAGTCGACTACGCCTTTAATTCATCAGGACTACTGGCAAGTGCGGCAAGTAAAGGAAGTATGGCGATAGATAATTATACGATTGTATATAGTTATGATGCCAATCATCGGCTGATCAAAACGCAATCACCCTCAACCATAGAAGAGTATGGCTATGATAACGAGGGCCGTGAATTGACCATGAGCAAGACCCAGACCTATTTCACCATCGAAAAAAAGCTGGCCACCTGCGAGGAATGGAACTCACATGGAGAATGCACTCGCGCTAATTTGGATATCACGATCACCCCTATTGATCGTACAGATAAACAGTATATGGAAAAACATAACGCCGTAATGACGGCGAAATATGAATACTGGAACTGAACCGCCCCAGCATGGCCTGGTAAATGGCCTGCTCCCCGTTAATAATCCGACATAATTTCAGCCATGTCCGCTTCTGGCACCATGTGGACATCTGCAGCACCCACTATCCGCAGTGGGTAAAGAGCACCGCTCAGCGCTGCCTGGTCATTGACTGACTGATTTTCTCCGGTCTCCGTTAACAGCAGCCTGATTCAGGGAGTGGCCCGACCGCATAGGAAAAATCTGCTTTTTTAGGGCCGTTATAAAACTGACATACAGGCCGTGTAATGTCACTTCGCTGGGACTCAGCTACAAAGATTTGCGATACAGATGATACTTTCCTCTACAGAACGTATTTCCTAAAGGTGAATCATGAATATGCTCTCAACAAAATCGGTCCTAAAGACAGCAGCCTTGGCGCTTACTGCGTTTTTATTAAATCAGGGTACAGCACTGGCTGAAACCGCTGCAGCATCTACGCAGACCATCAACAACAGTACGGTTTCACAGCTGAAGAGTGTGGCGCACGGTAACGACAACCTCATTCTGGCCAGTGGGAAAGGCCTGGCGAGTGGCCTGCGCATCAACTCTGCCTGCGACGATGACGGCAGTCCGTGCCCACATGATGACACCACTGATGATGCATCATAAGTGATAAAAAACCGGCGGTGTCCTGCAGACTCCGGCCTAAAAAAAACCGCCTTACTTACGGCGGTTTTTTATTTTGACCGGCGCAGATCGTTATTCAAAACTCAGGCCAGTAACGCCATCTTCTGGCACGCTAAGCACGAGCCAATTGCGCTGAAGTTCCGCTTTCAGCAAGACGCGGTCGTGTCATACCAGAGCGAACGCTCAACAAACTAAACGCTATCAGAAGGAAACGTTATGCGTACTCGCCCATCATCCCGGTTAATCATTCTTTCACCCGAAAACGATGTTCTGCTGTTTAATTTTGTTCATAAAAATGATGCCTTAAGCGGCATGTCATACTGGGCGACGCCTGGCGGTGGGCTTGAGCTGAATGAATCCTTTGAGCAGGCCGCACTACGTGAGCTGCAGGAAGAAACCGGGCTAAAAAGAGATTCTGCTGGCGCGGCGGTGGCATCCCGAACATTCCCCATGAAGCTGCCTGATGGGGAAACCGTTCTTGCTGAAGAGCGTTTTTTTAAAATCGAGACGGAAAAGAGCGATATCGACTGCTCGGGATGGAGTAATAATGAAAAAAGCGTTATTCAAAATTATCACTGGTGGACATTAGAAGAACTCAGAGAGACTGACCAGACTATCTTTCCCCACGATTTAATCATCGACATACTCAGCGGAAATTTGGTCTGAACATTCAGGATAAAGTGTACAGGCGAATGAAGACGCCAGGACTGACACCTGAATAGCGCATGCCACGGCGATTCAAATACCATTTCGAACAGCCGTACCTGGATGCTACATCCTGGATAGTGATTTTTCGGGCAACATTTTCTCTTATCCAGGACGCAGGCCTTTTAAAAACAGGACATCAGGCAACACAGACGGAATATCCATTGCCTTATCACTCCAGGAGCCTGCGCCGGTCAGCGCTGTCAGGAGACATAAAGTACATATGCGAGCAGGTGCACCACGGCGCTCAGCAGCAGGACGTTGATAAGCGAGAACAGGTGCTTTTGAGAATGCATCACTCCTGCCTCCTGTCTCAGAATGTATAGGTAAAACCAACCATGCCCGTTGCTTCATTGCGCCGCGAGACTATCGGACTCTCTGCCGCATGATCGCCCAGCCACGTATAGCCTGCGCTTACGAGCGTGCCCCAGTGCGGATCAAACTGATGGCTCCACGTCACTGAGGTGTCAACGCCGTAAAACCCGCCGGGTGCGTTATAGCCTGTAAAGCGGCTGCGTCTGCTCTGCACATCGCTGACGCCATACCAGGTGTTCATGTAGCGTGCGTCGCCAAACAGGGCCGCGGTCTGGAGCGCAACGGTATCGCTTTCACTCTGTAGTGGAACCAGCGTGACGGAGGCCTGATAACTTACCCCCTGATCATCGCTGAGCGGCAGGACTGCTTTTCCTTCCGCGCTAAACCAGGGCGTAACCTGCCAGCCGACGGCCAGCGCCGTGTTAACGGTGGCCCTGATTTTCCCCATGCCTTTTAACCGGCTGGCACCGTCGCGCCAGTCCGAATCTTTGTCATCCCGGCCGAGGTTGTAGCCCAGCGAGTGCTCCAGATAGAGCCCGTTGTCGCTCTGCAGGTCATAACCGATACCTTTCTGGGCGTCCGCAAATAAGGCACCCTCTCTGGCCTGAAAGATCGGTACCGCCTGAACGCGGGTCTTGTCTGAGCCACTGTATCGGGGCGCATACTGCGCGCCGGCGCCGATTGTCACGCCATTCTGCGCATCGCTGCTGTCAGCCCGGGCTGCCGCTGAGGCCGTCAGGGCCAGACCGGCCATGTACATCAGCATTTTTCTGGTTGTCATTGTGTCACCTCGTTATCCGTCTGTTATTCGCCCCTTGCCCGGGCGATCGCCTCGCGAATCTGGAGTCTCCCGTAGCTGTGTCAATAAACAGCCAGGGATTTATGAAGAAACTGTCAAGGTGATCCATGCAGAGCAAAATTTTCTGATTGTTAAGGATGAGGCTGACGCAACAGCGAGGTTCCCGCGATTAGGATGGCGGCCATGGGTAACAGACTCGATCGCATCGGCGCACTACGCTATGGGGCGGATGATTACGTGGTTAAGCCTTATCCCCCTGGAGAGATGGTCGCTTGCGTGCAGGCCGTGCTGCGTCGCAGCACAGGCAGGAGCCCGCTGCAGGGGTGAGCCTTGCCGTTCGCCATCAGACCCTGGCCAGCAGGCCCGAACCCCGGAGGGATTCGGCGGAGCTTACCGGCTCTGCCGGTTAGCACAGTAGGTTTCGACGACCCGGCAACGCCGGGGAGCCGGAGGGGGCCATAAGGTTTTTGATACTAACGTCCGCTTTGTGCCAAAAGCGGACGTTGCTAACATCTGCATGCACTAATCCCTGGAGGACAGATTTCACTGCATAGCCATGCAAATGAGCTCGAATTCTGAGGGGCAATTTTTAGGGGCTTACCAGAGAACGGTACTGGATAGCTGCATGGACGCGCTGAAACGCGCCCAGGCGGTGCACGCAAGGGATGTTATGTTTAATGTGGCAGGACTTCCCTGTAGCTTTCATTTTGACGTTAGTTTTTCGCTCTAAACGGCCCATGAGTCGACAGCAAGATGACTATGTCAAAAGTTATGCAGTACGTTGAAATTTGCGCAACAGGTTATTTTAAATATTTACCTGTTATTGCCACGGTGCCCCCATCGAAATCTACACGTAGTGAAACACCAAGGGGCAGCGTAAGCATTGGATGTGTATGGCAACAGTCGAAGCCATCTACAAGTGGTATAGGCTTATCTGCCAGAATTTCCTGCAGCACATCAGCAGGCTGACGCCCAGTTCCTGCGTTATCAAAAAGCTCATGCTTACCTAAAATTATTGCACCAGCTTTATCAAGTATACCGTTGAGCTTTAACATAGAAAAAGAACGTTCAACTGTAGCAATATCTTTCAGACTATCTTCAATAAATAAGATGTCGCCTTTCTCTATTTCAGGCATCCACTTACTTCCCATGATACCTGACAGGGTATTCAGGTTACCGCCTATAACTCGCCCTTCGATGACACCTGCCCCTAAAAACCTACAATTGTTTTCATATAGTAATTTAGGTCTGACTGGCTCGGCGTTATCCCAGTTTAAGCATTCATCAGTCCATTTTTTTGGCAAGTTATAATAATAGTTACCTGCTCGACGCTGCACCAGTAATTCGTAAAACGACTGATAGGTTTCATTTACTAACGGAGGAAACTCACCAAATGAAGCGACCAGTGCAGGTCCGTAAAATGTAACCAGCCCTGTTTTGGCATAGATGCCTGCCAGTAGTGCAGTAGCATCAGAGTAACCAATGATTATTTTTGGATTCTCACTAAGCGTTTGATAATCAAGATAAGGCAAAAGCGAGTTGCTGTTGCTTCCCCCGATAGTGGACATAATACAGCTTACCTCAGGATCACGAATAAGCGCATTAAGCTCGTCTGCTCTCTCTTTAATAGTACCTGAACGATAGTAATCCGACAGGCCTGTGAGACTTCCTGCTTTAAGCCCGAACCCTTTTTGTTCAAGGAATTTTTTTGCGCGGTTAAAGCGGTTAGGTGCCGTTATGGTTGCCGGAGACGACGGTGAAAAAAAACCAATCGTATCACCAATTTTTAATGGAGGAGCAAGCAGCTTTTGTCTTACATGCATATTTATTCACCCTCTGGTTGGAAAGATTTTTACATTAACACGCTGAGAAATACTTGAAGTAGCGTGATTTTATTTAGTTATCAGTCATATTATCCTCAGATTAGTTTCTGAGGATAATAAAATTATAAAAGCGCTGTTCATCAATAACTATTACCGCTGCTCTAAATGTCCGTTTCTCGCTCATAGCGGACATTAACGGCTAACCGTAACTGACAGTCCGGATAGTGCGTAGCGGTTGCTGACGGTCTTGACACCCTCTTGATAGATCGTCGCAGAAATCTTGATAATCGCGAGGTTTAATGGCGCAAAACCCACTAGAGGAACTGCGCCATGTCTGATGAACTCCCCGGCCTGCTTAAACAGGGCGTCAGGCACCTGCTGGATACGCGGCATCTTGTCTCACTGATGCCTTTGCTGCCCTGTTTTGTTCTGATGGTCATTATGCTTACAGGCTGCGATGGGAAAAAACAGCCTGATTCTTCCCCTCCGCGCCCGGTCAGGTTTGTAACGGTCGGTCCGCGCCAGGCTTCCGGGCCGCAGACGCTGACCGGCGAAGTACGGGCACATGATGAAACGTCCCTGAGTTTCAGGCTGGACGGTCGCATAATCATGCGCAGTGCTGATGTGGGCAGCCGCTTCAGACAGGGCGACGCGCTTGCTGTTCTGGACAGTCCGACAGCACAGAACCAGTTAACCAGCGCCCAGGCCGACGTCAGCAGCAGCCGGGCCGCAGAGAAAGTGGCGGCGCTTAACCTGCATCGTATGCGTCTTCTGATACCGTCCGGGGCTATTGCACGGGCGCAGCTGGATAGCGCTTCCGCAGACTGGCAGGCCGCGCTTTCACGCCTTCAGAGCAGTGAGGCGGCGCTGAAAAATGCGCAGGAAAATCTGCGCTGGACAACCCTTACGGCACCGGTAAGCGGCGTGGTAACAGGCATCAGCGCGTCAGCGGGGCAGGTGGTCAGCGCCGGTCAAACCGTCTTTACCGTCGCGTCCGGTGATGAAAGGGACGTCGCATTTGACGTAGCCAGTCCCGGCATCATCTCTCGCCAGCCCGGTGCCGTTTTCCAGGTGGCCTTGCTTCAAAACCCCTCTGTGATTGCACAGGCGCATCTGCGCGATATCAGCCCCCAGGCCGATCCGCAGACGCGAAGCTGGCGAGTGCGCATCACGCTTGATCATCCGCCGAGTGACATGGTGATGGGAGCCAGCGTCGCCATCACGCTTCCATCCGTAGCGACAGCGGCTGAACCGGTCATATCACTTCCGGCTACTGCCCTGACGCGCCTGTCAAATGAGCCCGCGGTGTTCGTTCTGGATCCGGCTAATAATCTGGTTCGCCGGCGGCCCGTGCACATTGCAGGCTATTCAGCGGACGCGGTGTTTATAAGGGCGGGCATATCACCGGGAGATCGTGTGGTAACGGCTGGCGTCAGAAGCCTGCGTGACGGTGAGCGCGTGGCCGGCATAAAGGAGGCGCAGGATGAAGCAGGGATTTAATCTTTCGGCCTGGGCGCTGAAACAACAGCAGCTGATGGCTTTTCTCATGCTGTTGATTATGACCGCGGGCATCATCAGTTATGAACAGCTTTCCCGCAACGAAGACCCGGCGTTTACCATCAAAACGGCGGTGGTGTCTGCGCAGTGGCCGGGCGCGAATCTCAGCGATACGGTCAACCTGGTCACCGACACGCTGGAGAAAAAGCTGCAGGAAATCCCCTGGCTTGACTATGTCCAGAGTGAGACGCACGCCGGGCGCTGCGTTATTTTCATTAATCTTCGCGATAACACACCTCCTGAGCAGGTTGCTGACATCTGGTATCAGGTACGAAAGAAAATGCAGGACGTGGCTCCATCATTACCGCAGGGTGTACAGGGGCCAGCGGTCAATGATGAGTTTGAAGACACGTTTGGCACGATTTACGGATTTACCGCCGACGGCTTTACCCTGCGAGAGCTGCGGGATCGGGTGGACAGCATCCGCCGGGATCTTATGAGCCTGCCGGACGTGGGCAAAATTCAGCTGCTGGGCGAGCAGGAAGAGCAGCTGGTGGTTGCCTTCTCCCCACGCCAGCTCTCCGCCATGGGGCTGGATTTACAGCAGGTCGCTGATGCGCTGCGCGCGCAGAACCTGGTTGAGCCTGCGGGTATCGCCCGTACGGCCGATGACACTGTTGCCCTGCGCGTCAGCGGAGCGTTCAGCAGCGAAGAGAGCCTGCGAGCGGTAACGCTTCGGGTCAACAACCGTTATATCCCTCTGACAGATATTGCCAGCATTATACGCAGGCCGGCAGAGCCGCCGGCTCCGCTTTTTCGCGTCAATGGCCAGCCTGCCATTGGCCTTGCCGTCTCAATGGCGCCAACCGGAAATATGCTTGATTTCGGGCAGGCGCTGCGGTCGCGCATGAACAGCGAAGCGGCACAGCTACCGCACGGTATTGAAATGACCCGTATTGCCGATCAGTCTGCCGTGGTGAAGGAGGCCGTCAGCGGGTTTGTGCATGTGCTGGGGGAGGCGGTAATAATTGTACTGGCCGTTTCTTTCGTTTCGCTCGGGCTACGTGCCGGTCTGGTGGTGGCGGCAGCGATCCCGCTGGTGCTTGCCATGACGTTTGTCTGTATGCATCTTGCCGGTATCGGCCTGCAGCGCATCTCTCTTGGCGCGCTGATTATTGCGCTGGGCCTGCTGGTTGACGATGCGATGATAACGGTTGAAACCATGGTGGCGCGTCTGGAAGCCGGGGATTCCCGTGCCAGTGCTGCGACCTATGCTTTCACTTCAACGGCATTCCCGATGCTGACCGGCACGCTGGTGATGATTGCGGGCTTTATTCCGGTTGGCTTTGCCGCTTCAAGCGCCGGGGAATACTGCTATACCCTTTTTGCGGTGGTGCTTATCGCGCTAATCAGCTCATGGGTTGTGGCCGTGCTTTTTTCTCCGCTGACCGGCAGCTGGCTGTTGCCAGGCACGCTGCAGAAACACACTGCCGGTCGCGGGCTGCCTGGCAGGCTTTACCAGCGCCTGCTTGCCGGAGTTTTGCGGCACCGCTTACTGACAACTGGGCTTGCGCTGGTGGCCCTGGTGCTGGCAGGGGTGGGAACGACATATATGCAGGGCGAATTCTTTCCGGCCTCCGATCGTCCTGAACTTCTGGTCAGCCTCTCTCTGCCGGCGAATGCCTCTCAGGAAGCGACCCTGCGTCAGACAGAGCGGCTGGAGCGCGCGGTATCAGCCAGCCGAGATGTTGACCACTACTCCTCTTATGTCGGAACCGGGGCGATACGCTTTTATCTGCCTATGGACGTGCTGCTTGATGATGAAAATACTGCTCAGCTGGTCGTCGTGGCCAGAAGCCTGGCGGCGCGCGAAAGGCTTCAGCACTATCTCGACAGGGTGCTTGATCGGGATTTCAGCGATATCACGACCCGCGTTTCTCCCCTTGAGCTTGGCCCGCCCGTGGGCTGGCCCGTGCGCTATCGCGTCAGCGGGCCTGATTACAGGCGCGTTCAGGCGCTGGCTGAGCGGCTTTCAACTTTATTAGGGGCTTCCCCCCTGACGCGGGAGGTGAATCAGACCGCAGGCGAGCCTGAGCGGGTTATTACGCTGAAGGTAAACCAGACCGCAGCCCGGGCAGCAGGACTCTCTTCAGATCAGATTGCCCGTTATCTGAACACGATCTGGTCAGGATCGCTTGTTACTACTGTTCGCGACAGAAACCGGCTGATTGACGTCGTGCTGCAGGGCAATGCGGATGAAAGGCGCAATCTTGACAGCCTCTCCGGGATGCTACTGACCTCATCGTCGGGGGCAAAAATTCCGCTGGCGCAGGTGGCCACGCCAGAGTGGGGGCTTGAGGATCCGGTTATCTGGCGGCGCCAGCGTCTGCCGTTTATCACCGTACAGACAGATCTGGCACCCGGTATGCGCGCGGAAACGGTCTCAGCGGGTCTGAAGCCGCTTATTAATCACATGCGGGCGGAATTGCCAGCGGGTTACACGATCAGCGAGGACGGAGCCGTCGCTGAATCTGATAAGGGTAACAGCTCGGTATTTGCCATTTTACCCGTCACGCTGCTCTGCATGCTGGTGCTGCTGATGATTCAGCTAAAGCGCGTTTCCCGTATGCTTCTGGCCCTGCTGATGGCCCCCTTTGGTTTGCCCGGGATCGTGTTGGCCATGCTGCCGACCGGAACGCCTATGGGCTTTGTCGCTTTACTGGGCATTATTGCGCTTGCAGGCATGATTATACGCAACGCGGTTATTCTCATTACCGAAGCAGACCACAACCGGGAGTCGGGGATGCACTATAACGCGGCGATAGGGGCCGCAGCTGCACACCGCGCTCGTCCTATTCTTCTCACGGCAAGCGCAGCTATTCTGGGCATGATCCCTATTTCCCGTCAGATTTTCTGGGGGCCGATGGCGCTGGCCATTATCGGCGGACTGCTTGTGGCGACGGTGGTGACGCTTACGGTTTTACCGGCAGCCATGAGTCTGGTAATGCAGACAGAAGCACGCTTGGCTGCGAGCCGGGCAGCCAGGGCCTCTCGTTAAAATGCCAGTCTGTAACTTCATTACTGAGACCAGGCATAGTCAGTAACTCACACACTATCCTGGTCAAATTCCTGTGAAAGAGGCAGATGTCCGCCACAGGCCAGACAATGTTCACCCGCGCCGACTTTTTCAAGTATCTGACGGGCAAATCTTACTTGTGTTGTAAGTCCTACCGGGTAGGAGTATGATCTGGCCGTCAACGAGAGGGATGATTTGAAGCATGGAATACTATGAGTTCGTTGAAACGTCGATCTTTACGAGAGAGCTTAAGTCTCTTCTGTCAGATGACGAATAAAAAGAGTTTCAGGCGTTTTTGATTGAGAACCCGGAAGCTGGTGATCTGATAGCTGGAACAGGCGGCTGTCGTAAGGTTCGATGGTCAAGACCGGGAACCGGCAAGCGTTCTGGTGTCCGGGCTATATATTACTTCTATAACTCTGTTGGAAAGCTATACATGCTTATCATCTATCCAAAGAGTGAAAAGGATAGTTTAACTGCAGCTGAGAAGGCCCAGCTTAAAGCTGTTATCGCGGGCCTTCAGGGCGAGGAGGAGTAAGTCAATGCGTAAAGAGCTTTTCGATGATCTGATGGCTTCTGCTAAAGAGGCTGTAGAAATCCATCAGGGTAAGCGTGAACCAGCTCGCATTACCCGTTTCGAACTGCCAGACGTTAAAGCTATACGTGCAAGCACGCACATGAAGCAAGATGATTTCGCTGCTGTAATTGGCGTAAGCTCAGCGTTAGTTCAGGCATGGGAGCAGGGCCGAAGAAGCCCATCAGGATCGGCGCTTAAGCTTCTACGCATGATTGAACGTAAGCCTGAGTTCGTTCAAGAGCTTTTACAGGTTTAAGCCTCTTAAAAGCCCCATAAGGGGCTTTCTATTATACTTTTATCAAATAGTAACCTTTTGCCCCTTCTACGAGCTGTGGGATCTGTATACCAACACTACCTTCAGTTTCAGTCACAAAGCAGTCAATCGCCACAGAAATACCTCTCCAGGTTTTGACTAAACATCCTGTGCCCACGGTTGGTGACGAACGGGCGAGCCTTATTCTGCCGGGTTGAGCCGCTGGAAGAGCATTATCCGCTGACGTGATAATGACGGGTAAAGAAACAACTGCAATAAATCTGAAAAACGCGGCGCGTGGCCAGTTCCATATAACAAAACTGCAATAAGAAAAGCGATAATTATTTACATTCCAGCCGTTAACGCTGCGTGCTTTCCTTGTCTGGCAAGGGATGCGGCCGTTTTGCTGTCCATTGCACAGCGCCGCGAGAGAGGGGACTTTTGCCGCAAAGTTATAACTTCCCGCTATAACATATGTCTTTCCATTATCGGCCTGGTCTGTTTAGAGGTGTTATTTTAAGGCTCTCTAAAACAGCATAAGTGACATAAATATGGCGTCACATATTATTGATTTTCTTTTAATTGGCAACAATTTTGGCACACCAGAAATGCGCGATGTCTGGTCGGAACAAAGCCGACTGAAGCAGCAGGTAAAGGTCGAAGTAGCGCTGGCGCAGGCGGAAGGCGAACTTGATGTCATTCCGGCGCAGGCGGCAAAAACCATTATCGAGCGCGCCGACCCGTCAACGCTAAATATCGACGACATCGCACAGCAGGGCGCGCAGATGAAGCACTCTCTGATGCCGACGCTGATCGCACTGCAAAAACAGTGCGGCGAGGCGGGCGAGTTTATTCACTACGGCGCCACCACGCAGGATATCGTCGATACTGCCACCGTGCTGCAGCTGTGCGACGCGTTCGCCATTATTCAGCGCGACACGACACAGATGGCAAACGAGCTTGCGACCGTCGCCAGACGTTATCAGCATACGCCGATGGTGGGGCGCACCCACGGTATGCAGGCGTTGCCGACCACTTTCGGCTTTAAAGTCGCCGTCTGGCTGGATGAGTTCCTGCGCCATCTGACGCGCCTGAACGATATCAAACCCCGCACGCTTACCGGCAATATTAACGGCGCCATCTCCACCTACGCCTCCTTCGGCCCCCTTGGCCCGGAAGTGGAAAAGCGCACCCTCGACATTCTCGGACTGGCGACGCCGAATATCGGCTGGCAGTCGGCGCGCGACCGCTTCTCCGAGTTCGCCTCCGTGGCGGTACTGATCAGCGGCACGCTGGGTAAAATCGGTAACGAGCTTTACAACCTGATGCGCACCGAAATCAACGAGATTGAGGAGCCGTTCTCCGCCGGTAAGATCGGATCGACCACCATGCCCCACAAGCGCAATCCCGCCGCGCTGGAAGGGCTGGCCAGCCTGACCGCGCCGGTGCTGAAAAGCGCCGCGCTGATTTATGAGTCGATGCACGTTGAACACGAGCGCGATGCCATGAGCTGGCGCGCCGAGTGGATCGCGCTGCCGGAAATCTGCATCTACCTTTCGGCGCAGTTGCAAAACGCTATCGCCATTCTGCGCGGCATGACGGTGAACGAAGCGCGCATGCGCCGCAACCTCGATATGCAGGGCGGCCTGCTGCTGTCGGAAAAAGTGATGTTCGAACTGGGCAAAAAAATGGGCAAGCAGACCGCGCACCATGTGGTGTACGACTGCGCCATGCAGGCCTGGGAGCAGCAGCGCGATTTTATAGAGACGCTGCGCGCTCATCCGCAGATGGACAACAGCATCAGCGACGAGGAGCTGAACCGCTGGCTCGATCCGGTGAACTACCTCGGTTCGGCGACGCGCAAGGTGGATGAGGTGATCGCCGCCGCGCAGGCCTCCGGCCTGCTGGAGAAATCGCCATGAGCGACAGCTTCCGCCAGCTGACCGCGGAGGATACCGCGGCCTACTACGCGCTGGTACATGCGGCCTACGCTTCCGCGCGCGACCTGGGTATTAAATTTGATGCCGCCACGGCGGATGCGGCGCAGATGCAGCGTCATATCGCCGCCCACGGCGTCTACGGCATGTTCCGCGACGGTGAACTGGTGGCGTCGGTGACGCTGCGTTATCCCTGGGGGCCGCTGCCTGGCCCGTTCGGACTGCCGCATATCGGCTGGTTCGCCACCGCGCCGCACTATCGCGGTCAGCGGCTGGGCGTGAAGATGCTCGACTGGCTGGAGCAGGCGGTACTGCGCGATCAGCTGCGCGCGCCAGCCTATTCCCTCGGCACCGCCGAGAGCCATCCGTGGCTGATTCAGCTTTACGAGGCGATGGGGTTTGAGAAGGTCAGCAAAAAAGACCTCGGCAAAGGCCACATCACCGTTTACATGAAAAAAACTATTCATACACCGCACGCCCGCTAAGCGCGGCTGCAGATAAGAAACCAGGGAGATCACCATGAAAAAAGGGTTAATCGCACTGTCCGTTGTAATGGCGGCCTCACTGCTTAGCGCCTGCGACAATAATGATAAATCGGCGCAGGGCGGTTCCGACGCCACCACTATCCGCGTCGGCGCGACCGGGCTGAGCTTTCCCGGCGCATTCAAAAAAGAGGGCAAGCTGACCGGGTTCGACGTTGAGGTCACTGAAGCGATCGCCAAAGACCTGAACTACAAAATCGAGTGGGTTACCTCTGACTTCAGCGGCCTGATGGGCCAGCTGGAGGGCGGCAAGCTCGATACGGTGGCGAACGTGGTGGCGATTACGCCGGCGCGCCAGGCGAAATATAACTTCTCCACGCCCTACAGCTACTACGGCAGTCAGATCGTGACCAATAAAGACAATGCCACTATCAATACGCTGGATGACCTGCGCGGCAAAACCATCGCTGGCGTGCTCGGCTCCAACCATCTGGTTAACCTGAAAAAAGCCTTCGGCGATAACGGCGTGACGATCCGCACCTATGAGAGCCGCGACGGCGCGATGAACGACGCCATCAACAACCGCGTGCAGGGCTACGTCAACTCCGGGCCGATTCTGCTGGCGGAGATCAACCAGAAAGGGCTGCCGCTGAAGTTTGTCGGTCAGCCGCTGGTGATCGAGTCGGTCGGCTTCCCGTTCCATAAAGATGAGAAGGGCGACAAGCTGCGCGCCGCGTTCGACAAAGAGGTCGATGCGATGCGTAAAGATGGCCGCCTGAAAGCGATCTCAGAAAAATACTTCGGCGAAGATATCACCGCGCAGCCGTCTCACTAAACCCGGCGTTTACTTGTCAACGTTTGCCACCGTCGGGTGGCAAACGTCGTTAAGGGCTTTTTATGAATTTCGATTTTAATTACCTGCTGAAAATCTCGCCGCAAATCCTCAGCTATCTGCCGGTCACGCTGATGCTGGCGGTGGTGTCGATGGCGTGCGCCATGGTGATCGGCCTTGGGCTGTCGCTGCTGCGCAACAGCAAATCGACCCTGGTGAGCAAGCTGGTCGAGCTCTATATCTCGCTGTTTCGCGGCATGCCGTCGCTGGTGCAGCTGTTTATTATCTACTTTGGCCTGCCGCAGCTCTTCCCGGCGCTAAACGGCATGTCCGCTACCACCGCCGCAATTATCGGCTTTAGCCTGAAGACATCTGCCTATATGGCGGAGATCTACCGCGCAGGCCTGGCGTCGGTGGATCCGACGCAGATGGAAGCGGGGCTCTCAATCGGCATGCGCCGGCCGCAGATCTATCGTCGCATTATTCTGCCGCAGGCGCTGCTCAATGCGCTGCCCGCTACCGGCAATACCTTTATTTCGCTGATTAAAGATACCTCGGTGGCATTTGCGCTGGGCGTCTCTGAGATGTTCGCCGAAGGCAAAATGATCGCGGCGGAGTCGCTGCGCTACTTTGAAACCTTCCTCGTAGTAGGTCTGATTTACTGGCTGGTGATTATCGGTTACGCCCGCCTGCAGGCGCTGCTGGAGAAAAAACTCAGTCACTCACTGCAACGCTAGGGCTCTTATGATCAGTGTAAAACAGCTTAATAAACGCTTCGGCGACAAGGTGGTGCTGGACGATATCAGCCTGACCATCGGCGAAGGCGAAGTGGTGGCGATTATCGGTCCATCCGGCTCAGGCAAATCGACCCTGCTGCGCTGCCTCAACCTGCTGGAAAAACCCGAGTCGGGCGTGATCCAGATCGGCGATGTGTCGCTCGACACCGCCAGCTACAGCGCGAAAGAGGAACATGCGCTGCGCGGCCAGACGGCGATGGTTTTTCAGAACTACAGCCTGTTTCGCAACAAAACCGCGCTGGAGAACATCACCGAAGGGTTAATCATGGTGAAGAAAATGCCGAAAGCGCAGGCCAGCGAGACCGGGATGCAGCTGCTGGAGCTGGTCGGCATGGCGCCGCAGGCGCATCAGTATCCGGTTACGCTGTCAGGCGGCCAGCAGCAGCGCGTCAGCATTGCGCGCGCGCTGGCGGTGAAGCCGCGCGCCATCCTGTTTGACGAGCCGACCTCGGCGCTCGATCCCGAGCGCGTCCACGAAGTGCTGCAGGTGATGAAAAGCCTGGCGCAGCAGAAGACAACCATGGTGATCGTCACGCACGAGATGCAGTTTGCCAAAGAGGTGGCCGATCGCGTCATCTTTATGGCGGATGGTCATATCGTCGAGCAGGGGCCGGCGGAGCAGGTGATCAGCTTCTCCGACAACCCGGTGACGCGCCGCTTTTTGCGCCAGATGACTAACATCGACACTAATGATGATTTCAATATTTAAGCGCGCCGCCGCATACTTTGCCGCAGGCCGTCGCACTGGAAGGAAATAATATGAAAGAGATCCGCGAGCAGGATCGGGCGCTTGCCAGCCAGATTGAGGCTTTTCGCCACGATATGCACCGCTTTCCCGAACTCTCCAATCAGGAGTTCGAAACCACCAAAAAAATCCGTGCGGCGCTGACCGCGGCGGGCATCCGCATCCTCGATCTGCCGCTGAAAACCGGGCTGGTGGCCGAGGTCGGCGAGGGGACGGGGCCGCTGGTGGTGGTGCGTTCCGATATCGACGCCCTGCCGATTGAAGAGGAGTCGGGCGTGGCGTTTAGCTCCGAGAACGCGGGCGTTATGCACGCCTGCGGCCATGACTTTCACACCTCGGCCGCGCTGGGTGCCGCCATTCTGCTACAGCAGCAGGCGGCGTCGCTGAAAGGGCGCGTGCGCATCCTGTTCCAGGCGGCTGAAGAGACCGGTCTGGGCGCCCCCGACCTGATCGCCACCGGCGCGCTGGATGAGGCCGCGGTAATTTTCGGCATTCATAACGATCCGACCCTGCCGGTCGGCGTAGTGGGTGGTAAAGAGGGCGCGCTGACGGCGGGCGTCGATCGCTTTGAAATCAAGGTGGCGGCGAAGGGCGCGCACGCGGCCAAACCCCACGAGGGCAACGATCCTGTTGTTATCGTCGGCCAGATTATCAGCGCGGTGCAGACGCTGATCAGCCGCAACGTGCCGTCAGATCAGAACGCCGTGGTCTCGATTACCCAGATCCACAGCGGCAGCACCTGGAACGTTATCCCCGATACCGCCTGGCTGGAGGGCACGGTGCGCACCTTCAGTAGCGAAGCGCGCGCGCTGATCGAGCAGCGCTTTCGGGCGCTGCTGGAGGGGCTCGCCGCCGCGTTCGGCGCGCAAATCGAATTCCTGTGGCACGCCGGTCCGCCTTCGGTGGTGAATACCGCGGAGTGGGTCGATTTTGCGCTGGAGCAGGCGAGCGAGGTCGGCTTTGAGGCGCGCCGCATTGACGCCAGCCCCATTGGCGAGGACTTCGCCTTCTATCAGCAGAAGATCCCCGGCACCTTTATGATGGTCGGCTCAGGCGGGCCCTGGGCGCTGCACCATCCGAAGTTCCGCGTTGACGATAAGGCGCTTTTCCCCACCGCCCAGTATCTGGCGCAGCTGGCGGTTAACGCCTTGAATAAGCTCGCCTGATCCTTTTTAATCCAGGGTGAGCGCCTGCGCGTTCGCCCTATTTCCCTCGCCTCTCCGCCTTTACCTGCTTAAGTTTCAATCGCCCCCGCCGATAAGAGTGATAACAGCGCTGCTGTTTTATTAGCCTGTCTTTGAATCTGGGGAAATCAATGATGAAAGCGGATCGCGTAACAAAAAAGAGATTAAGCACCCGCGCCATGATGTTGCTGACCGGCGCGCTGACCATCGCCACCGGCTTTGCCGTTACCATCGGCGTGCTGAGCTGGCAATCGGGCCAGGCGCAGCGCACGCTGGCGGAAGCATACTTGCAACAGATTGCGCGCAGCAAAGCGCTGGAAGTGGAACAGAGCCTTAACCACGCGCGGGATGTCGCGCAGAGCCTCGGGCAGAGCCTGATCGCGCTGCCGGATGCCAGCGTTCAGGATCGCCACGTCGCCGACAAGCTGGTGGAATACGCGCTGCGCAGCAATCCAGACTACCTCTCTGTTTCGGTGGTGCTGGAAAAAGATGTCTTTGACGGGCGCGACGCCGAGTTCGCTGCGCAGAGCGGCCAGCCGCCGCAAGGGCGCTATGCCTGGTTTGTCGATGTCGATCAGGCGGGCAATTACAAAATGCATCCTCTGACCTCCTATCTGACGCCAGGCCAGGGGGACTACTATCTGGTGGCGCAGCGTACCCGTAAGGATTACCCGACCGAACCTTACAGCTATGCCTACAACGGCGTGCCGACGCTGCTCACCTCCATCACCACGCCGATTATCGATCGCGGCAAACTCTGGGGCGTGGTGAGTTCCGATATTTCGCTGGCTAAGCTGCAGCAGCAGGTTAACGAGATCAAACCCTGGCAGGGCGCTGGCTACGCTATGCTGCTCTCCAGCGGCGGGAAGATTGTCTCTTCGCCCGATAAAGCGCAAAACAACCAGCTGTGGAAGGGGGACAAAAGCCGCCTGACCACCGCGATAACCGAGCAGGACGACGCGTTTCTCGGTGAAAAAACACTGATGACCTGGCAGCCAATCGCCATCGGCAACAGCAGCAACGTCTGGTATCTGGGGGTCGCCGCGCCGCTGGATTTAGTGATGAGCGCCGCGCGTCAGCAGCTGCATAATGCCCTGTGGATGATGCTGGCGAGCATTGTGCTGGTAAGCCTGCTGCTGGGCGTGGTTTTCAGCCGCATAGTCCTGCGTCCGCTGGGCGGCGAACCCGCCGACGCGGCCGCCTTCGCGCTGGCGGTAGCGGACGGGCAGCTGAATACCCGCATTCCGCTGAAAGCAGGCGACCAGAGCAGCCTGTTCTATGCGCTGCATACCATGCAGGCGCGGCTGATCGCGATGGTCAGCCAGATTAAAGAGACCACCGCCTCGGTGCGCGACGGCGCGGAGGAGATCGCCAAAGGCAATATCAACCTGGCGTCCCGTACCGAGCAGCAGGCCGCCGCGCTGGAGGAGACCGCCGCCAGCATGGAGCAGCTAACGGCGACGGTGAAACACAACGCCGCCAATGCGCATCAGGCGACGACGCTGACGGAAAACGCCTCACAGACCGCACGCAGAGGCGAGTCGCTGGTGGGCGAGGTGGTGCAGACCATGGCGCAAATCAACGACAGCGCGCGCAAGATTGGCGATATCACTGCCATTATCAACAGCATAGCGTTCCAGACCAATATCCTTGCGCTTAACGCCGCGGTGGAAGCGGCGCGCGCCGGGGAGCAGGGCCGCGGCTTCGCCGTGGTGGCGTCGGAAGTGCGCAACCTGGCGCAGCGCAGCGCCGCAGCGGTAAAAGATATCGCCTCGTTGATCGAGGAGTCGACGCAGCGCGTTGACAGCGGCGTTAGCCTGGTGCGCCATGCGGGCGATACCATGCAGGAAATCACCCAGGCGGTTACCTCGGTGCAGGCAATTATCGACGAGATCGCCACCGCATCCGACGAGCAGAGCCGCGGCATCAGCCAAGTCTCCGTGGCGGTCAACGAGATGGACAGCGTCACGCAGCAGAACGCCGCGCTGGTGCAGGAAATTTCCGCCGCCGCCAGCGCGATGGAGGATCACTCCTCGCAGCTGGCGCAGTCGGTGGAACAGTTCCGGCTGGAGGCGCAGCCTGCCTGAGGCGACGTACCGGGCCTGCGCCGAACGGCTGGCCCGGCATTGTCCCGAGGCGCAGGTCGCCGAGGGACAATGCCTGACCCGGTGAGCATAGCATCCGTGCAGAAGCTGGCAGCCTTTATCGACCTCTGCGTGCGACATCCCGTACGCCGGTTCCGCCAGGATCCAGGGAAGCTGACTGGAGAATAGCTGCGTTGAGAAGGCTTCAGCTCATCACCCGAGCCTTTATACTTCCAGCTCGACTTTCACCCAGCCCGGCTCACGCTTGTCGAACGCCTCATAAGCCTTAATCACATTCTCAACAGGTTCGACATTGGTCAGCACCTTCGCCGGATCGATGGCGCCGGTGCGCGTCAGCTCCAGCAGGTAGGGGATATGCGTATGGTGGTTACAGTTGCCCATCTTGATAGTGAGATTTTTGTTCATCGCCTTGCCGATGGGGAACGTCTCGGCGGTGGGGGGATAGACGCCGATAATGCTTAGCCGACCGGCTTTCTTCACTGCGGCAATCGCCCATTCCAGCGCCTGCGTCGGGGCATCGCCGGGGATCCAGTTCCCGTGCTGCGGATGGGTTTCCGGCGCAACCTCTTCTACCTCCTGAGCGAATTTATCCGCTTTCTTCTCCGCCTCTTCGCTGGCCGGGCCATGGTGAGCATGCTGGCTGTCAACACCCACGGCGTCGATGGCGCAGTCCGCACCGGTGCCGCCGGTCAGCGTTTTAACTATCTCAACCGGATCTTCCTGCTCGAAATTAATCGGGAATGCGCCCTGACGACGCGCCATTGCCAGCCGATCCTCATGGCAGTCCACGGCAATCACCCGCGCCGCGCCCATCAGCAGTGCGCTGGCAATAGCGAACTGGCCGACTGGGCCACAGCCAAACACAACGACAATATCCCCACGCGTAATATCAGCCAGCTCGGCGCCGAACCAGGCGGTGGGGAAAATATCGCTGATTAAAATGGCCTGCTCGTCCGTTACGCCGTCGGGAATTTTAACCAGCGTATTGGCGGCGTAGGGAATCCGCGCTTTTTCTGCCTGCAAACCGTTCACCGGGCCGGTAGCTTTGGGGCCGCCAAAAAAGCAGGTGCCCGCTTCAGGCCCATTGGGATTCGCATTGTCGCACTGCGCGGTATGTCCGGCGCGACAGGGTGGACAGACGCCGCAGGATACCGTAGAGCAGACCACCACCCGATCCCCAGGGCTGAAGTTACGCACCTCATCCCCGACCTGCTCCACAATGCCAACCGCCTCATGCCCAAGGATGGTGCCGGGCTGCATATCGCTAAAGGTGCCACGAATAAAATGCAGATCCGTGCCGCAAATCGCCGAGGCGGTAATACGAATGACGGCATCGCCCGGTTGCTCTATCTGTGGATCGGCAACGTTATCCAGCTGAATGTTTCCCACGCCGTGCCAGACCAGTGCTTTCATTATTCACCTCTACCGCTTAAATAGTGTTTGCTGGAAACCAGCCGGACTAAAAAGTATAGAAAGCGTCAGAAATCCTGCGCGCCAGATAAATAACCGCAGCGGTTAGCAATGTTTAACACTTTTTGCGAACTCTCCCACAACATAACTTATGACCATGATAATTAACGTTATTTACAGCATGGATTCAGACAAGGCGCGGCATTTTCAAACAAAATGATATTAATAAACGCAGCCGCCCAATGGCAGCTGTTTTAATTGTCGCTAAGCTGAAGACATAACTTTACATAACAAACAAAAGCACGCTGGCAAATGCCAATTGCAATGTCGAGAACGAGGCGTTAAATGTCAGAGAAAACCTGTACCATTATTTATAATGGCGAACCCCTGGTAGGTGCCGTTAATCAGCCCTTGATCGACTTTCTTACCGAGCAGGGAAAAAAACTGCCTCACGTCTGTTATCACCCGGCGCTGCAGCCGCTGGAGAGCTGCGATGTCTGCTGGGTGGAAGCCAACGGCGAAAAGGTGCGTGGCTGTACGCTGCGCACCTTCCAGGGACTGGAAATCAACAGCGAAGGAGAGTGGCCACGCGCCGCGCAGCAGGAAGGGATGGATCGCATCCTGAATCGCCACGAGCTTTACTGCACGGTCTGCGAGCACAATACCGGCGACTGCACGCTGCATAATACCGTCGCAGATATGCATATCCCGATTCAGTATTACCCCTATCAGCGCAAGCCCACCAGTAAGGATCACTCCAACCCCTTTTATACTTACGATCCCGACCAGTGCATTCTCTGCGGGCGCTGCGTTGAGGCGTGTCAGAACGTCGAGGTAAATGAGACGCTGAGCATCGACTACACCCAGGCGCATCCGCGCGTGCTGTGGGATGGCGGCACGCAGATTGCCGGATCGAGCTGCGTCAGCTGCGGCCACTGCGTCACGGTCTGTCCCTGCAACGCGCTGCTGGAGAAGACCATGCAGCCCGACGCCGGCCCCTTTACCGCCATGGATGAAGGGCTGAAGCGGCCGATGATCGACTTCGTTAAATCGCTGGAGAACAGCATCGGCATGGAGCCGATCACCGGCATTTCGCTGATCGACGACGCGCTGCGTCAGGCAGAGATTAAGCGCACCAAAACGGTCTGCACCTACTGCGGCGTGGGCTGCAGCTTTGAAATCTGGACGCGCGATCGTCATATCCTGAAGGTGCAGCCGGTCGCCGATGCGCCAGCTAACGGCATCTCCACCTGCGTCAAAGGCAAGTTCGGCTGGGATTTCGTCAACAGCCCGCAGCGCCTGACCACGCCGCTGATCCGCGAAAATGGCCGCTTCCGCCCCGCCAGCTGGGACGAGGCGCTGGATCGCGTGGCGCAGGGGCTGCGCGACGTGGCGCGGCAGCATGGCGGCGACGCTATCGGCTTTATCGGCTCCAGCAAGGCCAGCAATGAAGAGGCCTACCTGACACAGAAAATCGCCCGGCTGATTTTCGGCACCAATAACGTCGATAACTCCTCTCGCTACTGCCAGAACCCGGCAACTGAAGGACTGTTTCGCACCGTGGGCTATGGCGGCGACGCAGGCACCATTCGCGACCTGCAAAAAACCGATCTCATCATCACCGTCGGCAGTAACCTGGCGGAGAACCATCCGGTTATCGCCTCGCATATCAAGCAGAGCCACAAACACCGCGGGCAAAAGCTGCTGGTGGTGGATCCGCGCCGCCATGAAATGGCCGACCGCGCCGACCAGTTCCTGCGCATCAAGCCGGGCACCGATATGGTGTGGGCCTCGGCGATGGCGAAATATATGTTCGACCACGGCTATGCCGACGAGGCGTTCCTGGCGGAGCGCGTCAATCAGGTCGAGGAGTATCGCGCGTCGCTGGCGCCTTTTACCCTGGCGTTCGCCAGCGAGGTCACTGGCCTGAGCGTGGAAGCGCTGACGGCGGCGGCGGAGATGATCGGCCAGGCGGATAGCGTTTGCCTGCTGTGGGCGATGGGCATCACGCAGCATAGCCACGGCGCGGATACCAGCACGGCGCTCTCGAATCTGCTGCTGGTGACCGGCAACTACGGGCGTCCCGGCACCGGCGGCTATCCGATGCGCGGCCACAACAATGTACAGGGCGCGAGCGATTTCGGCTGCCTCAGCAACGTTTATCCCGGATATGAAAAAGTCTCTGACCCGGCAATACGCGAAAAATGGGCGCGCGCCTGGGGCGTGACGCCAGAGGCGCTCTCTGACCAGCCCGGCGCGGATAACTTTATGATGGTGCAGCACGCCCACGAAGGAAAACTGCGCGCCATGTATATCACCGGCGAAGAGACCGCCTTCTCCGACGCCGATTCCACCAAAGTGCATGAAGCCTTCAGCCGCCTCGACTTTATGGTGGTGCAGGATATTTTTATGAGCCGCACCGCCGAGTTCGCCGATGTGGTGCTGCCCGGCAGCCCGAGCGTGGAGAAAGAGGGCACCTTCGTCAACACCGAGCGCCGTATCCAGCACTTCTCCCCGGCGATGGATCCGCTGGGCGAGAGCCGCCCCGACTGGCAGATCTTTACCGATCTGGCTGCGCGCCTCGGCCATCACTGGAACTACCCCAATCCCGGCGCGATTATGGCGGAAGCCGCCAGCATTGCGGAGATCTTCGCAGGCGTCAGCTATGAGCGGCTGGTGGGCTGGCAGTCGCAAATCTGGCCGGTGACGCCGGACGGCGAGAGCACGCCGCTGCTCTATACCGATAAGTTCAAGTTCCCGGACGGCAAGGCGCGACTCTATCCGCTGAGCTGGCAGCCGCCGATGGAGGAGGCGGACGCGGAATACGATCTGATTCTGGATAACGGCCGTATGCTGGAGCACTTCCAGTCCACCAACCAGACCGGACAGGGGGGACGCATGATGTCGCTCTCGCCTAACTGGTTTGTGGAGATTTCCCCGCAGCTGGCGCAGGCGCGCGGTCTGCTGGAGGGGGAATGGGTCGCGCTGAAATCGCGGCGCGGCACGGTGGAAGTCCCGGTGGTAGTGACCGATCGCGTGGCGGGCAATGTGCTGTTTATCCCTATCCACCACGGCAAGCCAGGCGTTAACGGCCTCACCGGCGAACATCACGATCCCGATGTTAACACCCCGGCGTACAAGGAGATTGCCGTCAATATGACGAAACTGGCGCGTACGCCGCAGCCGAACCCGATTCCGCGCCATAATTTTCGCCACGGCCAGCGTACGCCGCTGGATCATCTGCCCATTGAGCAGAAGTGGCAGCAGGAAGGCTATGTCGAGCCGCCTGAACACGTTCAACACCCGGAGAAATTCTAATGGCAGAACGACTGTCCTATACCGTGCCGCCGACGCGCACCGAGAAAACCGCGCAGGAAGCGATGGATGAACTGGTGGAAAACCTGCATGAGCACGGCTTTCTGCGGCTGGCGAACGACGCCATCAAAGCCAATAACGATATCGGCAAAATTCTGGTTGCCGGCCTGAACCGGCCAGGCACGCAGAGCGCGCTGCAAAATATCTCGCTGATCCTGATGACGCTGAGCACCATCCCACCGGAGCGGCTTAACCATATTTTGCTGGCGCTGCGCGACGCGGCGATGGCGATGAAGCCCGCCAGCGACGCCACGCAGCAGGAGGGGAACGCCGCGCCCGGCATTCGCGGCGTGCTGCACCTGCTGAACGACGAGAATCTATGGCAGGGACTGCGGCCGCTGTTCGCCGCGCTGGAGGCGTTTTCCGCAGGCATGCAGCGCGAGGAGGAGAAGCCGATTACCCGCTACAGCGGAAAGCCGAGCAATGAGTAATGCCGAATGGGTGCTGCTGCTGTCGCGTGGGCAGTTCGCCCTCACCATGGGGATGCATATTACCCTGGCCGCGCTGACGCTTGGCCTGTCGCCCTTTTTGCTCTGGTTCGAGGCGCGCTGGCTGTGGGGAAAGCAGCCGGGCGCGCGCGAAGCGCTGCACTTCTGGCTTAAGGTCTTTGCGCTGACGGTGGCGATCGGCGCGGTGTCCGGCGTGGTGATGGAGGTGCAGTTCGGCACCCACTGGTCCGGGCTGTCGCAAAAGGTTGGCGGCGTTATCGGCCCGCTGCTGTTCTATGAAGTGCTGGTGGCCTTTTTTCTTGAATCGGGGCTGACCGGGGTGATGCTGTTTGGCATGGGCAAAATCAAGCCGGGCCTGCACTTTATCGTCACCTGCTTCGTCACGCTCGGCGCGCTGCTGAGCGCCTTCTGGATCCTCGCCGCTAACTCCTGGCTACAGACGCCCACCGGCTTTACGCGCGACGACAGCGGCCGGTTCCTGCCGGAGAGCTGGGCGATGGTGCTCTCCGCGCCGTCGTTTCCGTTTCGCTTTAGCCATATGCTGCTGGCTTCGCTGATCGCCGTGGCCTTTATGATCGCGGGCGTGGCGGCGCGCCGTCTGCTGCTGAATGTTCAGGAACAGGCGGCGCGGCGCATGCTGACGGCGGCGCTCTCGTTCACGCTGGTGGCGGTGCCGCTGCAGGTGGCGGTTGGCGATCTGCATGGGGAGAATACGCTGGCGCATCAGCCCGCCAAGCTGGCGGCGATTGAGGGCAGCTGGCATCCGCCTGCGGCGAACCGGGGGGAGCCGCTGCGGCTGTTCGCCTGGCCCGATCAGCAGGCGCAGCGTAACCGGCTGGAGCTGGCGATCCCCGATATCGCCTCACTCTATTTGCGTCATAACCTCACCGGCCATATCAAAAGCCTGAGCGAGTTCGACGCGCAAAGCCTGCCGCCGGTGGCACCGGTTTTTTTCGCCTTTCGCCTGATGGTGGGGCTGGGGATGGTCATGCTTATCGCCAGCCTGGTGGCCAACGTGCAGCACTGGCGCGGACGCCTGACCACTTCGCCTCGCCTGCTGCGTATGCTGGTATGGGTTTCGCCGTCGGGCTTTATCGCTATGCTGGCCGGCTGGCTGGTGACGGAAATCGGCCGTCAGCCCTGGACGGTCTACGGTATGCTGCGCACCGCCGACAGTATCTCCGCGCTGTCGCTCTCCACCACCGTGGCGATCCTGGTCGCTATTGTTGTGGTTTACACCCTGAGCTTTGCGCTGGGCCTGCGCTATCTGCTGCGGCTGGTCTCCACGCCGCTGCAGCCTAAAGGTGACGTTGTCACACAAGAGATCAGGACATCCCTATGACGCTTGCTGATTTTTCGGCGCTGGCGCTGCTGCTGTCGATGCTGATTTATGTGCTGCTTGACGGCACCGATCTCGGCGTCGGCATGCTCTTTCCCTGGTTCCGCGAGGAGTCGCAGCGCAGGCGCATGGTTAACAGCATCCTGCCGATCTGGGACGCCAACGAGACCTGGCTGGTGCTGCTGGCGGGCGGGATGTTTGCGCTCTTTCCGCCGGTCTACAGCCTGCTGTTCAATACCCTCTGCGGCCCGGTGTTTGCCATGGTGCTGGCGCTGTTTCTGCGCGGGCTGGCGCTGGAGTATCGGGCGCAGGCGCAGGAGGGCTTTCGCCACTGGCTGGATCGGCTGATGTGCGCCAGCTCGGCGCTGGCGGCGTTTCTGCAGGGCTGGTGCGCGGGCGTGGTCTTTAGCGCAGAGCCGCAGCGCGGGCTGGAAATCGGCTTCTCGCTGACGCCGCTGCTGTGCGGGCTGGGGCTGATGGTGATCTACTTACTGCTGGGCTGCTGCTGGATCCGCTGGCGTATCGGTGCAGATGTCGAAGAGCGTGCCAGCACGCTCGCCTGGCTATGCTGGGTGCTTTCGCTGGTGCTGTTTCTGTCGGTGCTGCTACTGAATCGCGATATCTGGATGACCGCCTGGCAGCGCTGGCCGGGCAAGATCGCCGTCGCGCTGATTTTTCTCTTCTGGCTGGCGCAGCTGCTGGCGCTGTGGCGCGGCCGGGCAACCTGGCAGCTGGCTTTGACGCTGGGGCTGATCTCAGCGGTATTTATCGGCGTCGCCTGCGGTTTTTATCCCTGGCTTATTCCCTGGCAGCAGGATCTGCACCGCAGCGCGGCGCCGGCGGCGACGCAAAGCTTTGTGCTTATCGGCGCCGCCATCGTTATGCCGCTGACGCTGCTCTATCACAGCTGGGCGTTCTGGGTGTTTCGCGGCAGAGTGCGCTAAGCCTTGCCGCTCTCCGCCTGCTGCTGACGCGCCAGGGTGCGTGCCAGCAGAGAGGAGTAGAGCGGTTTGCCGCCGAGAAACTGCGCCAGCAGCGTCGCGCCCAGCCCGGTGACGATCATCGGCAGTATCAGCTGATAGTTATCGGTCATCTCCAGCACCAGCACAATGCCGGTCAGCGGCGCGCGCACCGAGGCGGCAAGCAGCGCGCCCATACCGGCGATGGCGAAGGTGGCGGGCTGCAGATGGTAGAGCGGGAAAACGTCCGCCATCAGCACGCCGAAGGCGGTGCCCAGCACGGTGCCGAGCGCCAGCATCGGTGCGAAAATGCCGCCCGGCGCGCCAGAGCTGAAGCAGAGCAGCGTAGTGAACAGCCGCACCGCAAAGATCACCAGCAGCACGCCGAAGGTATAGTGGCCAGCGGTCGCCTGCGGAATCAGCTCAAACCCGCCGCCTGCGCCCGGCGCGAACCACAGCGCCAGCAGACCGCAGCCGCCGCCGAGCGCGCCGCCGGTCGCGACGACGCGCCACAGACGCCCGTTATAGAGGCGGGCAAACGTATCCTGACAGAGAAAAATCAGCCGGTTAAGCAGCACGCCCACCATGCCGAACAGCATGCCCAGCACCAGATAGAGCCACAGGGTTTCTACCGGCGCATCCGCCAGTTTGCCGACGGAGATCACCGGATGCGCGCCGTTGATCAGGCGGAACACAATGCTCGCCATAATCACGCCGGTAAAGACCGCCTTGATAGAGATAAGGTTGTAGCGAAACTGCGGCCGCATCTCTTCAACGATAAAGAGAATGCCCGCCAGCGGCGCGTTAAAAGCTGCCGCCAGCCCGGCCGCCGCGCCGGTCGCCAGCAGCGAATGGCGCGCTTCGTCGCTGCGGATGCGCAGCAGGTCAAGCACCATGCGGCCGATATTGCCGCCAAGCTGCACCGTCGGCCCCTCGCGACCCAGCACCATGCCCGCGCCCAGCGTGCCCATACCGCCGAAAAATTTTACCGGGATAACGCGCCACCAGCGCACCGGGCGCAGCTCTTCCAGCGCGCCTTCGATTTCCGGGATGCCGGAACCTGCGGCTTCTGGCGCAAAACGCCGCACGAGAAAATAGCCCGCCATCGCCAGCAGGGCGGAGAGCACAAACGCCAGCGCGTAGAGGGTCCAGCCGCTGTGCAGCGCCGGATCGGCCAGCGACAGCCGCCAGTGCTGTACCCAGCGAACCGCGCTGGCGAAGGCGCTGCCCACCAGCCCAACAATGACGCCGACCAGCGCGGCGGAGATAAGCACCGCGACAGGGGTTTTATCGCGGTTAAGTAACGCCCGGAACATGCGGTTACGTGCCGGGATCGACTGAGGAACGTTTACTGAGGAGTGCGCTTCGTTATTCACTGTCATTCACTGCTGCAGAAAAGGAGAGCTAAAGTTTACTGCAATCGCCTTTTTCCGTCCTGCCCTGAGATCGGTTGATTGATAACCTGGCGCAGCAGGGAGCTACTCCGCTTCAGCCGTCTCCTCTATCATCTCTTCGCCCTGATTGTGAATATTGCCAACCTTTTTCGTCACCGGATGCCAGCGAAACACCTTTTCCGGCAGCGCCGCCTCGTCGGCGATCTGTTTTGCCCGTTCGGGGGAGGTCTCTTCGCTCAGCCACTCCTCGACGGCGTCGGCGCGCAGCACCAGCGGACGGCGATCGTGGATATCCACCATGCCCTTATTGCTCGCCGCCGTTACGATAACGAATCCCTCATGGCCGTGCTCTCTGTCGAAAGGCGCCTTGCCGATGGCGGCGAAAAACAGCGGCTCGCGCTGCTGATGGTAGATAAAATAGGGCTGCTTGCGGCTGCCCTCTTTTTTCCATTCGAACCAGCCGTCCGCGGGCACCACGGCGCGGCCATGATGCCACAGCGGCTTAAACATGCGTCCGGTGGGTGCGGTTTCACTGCGCGCGTTAATCAGCGGCTGTTTATTCCACCACTCAGGGCCATAGCCCCAGAAAACCGGGTCAAGATGCAGATGGTCGTCGCGCATGTTGAGCAACAGCACGCGGGTGCCCGGCGCGACGTTATAGCGCGCGACAGGTTCGGGATCGTAAATCAGCTCGTCATCTTCGATGCCGAGCGCGTCAAAGTAGTCGTTCCGGCTGCGATACTGCGCAAAGCGTCCACACATAGTTGTTACCTCCGCTGTTAAGCATAGCTTTCTCCCTGAGTAAATTAGATTCATTACTAAAGCTTATCGGCTTGCGTCCGTTAATTGTGATTGATTGCTATACGCCGCGCTGACGCCAGACGCCACGCGGGATGAGATACATTAGGGACGTTAAAAAAGGAAAGGCCAGTGAACATTAAGACTTTTGCAGCAGGCACGCTTGCTATCACCCTCCTTGCAGGATGCGCAGGAGGCAAGAAACCCACGGTAGTTAAAGGCTCAGGCGGAAGTAGCCTGGAAGTTTATACCTCTCTGGCGCAGCCCGATATGAACGATAGCCACTATGCTGACGATCATCTGCGCGTTGTAGGGCCAGCCTCCACAGGCGTAGTAGCCGGTCTGACTGCGGTAGGTGCGCTGCTGGGCAGCGTCAGCGCCAGTTCCGATATGTTTGATAAAAAAGGGTATCGGGGCAGCAAGATAGACGCCCTGCCGGAACCCACCAGTCATTACTTCGCACCGAAGGCAGAAGCGAAAATCGCACGCTATTTAGATCAGAACGGCGGAAGTTATGCTTATCAGAACATACTCTTTATCGGCGCGTCACACTGGTCGCTGGTCTACACAGATTTATCCTCCGCTAACAGCAATTATGACCTCTCTTACCGCGTAATCTTCTATAAACGCCCGGAGGGCGGCACGATGTTTAGCGCCTATACGGTTGCCAGCTGCGAGCCTGCGGCGAAAACCGCGCCGCTGGCTGAATGGCAGGCCAATAACTATCAGAAAGTGACCCAGGAGACAGAGAAGATGATGGATGCCTGTTTGCTGGAGCTTGAGAATCAGCTGCCGCGACTGCTGAAAAAATCCTCCTGACGCGTCGTTCAGGATAAAAACGCTGCGCGCGCGTCAGCGTTTTCAAAAAGCGGCGACGGCCTAATCTGCAGCCGCTTTTTTTATTAAGTTTCATTCCCGTAATAGTCAGAGATCGCGATAAAGTTTCACTTTCAGTAAAAGTATTGTGGCAAAACTAAACCGAACTCACAGAAAAAAGGGCGAATGTGAACCTATTTCTGGCCGGCGCTGATGTTTAAGCGCAGCGCGTCCATTCCAGCTTTAAATCTGTTTACGCTTTCCTTCCGCTATAACCGTAAAAACTGACTATCCTTCTAGTAAATAAATGACTTTAAGGAGGAAAGATGAAGTTTTTCTATTTTGTTTCGCTTATCGCCGCTGCAGGCTATCTGCTGGCTTTCTTGCCTAAACTCCGAACCAGACGTGAACCTGTCGCTTATTGGGGATGCTGGGCTTATCTGGCGGCGAACGCCATTTACTGGGCGATTTATGCGCTACGTTATTATTTCCATTTTTAACCGCAGAAATAATCTGCCGCAGGAGAAGAGATGTCTGAAAATAAACGTGACCTGATGCCTTACCTGCTTTATTACTGCCAGTCTCGCCTGCTGGTGGAAAATATTGATGGCCATGTGGTCGATATCGGCGGCGCGGAGCAGGTTGGCGGCAAGCTACGCTGGCAGCTCGACGGTAAAGAGGCGAAAGGCACAACGGAGAATGAGGCGGAGGAGATGCTGAATGATGTCGCCCGCCACCTGAGCTTTTTATTCGTCGACGGGCAGTTCACCAGCCTGCCCGACGTGCGTGGCGAATATGGCGACCGGCTCGATAACGCCCCGTCGCGCGAAATTTCGCTGTCGGAGCTTAACGACAGCGATGAAGATATCGTGCGCTAACCGCCGCCAGGCTGCCACTGGCAGCCTGGACGACCGCATTAGCTGGCGGCGTGCTGCGACGCCATCCCCGGCACCAGAATAACCTTGCGGCAGTCATCCTTACGCTTCTCAAAGATCTCATAGCCGTGCGCTGCGTCTTCCAGCGACATATGGTGAGTAACGATCTCTTCCGGCGTGAGCAGCCCCTGTTCAATTAGCGACAGCAGGCGTGGCAGATAGGCCTGCACATGCGTCTGTCCCATCTTAAAGGTCAGCCCTTTATCAAAGGCGTCGCCGAACATAAAGCCGTGGATAAAGCCGGCATAGACGCCCGGCACGCTTACCACGCCGCCGCGGCGCACGGCGGCGATACACTGACGCAGCGCTTTACCGCTGCTGCCTTCCAGCTTCAGGTTGCTGAGCACCGTCTCGGTCAGGCTGCCTTTGGCTTCAAAGCCGACCGCGTCAATAACCGCGTCTACGCCGCGATTATTTTTTGTATGCTCGATAATCCAGGCGGCTGGATCGTCGATATCGTCAAAGTTGATCGGCGTGACGCCGTAACGCTGACGGGCAAACTCTAGCCGGTAATTATTATGGTCGATCATAAAAATCTGTTCCGCGCCCACCAGTCGCGCACAGGCGGCGCTCAGCAGCCCCACCGGCCCGGCGCCGAAAATCGCCACGCTGGAGCCTTTATCCAGAGCGGCGTTCTGCACCGCCTGCCAGGCGGTCGGTAAGATGTCAGAGAGAAACAGTACCTTATCGTCCGGCAGCGTCAGCGGCACCTTGAACGGGCCGACGTTGGCTTTCGGCACGCGCACATACTCCGCCTGCCCGCCGGGCACGCCACCGTAAAGGTTGCTAAAGCCAAACAGCGCCGCCGGCGGCGTAATATTCTTTTTATTCAGAATGGCACCGCGACCGCTGTTGGTGGTCTCGCAGGCGGCATACTGATGCAGATGGCAATAAAAGCAGTCGCCGCAGGCAATAACAAAGGGCACCACGACGCGATCGCCAACCGCAACGCTGGTAACGGCCGTACCCGCCTCAACCACCTCGCCCATAAATTCATGGCCGAAGATTTCGCCATGCTCGGTGCCAGGGATTTTGCCGCGATAGAGATGCAGATCAGAGCCGCAAATCGCCGTAGCCGTTACGCGCAAAATAATATCGTCTGGCTCCTGCAGGACGGGATCGGGAACGGTCTCAACGCGAACCCGATGCGGGCCATGATAGGTCAGTGCTCTCATATCAACATCCTTTCTTGATGAGTGTGCCGGTCGCCATGACGCAACACAGAAAGTCCACGCCCGCGGCGCGCTTTTCCGGCTTTCGGGGCACGCCAGGCGAGGACGTCAGGGATGGTTTAAGCCTGGCCGCAGATACGGGTAAAGCAAGCGCGGCGGCTGTTGCGCAATCAGGCGAGACGGCAAATCCGTTAGTAAATCGCTTAAATAAAATACTGGATATAACACCAGTATCCTGTATACTTATTCAACAGCCCGAACGGCTGCGTAAGTTTGCATGAGGTGACGCTGATGATGTTCTCTACTGAAAATCTTTCTGCTCTCAACGCTTCTGTCCTGATGAGCAGCCGTGAAATCGCCCGACTGACCGGTATTACTCACGGCGAAGTAAAACGCTTGATCAAAAGCCTGGAAACCGCGCAGCGGCTTTCGCAGCCGCTGACGATCAACCTTTACGAGCACGAAGGAGAGATGCGTCAGGAGTTCTGCCTGAACAAGCGCGACTCGTTGTTAGCCGTGGCGCGCCTGTCGCCGGGCTTTACCGCCGATCTGCTGGATAAATGGCAGGAGCGCGAGAAAGTGGCGCATCTGCCCGACTTTACCAATCCCGCCGAAGCCGCGCGCGCCTGGGCAGAGCAGTTCGAGCAGCGCCGCGCCGCCGAAGAGCAGCTGGCGCTTTCAGCCCCAAAGGCGGAATTTTTTGATCGCTTTGTCGAGGTCACGGATTCACTCGGCTTTCGTCAGCTGTGCAAAATGCTGAAGGTAAAAGAGCCGGAGTTTCGCCAGTTCCTGCTGGAGCGCAACATCATGTACCGCGATAAAGGCACCCTGACGCCGCAGCATCACCATATGCAGGCGGGTTACTTTACGCTGCGCTCGGGCGTGGGCGAAAACCAGCATGCGTTTTCGCAGGCGCGCTTTACCGCAAAAGGGGTGAAGTGGGTCGCCAGCCTGTGGGCGGGGCATATCGCGACGCAGACTAAAGGCGTTGCCGCCTGATACTGATCGCTGTGCGTTAAAAAACCGGTCGCTGACCGGTTTTTTTATGTCTGCCATTCAGCCCTTTCAAACTCAATTTACAGCTGCCTTAAAGCGGCGCCTTCCAGCGTTGTCGCTTCGCCGCGGCGCGCGAAGCGAAAAGCAGAAGCTGACGTGCAGGGCGTCGTTATCCCCTTCGCCGCACGCAGAGGAAGCGCCCGTTGAGGGCAGCGGCGGTGCATTGTGGCTTGCTGGCGGTAAAAGTGTGAGCTAGATCTTAAACCCTGGGTTTTATTCAGGACAGGGAGAGGTTTTATGCTCAAAGCACCTTTAGCGCTGCTGATGATGGCGGTTTCCGCCACGGCGGCCGAACTGCCATCTTCTGATGTGCGGCCGTTACAGGTCGGCAATCTTACGATTCAGCAGGGCAAACCGGCCATTATCGTGTCGACCACCGGCGACGATGCGGACAGCGCCCTGAAGCTGGCGCGCCAGGCGGCCCAAACGCCGCAGGTGCAGATGGTGGAACTGCGCGTTGATAAGCTCAGCTTCGCTACCCACGTTGATAAGGTGGCGCAACTCGGGCGAGATATGCGCCGCGCGCTGCAGGACAAACCGCTGCTGCTGACGCTGCGCACGCAAAACGAAGGCGGCAGCCTGTCACCGGACGACGCCAGCTATATTGCGCTCTATCAGCAGTGGCTCGAGGCGGGCTGCGCCGATCTTATTGATATCGAAATGCGCATTGGCGCACAGGCGGTGGATCGGCTGGTGGCGCAGGCGCACCGTCATCATATCGCGGTGATCCTCTCTTATCACGACTTCCAGTCGACGCCGGATAACGCCGCTATGCTAGAGCGTCTGGCGTGGCAGGAGGCGCACGGCGCGGACATTCTGAAGATCGCGGTGATGCCGAAAACGCCACAGGATGTCAGCCGCCTGAGCGACGTTACCTGGCAGATGCGTCAGCGCAGCGACAGGCCGTTGCTTACCATGGCGATGGGCGGCCTGGGCGCGGTGACGCGCATGTCGGGCGAGGTGTTCGGCAGCAACCTGACTTTTGGCACCCTGGACGAGGCCTCCGCGCCGGGACAGCTTGAGGTGCAGGCGCTGGATCGGGCGATGAGCGCGCTGCACAAGGCGAATGCGTCATCAGGTTGAAACCTAACCACCGAGTCGGCTCTCAGCGTGGAGGCAGCGCCGGGCGCCGCGCAGTGCATGGCGACGCCCGAGCCTCAGCCGCCTTTTCCGGCAGCCGTCAGCGCGGATAAAAGCGGTCGCAAAATCCTTTGCTGGCGCCCAGCCGCGTTGAGAGGCGATAAGCGGTCTCCTGCATGATGCGGCCAACGTCTTTATCGATGCGATCCGGCGTGAGGCGAGATACGGGGCCGGTGATCGCCAGCGCGGCGGTCAGGGCATCGCCCTCGCCAAAGACCGGCAGCGAAAAAGCGGCGATATGCGGGTCGCGCATGCCGGACGTATAGAGCGGCAGCGCAGGCGTCTGGTCAAACAGCGGCTCATGCAGACCCCAGTGGCGCAGCACCTGGCCAATAGCGGAGTTGTCCAGCGGCAGCGCGCTGCCCGCCAGTCGCGTTTCGCGCAGGCCCTCCGACGATTCGGCGCGGAACAGGCAGAGCCGTTGCCCCTCTTCGATAACGTACCAGGAGGCGCTTTCACCGGTGGAGGCCGCCAGCGCATGCAGCTCCGGCTGCACGATGCTTGCCAGATGAAAAGATTGTTCATAGAGCTTGCCGAGATAGAGCAGACGCGGCCCAAGCGAGTAGCTGCCGTTCTCACGCCGGATCACATAATGCATTCGCGCCAGCGAATTCATCAGGCGATAGACCGTGGTCTTGTGCTGACCAGAGGCCTGCGCCAGCGCGGTCAGCGTCAATGACTCCTCGCCCGGTTTAAAGCAGTCCAGCAGCGCCAGCGCTTTTTCGACGGCGACTACACCTTCATTTCCCATCCTGATCCTCCTGATTTTGGCGCGTCGGATTGTAACCTGGCATTTGCGATTTACATCGTGTTTACATCACAACGAAACCTTTAGCCGTCTCTGCCACGCTCTCACTGGCTATGGCTGTTGTATACAGTAAAACAACGGCAACGGCTATAGCCTCTTATCCTGTATCCTTTTTTAAAACGCAGCATCCGTGAAAACCGAGTGTGCGGCGGCCTGCACTCTCCTGAGCAGGCGGCAGCAAAAGAGCGCTGGTATGGGGTGCGGGCAATAAAAAAGGCGCTTAACGCGCCTTTTTTTTTCTGTACCGACCGCTTATCGCGGCTGCGCTTCTGCCTCTACCCGCAGTTGAGATTTGCGTCCCATCACCAGGACAGCGATGCCGCCCGCCGCGCAGAGCAATGCCAGCGGCATCATCGCCAGGGTATGGCTGCCGGTGGACTGATTAATCATGCCATAGACGTTCACCATCAGCCCGCCGCCGATTAGATTGGCGACGGCGCCGATAGCTGCCAGTCCGGCCGCCGCGGTCGAAGAGGATAACCAGCCTGACGCCAGCGCCCAGAACGGCCCTTTCATCGAATAGGCACCGATCAGAACCAGCGAGAGGATCACCACGCTGCCCGTGAGCGACTGGCTGATAAAGGCGGAAAGCAGGCCGCCCGCAATCAGGAACAGGGTCAGGGCGGTATGCCAGCGACGTTCGCCGGTGCGGTCAGAACTACGGCCCCAGACAATCATCAGCACCGATGCCAGGCCGTAAGGAATCGCGTTCACCAGGCCCGTGGTAAAGTTATCCAGCCCAAACGACTTCAACAGCTGCGGCGACCAGACGCTGAGCGTCGAACCGGCAGCGGAAGCGCCGGCGTAGATCAGCGCCATCACCCAGATATGCTTGTGACGCAGCAGCTGCCACAGAGAGATATGGCCAATGGCTTTACGCTGCGCATTCTCCGCTGCCAGGGTCGATGAAAGCCAGTTGCGCTGCTCACTGGTAAGCCAGTTGGCGTTATCCGGGCGGTTGCTCAGTATAAAGAACGCCGCCACGCCCAGCAGCACGGCGGGGACGCCTTCGAGAATAAACAGCCAGTGCCAGCCGCGCATACCTAACCAGCCGTCCAGTGACAGGATCGCGCCGGAAATCGGCGATCCGATAAAGTTAGCGGCCGGGATCGCTACCATAAAGGTGGCGATAACGCGGGCGCGATACTTCGCCGGGATCCAGTAGGTCAGATAGAGCAGCACGCCGGGAAAGAAGCCGGCTTCTGCAGCGCCCAGCAGAAAGCGCAGCAGATAGAGCATTTCGCTGCTTTCGACAAAGGCGGTGCAGACCGATACGATGCCCCAGGTAATCATGATGCGGGAGATCCAGATCTTTGCGCCGACCTTTTGCATCGCCAGGTTGCTCGGCACTTCAAACAGGAAATAACCGACAAAAAACAGGCTGCTCGCCAGACCAAAAACCGCTTTCGACAGCCCCAGATCCTCATTCATTTGCAGCGATGCCATGCCGATATTGCCCCGGTCGATGATCGCAATCAGATAACAGACGATCAAAAAGGGCAGAATACGCCAGACGACGCGCCTGACGGTCTCCCTTTCCAGCTCTGAGGGCGCAGTTGAAGCGTGCATCTTTTCAGACATGATGTACCTCTTAACAGAAGACGTCCCCGGCAAAGCGCGCCTTGCGGGAGTAGGGTTGTTTTACTGTGTAAAACTGTTGTGTGCAGAGTACAACTCATTATCTCTGTATGGCGTGATATCTGTAGAGAGATGTTGCAAGGTTGAGTGAGGTGTCACAAAAACTTAACGCGATAATGGTGGTTATGTGATGGCATTAAAACTCTCTGCGCCCGGTAAAGCTCACGTGCCGGACTGACCCGGTTTTTAATCGCCTGGCTTGAGCTGTTGCCGGCCATGTCTGAGGCAATGAGCGCCCTTTCAGTAGGCGAGAGGAGAAATCATGCGCGACTATCAGCGGTAAGTGCCTGCGAATTGCCTGGGGGAAAAGCCTGCGTCAGGGCGGAGTGGCTTATAAAGCCGACAAGGAATAGCCGCCGTCTGCCAGGGCAGAAATCAAAGCAGGGGGCAGCTACAGCTGGCTGGATCAAACAGACAGAGCGTCTGTTTGTACTGAGGCAGTTAAAAGGGCTGGCCGCTGGAGAGTCGGGGAGGCTAACCCGAGCCGTCGCGGCCGGACTTCACGGCTTTAGCTCTGGGTCATCTGGCGAAACCGCGCCGCCTTGGCCCGATTGCCGCAAAGCGCCATGCTGCACCAGCGGCGGCGATGCGCTTTGGTGCGGTCGTAAAACCACAGCGTACAGTCGGGATGTTCGCACTCGCGCACCAGCGAGAAATCACCGTTAACCAGCAGGTCGGCAGCCTGCTCCGCCACGGGGGCAAGCTGCTGCTCCGGCGTGGCCGCGGCGTAGAGGCGTCGATACTCAGGCTGACCGTCGGAGTTCAGTGCCAGCTCCAGATAGCTGGAGGCGCTGCGCAGGAAGCGATTAAGCTGCTCCGGCTGCCACTCCTCTTCGCGCTTTCTCCGCTGTACTGCATGCAGAATAATGGCGCGCAGCTCACGCGCTGCCGTCAGCAGACCGCCAGCGCGCGCTTCTCTCTCTGCCGCGCCTGAGCCGCATCCCGCCGCCTCAAGCCAGCGCGCCACATCCTCATCGCGCTGAAAAAAGTCATGCGGCTCGCCGTCTACCTGCGCCACGGTGTTCAAAAAATCCAGCGCCATATGGTCGCCAATCTGCAGCGGGGCCGCTGCCGCGCTTCTGCTCTCTCTCGCTTTCATGGGATCCGCTCTGTCTGATAACCCTTAAAGATTACGTTAACCGGTTATCTGTCGCAACCCAGCTACGCTAAAAATAACCGCTAAAAATAACTTTTAAAGGTTTTGATTGTGTGCCAGGGTAAAAATGAAACCAGTAAAACGAACTTTTAACAGTTATTAGCGAGGCCGATATGAACAGCAACACCGACTATCCTGTGCACTATCGCTACGTCGACGCCGACGGCGTGCGCCTGTTCTACCGCGAGGCAGGCAACCCTGAGCTGCCCACGCTGCTGCTGCTGCATGGCTATCCCAGCTCGTCGCATCAGTTTCGCCAGCTGATCCCCTTGCTGAGCGACAAATTCCATCTGGTCGCGCCCGATCTGCCGGGCTTTGGCTTTACCGAGGTGCCAGCGGCGCGTCATTACGTCTACAGCTTCGACGCGCTGGGCGAAACGCTGGTCGCGTTTGTCGATGCGTTGGGGCTGGAGCGCTACGCGCTTTATGTCTTCGACTATGGCGCGCCGAGCGGGCTACGACTGGCGCTGGCTTATCCCGACAGGGTCACTGGCCTGGTTTCGCAAAACGGCAATGCCTACCTGGAGGGACTGGGCGACGCATGGGCGCCGATTCGCCGCTACTGGGCGCAGCCGACCGCGGAAAACCGTCAGATCGTGCATGACAAGGTGCTTAACCTGGCGGGCACCCGCTGGCAATATCTGCATGGCGTCAGCGATGAGACGCTGGTGGCACCGGAAGGGTATATGCTCGATACGCTCTTGATGGAGAGACCCGGCAACAAAGAGATTCAGCTGGATCTTTTTCTGGACTACGCCAGCAACCTGGCACGCTATCCGGCCTTTCAGCAGTTCTTTCGCGAAAAACAGCTGCCGACGCTGGTCATCTGGGGCAAGCACGATCCCTTCTTTATTCCGCCGGGCGCGCAGGCTTACCTGCGGGATAACCCCAACGCACAGGTCGAACTGCTGGATACGGGCCATTTCGCGCTGGAAACCCATGCGGCTACTGTGGCGCAGCGCATCAGGCAGCTGCTCGGCGGCGAAGTGGTTTAGATGGCGGATTTGCCGGGATAGCGTATGGTTAAACTTTGGTCACACGGTTTTGGTGAATCATCAGGGGGGAAATATGGATTACGCTATCGCCAGCAATCTCGATGAGCTGAATGAACTGCTCAGCAGCGGGCAACATAAATCAGTGGTTATCGGCTACGAGCTTTCCGCCGATGAGTTTTTCGGCATTGCGATGTACTGGGGCGATCGCGGCGCGAAAATCAAACGCGTCGACGGGAGTTTTCTGGTGAAGCTGGGGAAAAATGCGATTCCGCCGAACGACGAGATTTGACCGCCGCCAGAGGATAACAGGCGGGCCGCGCGCAAGGCGGCCCGCCTGAAAGCGCTACTGAATTTCTGGCCAGGCGACGGCCGGAATACCGTTCAGCTGCGGTCGGGCGAACAGATACCCCTGGAAATTGCTGATGCCTGCCGCCTCCAGCCACATCCACTCTTCCGGCTTTTCGACCCCTTCGGCGATAACGCTGATCTCCAGCGAGGAGCAGCATTTCAGGATCGCATGCACGATCGCCTGTTTCGGCCCGCTTTTGTGGACGTCGGTAATCAGGTTGCGGTCGATTTTGATTTTGTCCGGCTGAAAGCGCGACAGCAGCGACAGCCCGGCAAACCCAGCGCCGAAATCATCCAGCGCAATACTGATGCCCGCCGCGCGCAGCTGTTTAACCGCGATGGTGAACTCATCAAGGCGTGAGATCACCTCGTTTTCCGTCACCTCTACCACCACCTGCTCTGGCACCAGCCCGTTCTGCCTGATCTGATCCAGTAATATCTCTACCGCATTCGGCACCACCACCAGCGACATCGGCAGCAGGTTGACCGATAACGTCTGGCCCTGAATATCGAGCTTTTTCGCCAGCGCGAAGGCGATCCCTTTCGATTTAATGTCGGCGGTATAGATGTCGTCGCCGGAGAACTGCGCGAAATAGTCCCCTGGCGCGCTGCCATCCGGCGTGCGGATCAGCGCCTCCAGCGAGACGATTCGCTGCATCAGCGGATCGATAATCGGCTGGAAGGCGAAGCTACAGTCAGCGGCGTCCGGCGGCGCAATCGCCTTTTCCAGCGCTTCCTCTACCACAAATTGCAGGCTGTCGGTCGGCGGGATTTCGAAATAGTTGCCTTTTTCTCGCGCTTCGACGAAGGTGCGCAGGAACTGCAGGGCGCGGTCGTCGTAGGTAAGCTGATACTTTGAGGTGCCTTTATCCAGCACCGCCTGCAGCACCGTCTCTTTGTCATGTTTGCGCAGGTCGAACAGCTCCATGCCGACGTTGCCGAAGCGGCGCGACGGCGCGTAGTCGTACATTAACTCAACTAAATTATGATGACGTTTATCCGCGCAGATACGTTCGTAAATGGCGCAGACCGCAGCATCGGAACCCTCCAGAAGCTGGAAAAAATGGGTGCCGTCAAACAGCAAAATACCGGTAACGTCGTGGTTCTCATTAATTTGATTAGCATGTGTGGCCAAATTATCCAGCGTTTTTACAGGCACGTCGTCTGATAGATGGCTGCGATAAATAATTGTTGTCAGCATGGATAATTCCAGTCTTAGCTTTTGTGAGGCACACATTAACAGAGGTCGCGGCGGTATTGTCTAGCGGTTTTTTTGAGAAATAAAAAAAAGTTGGTGGAGCGAGGATTTTAAAAAAACCGGTGATAAACGACTGCCGCTCCGCTTAAATTTGCGCGCTGCCAGTTCCCGGCTAATTTTCTGCTAATAAAATAGATAAACCATTGAAAATATAAGATTTTAATTAGCCGGGGGAATGGCAAGGGCATTTAACGCTTAGTTTTATTAAAAGTTGCATTTCAGATATTATTTATCTATAACCTCAGCCAGCCTTTATGCGCGTCGGCGAACCTTAAATGAGCTTTGTCCGACATAAACCGCTTCGCTTAAAAAGAAGCGTTATCACCAGGTCAGCCACCTTTCCCCTTTAAGACAGGACGTTTTATGCCCCGCGAGTCAGATATCATTGAAAAAGCGCTATCTGTTGCCGCCTCTGTTTTTCTGGCGCTGGCGTTAGCTATCATTTATTTCGGCTGAGGGTCGCTTGCCGACTCCCGCTGCCAGTAAAGCGGGGAACCATATACCTCGACAAAGTAATCAATCACCGCTCGTACGTTGAGCGGCGGATGGCGCGTATTGGGATAGATGGCTGCGATTTGCTGCGGCACAGGATTGATCCCCGCCTCATACTCTTCCAGCAGCCTGACCAGTTTACCCGTGCGCAGATGATCGCCCGTGAGCCAGTCGGGAAAAAGCACCATTCCCATGCCGCCCAGCGCGGCGGTCAGCAGGGTTTCAGCATTGTTCGACGACAGCAGCGGCATAACCGGATAGTGGACCCAGGGCGCGCCGTCGCGCCGGAACAGCCAGCGGTTGGCACCGGCGGAGCCGCGATAGACCAGACAGTGATGTTCGCTCAGCGCATCCGGAGTGGCGATCGCCCCGTGCCTGGCGAGATAGTCGGGCGCGGCGGCCAGATAGTAGCGCTGGCTGCCCAGCACCCGCGCGTGAAAGGAGGAGTCGGTGAGCGGGCCGATGCGAAAAATAAGATCGGTGGCGGTGCGGTGCGGGTCGACGTAGTCGTCGGTCAGCGTCAGCTCGATTTCCAGCAGCGGGTAGCGCGCCGACAACCCCGCCAGCCAGGGCGCAATATGGCGCTGGCCGAAAAATACCGGCGCGTTAAGCCGCACCAGTCCTGACGGCTGAAGCGATCGCTCCTGCAAAGCCTGCCGCGCGTCGCTGAACTGGCTGTCGATGGCGCGGGCATAGTCGACAAACAGCCGGCCCGCCTCCGTGGGGATCACCGCACGCGTGTTGCGGTAGAAGAGCTGCTGACCTAGCGCATCTTCCAGCTGGAGAATGGTGCGCGACACCACGGAGGCGGAAACCCCTTCGCGCCGCGCCACCGCGGAGAAGTTTTGCGCATCGTACACGCTCAGGAAAAAGCGCAGCGCGCGCAGATCTATCGAGCCGGTGTTATCCATTAATGCCATTCCTGCAAAGGTGTTTGCCACACTATAGCGTTTTTCATCTTAATCGACTTCATTATGCTGTTCCGCTTCGATTTAAAGGACGCGGTTATGCAACTCATTTTTATATTTCTGGTTATCGCCGGCGGCATGGGGCTGTCGGTAGAGGCGGGGCTGCTTGGGCCGCTGGGCCAGCAGGTTGGGGATCTCTGGGCGACGCTAAGCATTTTCGGCGTTGGCGCGGCGCTCACCTTTTTGCTGATGCTCTTTTTCAGCCCGCGCAACAGCCCCTCGTTTTTCGCACAGCCGGGCTGGCAGCTGCTCGGGGGAATTTTAGGCCCTGGCTATGTGGTGATCCTGACGCTGGCGACGCCGGTTATCGGTATCGCTATGACGATGATCGGCATTCTCGCCGGTCAGGTATTCAAAAGCCTGGTAATTGACCACTTCGGCCTGCTGGGAACGCCGCATCGCAGAATCGATGGCAAACGCATTATTGCGCTGGTGTTTATTATTATCGCGTTGGCGCTGGTCGCCCGAGGTTAGTATGACGATTTTTATGATCTGTTTAGCGGTGCTGGGCGGCGCGCTGCTGAGTATTCAGGCGGCCATTAACGGGCAGCTTGGCGCCAGAGTAGGGGTATTCCGCTGCGCCTTTCTGACCTTTGCGCTGGGCGCGGTGGTGACTGCGCTCCTGATCTTCTTTTTTGAGCCGCCGCAGGCGCACAGCCTGATGGATGTGCCGAAGTGGCAGCTGCTGGGCGCGCTGTGCGGCGTTCCCTATATTGTGATTATGGTGCTGGCGGTGCAGCGCATCGGTACCGCCGTGGCCACCGTTGCGGTCATCTTCGGCCAGCTCGCCATGAGTATGCTGATTGATAACTTCGGCTGGTTAGGCAATGCGGCGATAGCCTTTTCGCCAGGGCGCCTGGCGGCGGTGGTCTGCCTCGGGATTGCGCTGTTTTTTATCTACAGCAGCAACCGGCCGAAAAAGCCGCGCGCCTGACCCGCATGCCTGCGCCCTGTGCGCAGGCATACGTGATTGCCTTCTCTCCCGCCCGGTCGGTTTTCAAATAACTGTTAAACTTACTGTTTGTGTTTAACAGGGGGAAATATGAAATTAGGCTTCGCGTGTAAGTATCTGGATGCAGACGGCAAACAACATTTCCCGTTCAAAAGCACTACCCGTACCCGTTTTCTCAGTTTAGGGCGCGACCAGCAGATTGCGCTGATCGCCAGCCTTGCCCGTCTCAACCTGACCAACCTGGCCGGCCTGCTGGAAACGCTGGCTACCCAGCCGCAAAGCCTGCGCATGATGCGTATCGGCAGCGATCTCCTGCCGCTCTATACCGTGCCGGAAGCGACGCCGCTCTACCGTGAATTTCTGCCCGATCTCTATCCGCTGTTCGAGCGCTGCGGCGCGCTGGCGCGTCAGCACGGTATCCGTCTCTCTTTCCATCCAGGACAATATTCGGTGCTGGCGTCAGATAATCCCGATGTGGTGCAGCGGGCCATTGAAGATGTTGAGTACCATGCGCTCTGCGCCGTGCTGATGGGCTACGGCAAAACCTTCCAGGATTTCAAAATCAACATTCATATGAATGGCAAAGGAGGTTTTGAGGGATTTCGCCAGGCCTTTGCTCAGCTGACGCCTGAGGCGCGCAATATGCTGACGGTGGAAAACGATGAGATCTCCTGTTCGCTGGATGATGTGCTGCAGGCGAGGGCGCTCTGTCCCATTGTGCTCGATATTCATCACCACTGGGTCAAAGAGAACGCCTTTATTCAGCCGGACGACAGCCGCATCGCCCTGATCAAAGAGTCATGGCGCGGCGTCCAGCCGGTGCTGCACTATTCGATTTCACAGGAGGGAGTGATACCGGAGCAGGGCTACCCCGATCAGCAGGCGTTAGGCGTGGCGAAAGCCAAACTGCGCGCCCACTCGGACTACTATTTTAACCCGACGCTGAACGACTGGGCGCTGTCGTTTAACGCCTTCGATATCATGTGCGAAGTGAAAATGAAAAATCTCGCCAGCCATCAGCTCTATGACTATGCGCTGGAGAGGGGGGTTATCGATCCCAGCCGAAGTGAGCGGTAATGGCGCGTCGATAAGGCGTGTCGATCTGCGCGGGTACCTGCATGATATAGGTGCGCGCGTGGATGGCCTCGTCGCCCTCCAGCTGCTGCAGATGCGCTATCGCCTGCGGCAGCGTCGGGATTAACCCTTCCACGCTGCCCAGCTTAGGCGGCAGGCCGGTCCAGATCACCGCATCCAGCTTGCGCGCCCGCGCCCAGTCGGCCAGCACGCCGGGCGTCTGGGCGGTAACGGAAAAAATGCCGATGCCGTCGACGCGTTCATCAGGGATCCCTTCGCGCTCGCGCAGCTGCAGGCAGGCCCGATCTAAATCCTGCGTCGCCAGCCTGGCCCACAATACCGGCACCGGCGGCGCGTTCATACAGATCGCGGTCGCCAGCTCGCCGCCGTCGCTGGTGCGGGAGAACTCAACTGGAAAGAGGGGGCCATCGTGATGCCACTCTCCCTCAACGGGAAGAGCGCCCGGTTTCCAGATCAGCGACCCCCATCCAAGACAGGCAATATTCATAGTGCGCTCCTGAGTAAACCGGGAAAGGGAGGATTAGTGCTTACGTTTGTCGCCCGGCATCGCTTCACCCTTGAAGTGGTGCTCGTTATTGTTGCGATCGCGCATCGTCACGCGCGTCTGGGCGGACTGAGTGGTGAGGTTTTGCTGCACCTCGTTAATGGCGCGGACGATAATCAGCTGCCGCTCTTCATCCGCTTCTTCTTCAGCCATACGCTGCAGCACGTCCATTAGCGCGCGGCTGGAGATCGCTTTATCCGATAGCAGCAGCTCGAGAGTCGCCTCGCCAATCACGATGTCGGTCAGTCTTTCTTCATTACTTTTATACATAACATTTGCTCTGTGTCCCGCTGCACGCCCCAGCAATTGGGGCAGGTTGGAGGTGCGGTTGACTACAGAAAGAACCAGCGCACCTGGCTGGTGCTGGCCGAAGCCAGCCAATGCCTGCTTAAATCTTAAGGCCGTGCCGGAAAAACGGAAATCGTAACTACTGTCGGGAATTAGCGGCCTAACAGCAAGCCGATCAGACGTTGGTAGTGTTTCTCTTCTTCGGCCGTTGAGGCAACTTCCAGTCGTCTTACCAGCTTAGTGCAAATACCTTTACGGTTGACGTTCTTGCCTGCGCGGAGAAGCTCAACAACGATCTGACCCAGCGTTTCCTGTTCGGAAGGTAGGCTGGCTTCGCGAAAATAACGTGCGATATCTTCGGATGAAGAGAGAAGGCTGCTGCTCTGACGCATAATTTTACCCCAAAATGAGTTAAACGATGATCAGTCAAAAAATTGACAAGTTGTACATCGAAAGAAAACGTGTACAAGAATATGCAAGAAAAGTGCGTTAACCTTTTTGCAAAAAATGCTCTCAAATAGTTATATTTTTTGTTAAACCATTGTATTGTGGCGAAAGCGAGGCCGAGGTCAAGTTTTTTTAGGACTCTTTTACCCTTGTACAACTTTTGTTTAGAGCATCGCCCTGAAGCCTGTTCGCTTCAGGGCGTTAGCCTTATACCTGCGCCATGCCGCCATCGACAAAGAGTTCGGTGGCGTTGATAAAGCTGGCGGCGTCAGAGGCGAGGAAGGCGACTACCTTGCCAATCTCCTCGGGTTCCCCCAGACGGCCTAGCGGCACCTGGGCCGCCAGCGCGTCGAACAATCCCTGGCGGCTCGCTTCATCTACCAGCTCGCCTAAGCCCGGCGTGCGGATCGGCCCAGGGCTGACCACGTTAACGCGGATAGCGCGCTCTTTGAGATCCAGCGCCCATGAGCGGGCGAAGTTGCGTACCGCCGCCTTGCTGGCGCTGTAAACGCTGAAGCCGGCGGTGCCCTGCACCGAGGTCGTCGATGAGGTTAAAATCACCGATGCGCCGTCCACCAGCAGCGGCAACGCTTTCTGTACCGTAAAAAGCACGCCGCGCACGTTAGTGGCGAAGATCCGGTCGAAATGCTCTTCGGTAATCGCGCCCAGCGGCAGCATGTCGCCACCACCCGCATTGGCAAACAGAATATCCAGATGGCCGACGCTGCGCGCTATCTCGGCGTAGACCGCATCGAGGTCGGTGAGAAGAGAGGCATCGGCGCGGATGCCGGTGGCGGCAGGGCCAATAAGCGCGACCGCTTCATCCAGCGCATCCTGACGGCGTCCGGTTATAAAGACGCGTGCGCCCTGTGCGGCGAGCTGCTGCGCCGATGCCAGGCCGATACCGCTGGTGCCGCCGGTAACTAATGCGATTTTGCCATTCAGTGTATTAGTCATGATCGTTTCCTCTTGAGCAGATTAGTCAGGGGTCGCTGCGGTGGATGACTGCAGCGCTTAACAGCAATCTATCGCTCTCTGGTTTATTGAAAAATCCTGTAAAATGAAAAGCACTATTTCTGTGTGTGGATAATCGGACAAAGCGAGAGGCGAAAATGGATCAGCTGATGGCAATTAGGGCATTCGCCCGCGTAGTGGAGGCGGGCAATTTCACGCGTGCGGCGGACTCGCTTGATATGCCGAACGCGACGCTGAGCAAGCTGGTGCAGGAGCTGGAGGCGCATCTCGGCATCCGCCTGCTGCAGCGCACCACGCGCCGCGTCACGGTGACGCCGGAAGGGCGGGAATATTATGAAAAGTCGCTGCGCATTCTGAACGACCTCGAAGATATTGATGCCTCTTTCAACGCAGCGCGCAGCGCGCCCCGCGGCGTTTTGCGCATTGACGTTGGAGGCTCGACTGCCAGCGACGTGCTGATACCGGCGCTGCCCGATTTTATGGCGCGCTACCCCGATATCCGTATCGATCTCGGCGTAGCCGACCGCGCCGTCGATCTGATTAGCGACAACGTAGACTGCGTGATCCGCGGCGGCCCGCTAAATGACTCTTCGCTGGTGGCGCGCCAGATCGGCTACGCCACGCTGATCACCTGCGCGACGCCCGCCTATCTGAAACACTATGGCGTACCGGCCTATCCTGACGAACTGAAAAACGGGCATCGCCTGGTGAGCTACCTTTCGCCGCAGAGCGGGCGCGCGTTTCCTTTTCGCTTTGAGCGCGACGGGGAAAAAATAGAAATTAAGGCGGACTATCGGGTCGGGGTAAACGAAAGCAACGCGCATCTGGCGGCGGCGCTGGCGGGGTTAGGCATTGTGCAGACCTTTACCTACGCCACCGCTGAGCATCTTCAGGCTGGGAGGCTGGTGGAGATCCTGACGCCGTGGCGGCCGGCGCGCTATCCCTTTCATGTGGTCTACCCGCAAAATCGCTACGTGACGCATCGACTGCGGGTATTTATTCGCTGGCTACAGGAGATCTTTCCCGCGCGGGTAGGGCGGTAACGTCCCGCCGGGGCAGGACGTTACCTGACATCAGGCGAGCTTCATTAAGATCATGCCCGCCAGCAGCAGGCTCAGCCCCGCCCAGCCGCGAACGTTGAGCCGCTGGCCAAACAGTATCCAGCCCGCCGCAACCGTTGCGGCGATACCGAATCCACCCCACAGCGCATAGGCGACCGACAGGTCGATGCCTCTCACTGCCTGCGAGAGCGCGCTAAACGCCAGCAGCACCGAGGCCAGCGAGGCGATACCGAGCAGCGGTTTTTTAAAGCCGTCGGAATATTTGAGGAAAATATTGGCGGCGATTTCCAGCAGGATCGCCAGCGCCAGCCAGAGCATATGGGTCATATCAGCTGAGGACATGCTGCGACTCCTTTTTCTTCGCGGTGCCGGTTTTGATCAGCATAATGCCGGCGATCAGCATGGTTATCCCGGCGATTTTCATCGACGTCAGCGGCTCACCAAACAGCTGCACGCTGAATACCGTAATTAACACGATGCCGATGCCTTCCCACAGCGCGTAGGCGACGCCCAGCGCAATTTTTTTAACGGCGAAACTCAGGAAAATATAGGAACAGGCGATCATCACCAGCATGATCATATACCCTGACGCGCTTTCATCGACGCTCGACCATTTCATCGCCAGCGTACCGATAACTTCACAAACAATAGCAAGTAATAATAAAGCCCATGCAAACATGGTTAACTCCTGTCGCAATTATTCAATCGACCTGCACCGCTCAGGCGCAAGTTCCTTTTGGCAAACGGAAACGAGGAGAGGGCGCTACAGGGCGCTACGCCAGTGCTGGTCGGCGATATTCCAGACAGGAAGAGAGCAGATAAAACAACAATGATTGATTAATGCTGTGCGCATAATTTAAACAAGACATCCACACTGTTGCTTCTCATCGGTGGACGGATTGTACTCCAGTAATAAACATGGCGCCGTTATAGCAGCTGCCTAATGGCAACTCAATAGAAGTAATTGCTAATATTGATTTATGACAAAGTTTATTGTGTTGTGAGTTGGGGCCGTTAAGAAGAAAATCTAAGTCAAAATCAACAGGCTTTATAAATAGTTACAACATACTCAATAATAGTTTAATTAACGCTGAGGCATCGAGCGAATAAAGGTCTGGCAGAAAAACCGTGGCGCTAACGCCAGAGCAGATACCGGATATGAGAATAGCCAGCCGCCGCTTATCGTTATTTGCAAGCACAGGTATGCGGAAGCGAAAGCGCCCCCAGATAGGGGGCTGTTTTATGCGGCAGGAGTGGCACCCGCCGCACATTCCTTTCAGACGCTATGCCTGCGGGTCGCCCTTTCTCTTTTTGAGCCGGCGGGCTAAATAGGGCGCGGTGAGGCTGTTCTTCGCGCGGCCGATCGCTTCCGGCGTACCGGCCGCAACGATACGACCACCGTTTTCCCCTGAACCCGGCCCCATATCGATTATCCAGTCAGCCTCCGACGCAATTCTCATATCGTGCTCCGCCATCACTACGCTGTCGCCCCGTTTTACCAGCTGATCCAGCACTCGCATCAGTTTATCCATGTCCGAGGGATGTAAGCCGGTAGAGGGTTCATCGAGCAGATAGAGCGTTTTGCCTCGCTGCGCGCGTTGAAGTTCCCAGGCCAGTTTAATGCGCTGGCACTCGCCGCCGGAGAGCTCCGTTGCCGGCTGGCCAAGCGTCAGGTAGCCCAGACCGAGCGCCCGCAGCGCGCTGAGCGAGCGCTGAATACTTTCAATTCCGCTGAAAAACTCTGCGGCTTCGTCTACCGTCAGATCAAGCACATCGGCGATGGTTTTATCGTTCCAGCGGACCTCAAGCGTTTCCGCATTGTAGCGACGGCCGCCGCAGGTTGAGCAGGGCGCGCTCGCCTGCGGCATAAACAGCAGTTCAATAGTGATCAGCCCTTGCCCTTCGCAGGCGGGACAGCGGCCGGCGGGCAGGTTAAAAGAGAAACGGCTGGCGTCGAAGCCGCGTTTTTTGGCCTCATCCGTCTCGGCAAACAGCCGCCTGACGATATCAAAAAAGCCGGTATAGGTGGCAAGGTTGGAACGCGGCGTACGACCAATAGGGCGCTGATCGATGCGTACCAGTCGCTTCAGGGAGGCGCCCCCGGCAATCACTTTTCCCTGCACGTCCGTGGCGGCGTCATCTTCATCCTCGCCATCGTCAACCGGCGTTTTATCCAGCCGCTGCAGCAGCGCAGGCAGCACGCGGATAAGCAGCGTCGATTTGCCAGAACCAGAGACGCCGGTAATCACCGTCATTCTTTCCAGCGGCAGCGAGAAATCGAGTCCGCGTAGGTTGTTGCAGGCGGCCTGTTCAATACGCAGCCACTCCTCAGGCGGCCTGCGCTGACGCAGGCCGGGATAGCGGTCATCGAAAAGATAGCTGGCCGTCGCTGACCGACTGTTGCCCGCCAGACCAGCGGGCGCGCCGTTATACACGATTTCGCCGCCGAGCCGTCCCGGCCCCGGTCCGATTTCCGTCAGCCAGTCCGCTTCGGCGATAACATCAAGATTGTGCTCGACGATTACCAGCGAGTTGCCCGCCGCCAGCAGAGAGCGCAGCGAGCGGATTAGCGCGCGCACATCTTCCGGGTGAAGCCCGGCCGCCGGCTCGTCCAGCACATACATGACGCCGAAAAGCTGCGAGAGCAGCTGCGTTGCCAGCCGGATGCGCTGCAGCTCGCCGGAAGAGAGCATCGTGGTCTTGCGCCCGAGCGAAAGGTGGCCAAGGCCGAGATTCTCCAGCTGGTCCAGACGTCCGCAAATATCTGTCGCCATGCGGATTGTGGCATCCCTTAGCGCCGTCTCATCGGGCAGGTGCGGCGAAGCGCCCTGCGCCAGGGGAGCAAACAGCGCCTTGAGCTGGGCAATGGTCAGCTCGCCCATTTCAGCAATATCGTAGCCGGCGAAGGTCACCGACAGGGCATCCTGATTAAGCCTTTTCCCCTGGCAGAGCGCGCAGGGCGCGACGGTGACAAAGCGGGAAAGCCGTTTCCGCACGCTCTCTTTTCCGCCCGAATAGCTTTGCAGCAGATATTTTTTCACGCTGGTATAGGTGCCGGTGTAGGCGGGCTCGCTCTTTGCAGCTATCGCCGCTTTGCGCTGTTCAGCGGTCAGCCCGACAAAGATCGGCACCGACGGCTGCTCCTCTGTCATCAGGATCCATTCCCGGTCCTTTTCAGAGAGCGTTTCCCAGGGCGCGTCAATGTCGTAATCGAGCACCTCCAGGATAGAGCGCAAGTTTTTCGCCTGCCAGCCATGCGGCCAGGCGGCGATAGCGCCCTCGCGAATGCTTAATGAGCCGTCTGGCACCAGCGCCTCCTTCCTGACCTCATGCACCATCCCCAGCCCCTGGCACGCCGGACAGGCGCCCTGCGGATTGTTGGGCGAAAAGGATTCGGCAGCCAGAAAAGGCACGCCTTCAGGGCGTTTCCCCGCGCGGGAATAGAGCAGTCTGAGCGTGACGGAGACGCGCGTCAGGCTGCCGACGGTGGAGCGCTCCTGAGCGCCCGCGCGGCTCTGCTGCAGGGCAACCGCCGGCGGCAGGCCGTCAACGTTATCGAGATCCGGCGCCGCAGCCTGATCGATCAGGCGGCGCGCATGGGGCGCCACGGATTCCATAAAGCGCCGCTGCGCCTCTGCATAGAGCGTATCAAACGCCAGCGACGACTTGCCCGATCCTGAAACGCCGGTAAACACCACCATCGCGTCACGAGGAAAAGTGAAAGAGAGGTCTTTAAGGTTATGGGTGCGCGCCCCCTGAACGGTTACGCCGCTGTGGTTACCGCGATGCGGCAGGTCGCTGCTGTTTTCCTTTCCTTTTAGCGTCATAACGTTCTCATAAAAAAGAGTGTAAATCTGCCGGATCGTCGTACGGGCAGCTCTCTGCGCTGTCGTTGACGCGATCCCGCCGGTAAGAGGTCAAAGGGTAGCAGGGATATGCGCTGCCTGAGGGGCGGGGGGCAAAAAGCGGAGGTAAAAGCTGCAACAGCCGGGGCTGCCGCAGCGTTGAAGTAAGCGGTCGTTTTCTGACAAGGGCGCTGCGCTGAGATTAGAGTATAAACCCTGCCGTTAGCTGCTCGTTACCGCCTTCGTCGGGGATGTTATAGAGCGTCGCTTTCGCCGCCAGCAAAGGCTGACCGTCGCTGCCCGCCTTATGCGACTCCACATCGGTAATGTGATAACCGACGGCGCCTGCCTCATGCGCTTTATGGGCAAAGGCGGCGTTAAGCTCCTCCATGGAGGTCGCCCAGCTGACGGAAGTCACGGCGAAGGGCTGAACGGAAGCGATTTCACGCTGAGAGAGACCCGTACGAATCAACACGGGATTCACGCTCTGCGGAGAGAAGATGGATAAAACATCCTGCACTAACTCTTTCATTAGCAGACTCCTTAAGTAATTAACGCACGGCTATCGGATCTATTTTTCGGGGGTGACGAAATGAATAAACGACAGAATTTGTTATGCGTTTTAGCTTTAGTTGCTAATGGGATGTTATAGAAACAAGGGCTGATAACTTATCGGGAGTTTCAGTAAGATATTTTCATTTGATTACATTCTGGCGGGTTTTGTCATGCCTGAATGGCAAAGGAAAATGCCTCCGCAATCTGCTGGGAAAGCGGAGGCAGGGCGCGATTACCAGCCTTTGATAATATCGCCTTTATAAATTTCGTTGGCTTTATCCAGTACTTCCTGCGAGCGGAACGCCTCTTTCAGCTTCTGGATATTCGGGCTGTCTTTATTATCTTCACGCGCCACGATGGCATTCACGTACGGCGAGGCTTTGCCTTCCATAAACATGCCGTCGCGTGAGGCGGAGAGATTCGCCAGTGCGGCAAAGTTGTTATTAATAATGGAAAGGTAAACCTGTGGATCATCGAGCGTGCGCGTCAGCTGCGGCGTATCAACCTCGACAAACTTCAGTTTTTTCGGGTTGTCGGTCACGTCCAGCGTCGTCGGCAGCAGGCCCGCTTCCGGTTTCACCTTGATCAGACCCTGCGCCTGCAGCAGCAGCAGGCTGCGGCCCAGCGTGGTCGCTTCGTTAGAAATGGTAATGGTCGCGCCGTCCGGCAGCGCATCCAGCGATTTGATTTTGCGCGAGTAGCCAGCGATCGGGAAGACAAAGGTGTTGGTGATCACGGCGAAATGGTAGCCGCGCTCTTTGGACTGCATCTCCAGATAGGGCAGGCTCTGGAAGGCGTTGGCGTCAACATCTTTATTGAACAGCGCTTCATTCGGCTGCACGTAGTCGTTAAACGCCACGACATCGACATCCAGATGATATTTGTCATGCGCCACCTGCTTAACGGTCTCCCACAGCGTCTGGTCCGGACCGGTATTAATAGCGACTTTGACTTTGCTGTCGTCATCTTTATTACAGGCGCTGAGCAGCGTTACCGACGCGGCCAGCAGAATTGAAAGCACTTTTTTGTTCATAAGCCTGATCCCTTTTCTCGTAGGCTGAGGACTATAATCTACATCTAGACGTCTGTACATCCAGAGCTGCGCGTTTGCCGCTTTTTTATCCGCTCTGCCTGAAGCCATGCTCGGCCGGTGCGCAACTATTTTCACTCCGGCAGTGAAAGTGCTGCTGTCGTCAGCGGCTGTTTCTCTGCGCGCAGGAGGCCTATGCTGTTATCCAGCACCCGTAAACCTGTTACTGCTAAAAGGAACCGAGATGAAAGCTATCGTCTACAGCCAAAATGGATTGCCGATCGCCGATCCGCAATCGCTCTACGACACCACGCTGCCGCAGCCCCAGCCGGGCCCGCACGATCTGCTGGTGAAAATCGCCGCGATCGCCGTTAATCCGGTCGATACCAAAGTGCGCAACAACGCGCCGACCGAGCAGCCGCGCATCGTCGGCTGGGACGCCGTCGGGACGGTGGAGGCGGTTGGCGACAGCGTGACGCGCTTCAGGCCCGGCGACGAAGTCTACTATGCTGGCGCCATCGACCGTCCGGGTTCCTATGCGGAATATGGCCTGGTGGATGAACGCATTGCCGGCCACAAGCCCGCCTCGCTGAGCAACGCCGATGCCGCCGCGCTGCCGCTCACCTCCCTGACCGCCTGGGAACTGTTGTTCGACCGGCTGGAGGTGAAAGAGCAGGAAGATGAAGCGCTGCTGATTATCGGCGCGGGCGGCGGAGTCGGCTCGATTCTGACGCAGCTGGCAAGCAAGCTGACCAGCCTGCGCGTTATCGCCACCGCGTCACGCCCGGAAACCGCCGACTGGGTGCGCGAACTGGGCGCGCACGACGTGATCGATCACTCCCGTCCGCTGACGGAAGGGCTGCGCGAAATCGGCGTTGAGAACGTTCGCTATGTCGCCAGCCTTACCCATACCGACAAACACTATCAGCAGATTGTCGAGGTGCTGGCGCCGCAGGGCCGTATGGCGGTGATTGACGATCCGGAAACCCTGGACGCGATGCCGCTTAAGCGTAAAGCGATCTCACTGCACTGGGAGCTGATGTTTACCCGTTCGCTGTTCCAGACGCCGGATATGGCGCGCCAGAACGAGATCCTGGAAAACGTGCGCCGCCTGATCGACGACGGCACGCTGCGCACCACGAAAGGCGAGCACTACGGCACCATCAATGCGGAAAACCTGCGTCGCGCCCATGCGCTGATTGAGAGCAACCGCGCGCGCGGCAAAATAGTACTGGAAGGGTTTTAATCCAGCCTGATAAGCCAGCCTTTTACCCTGGTTTGTGCCGCAGTGTAATGCGGCAAGCACCCGGCCTTCTGGCCGGGTTTTTATTTGCCGCGCGGGTAAAGAGGCGCGTTGGCCTGCAATCTGCTGGCCCGATCCCCTCTCCGCAAAGAATACGTCGGCCGCGCTGTCCGCGCGGAGCTGCCGCGTCCTTAACCACTATTTCGCTAAAAAACCCTGCCTGCGCCCGCAGGAAGCAATATTTGAGAATAAATCTCATTGCCATCCACATTGATGTGCCCGTAGTTTGATGCCACAGGTCAGACTGCGGAATATGCCGGAGGTGGAAAGTGCCACTTATTTATGGGGTGCTTAATCGTCGGTAAAAAGCCGCAGTTAATATCCAGGCGTTAAACGCAGCGTTGACCGCTGGCGAACGCATCAGATAATAAGGAATGTATGGGAGCTTACTGCAGGCACTGCCGCGCGCTTTTGAGCCGGGACGAATATTTCTGGTTTAATGACAGCTGTCTTCGCTGTGAAAAATGGGTGCAAATTCGTGCCGAAGAGCGGGCGATTTTTATCAAGTCGCCGCTCTATGTCTGGAGTGAAATGCGTTTTCAGACGCGCAAGTTTAAACACCGTCTGACAGACTATCTGAAAAGGCTGAATCTGGTCTGAGCCTCTGGTTAAAGGTCGCGCGCCAGGGAATGTTTAACATGCAGCCCGTTATTTCATCAGAACAGCTGGTTTACCGTCCGCTAAAAAAAGAGGACTGGCCTTTTTTCTGGCGCTTTATCAGGACAGTAAACTTATGACCTATATCGCCGATCCCCGGGATGAAGCGGAAATAAGATCGGCATCGTTTGAAAGCCGTTTATTACCCTGGCGGAAAGGCGACGCGCACTGGTTATGCCTGGTTATTGAAACAGGTGATTGCCGCAACCCGGTGGGCGTTACCGGCTTTATTGAGCGCAGCCCTGACGTGGCGGAGGTCGGATTTATTCTGGCAGCCGAACATCAGCGCAAAGGCTACGGAAGGGAGTCGCTAAACGCAATCATTCGCTTTGCTTTCGATGCGCTCGATTACGGGAAACTCACCGCCACGGTCACGGCGGGAAATCACGCATCGCAGCGCCTGCTGCTTAACTGCGGATTTCGCCAGGAAGGGACCATCAGGCAAAATTATTTCCTGAACGGCGCGTGGCGCGACGACTGGGTGTTCGGCCTGCTGGCCAGCGAATCTCCGCGCTAATCGCCGCGTCGCTGTCGCGCCCGCTCAGATAGCGGGTCACGATGTATTGTGACGTTCTGTTTATCATTTCTGTCTGCGCAGATGGCCTGGCGCGCCGACGCCGCGCGCCAGTGCCGCAAAAATCCTCTGCCAGTCTCCCGCCTGCCGATAAAACAAATTTAAGTTTTTCATCGCGCTTCCGATAACCATTGCGCCGCTTTGAAGGTCGAGGATGCGTTGTTAACTATATCCATCACCTGAGTGCGCGTCGGGGCAAGACTGTCCCGTTTTTAATTTAACAAGGAGCAGTAAATGAAAAACCGCAATGCCCTTATGGCGGCTGTCGTCGCATCATCTCTTGTTCTCTCTGGCTGCAGCGCTATGGGAACGGCCATCAAGAAACGTAATCTCGAAGTCAAAACGCAGATGAGCCAGACCGTGTGGCTGGAGCCGTCAAATGAGAAAACGGTCTATCTCCAGGTGCGTAATACGTCAGACAAAGATATGAGCGATCTTCAGTCATTACTGGCACAGGACCTGCGCGCTAAGGGTTATACCGTTACCTCGTCGCCTGACACGGCCTATTACTGGATTCAGGCTAACGTGCTCAAGGCAGAAAAAATGGATCTGCGTCAGTCGCAGGGTTTCCTCTCAACTGGCTATGAAGGTGCGGTCACCGGCGCAGCGCTGGGTGCCGGTATCACCGCGTATAACAGCAACTCAGGCGGCGCCATGCTGGGCATTGGTCTCGCGGCAGGCCTGGCGGGCATGGCGGCAGACGCGCTGGTCGAGGATGTCAACTTCACCATGGTGACCGATCTGCAAATTTCGGAGCGCAGTAAATCTACCGTCACCACCGATAATATTGGCGCGCTGCGTCAGGGTAATGCCGGCATTAAGCTGCAGACCAGCAGCGAAGAGGGCAACCGTATGAAATACCAGACGCGCGTGGTTTCCAACGCTAACAAGGTTAACCTGAAGTTCGAAGAGGCCAGGCCGGTGCTGGAAGCCCAGCTGGCAAAATCCGTCGCGGGTATTATGTAATATCCTCTGTCTCAGCCATGCTCTGCGAACAGCGGCGTGGCTGAGCAGCCTCTGCCCTCTGAATGATATAAGGCGCATCGCTTTCCTTTCCTCTTTCCCTGCCTGTTTCAGCGTTAACCTTTTAAGGCGTTGACGCGGCGAGCGGCCGGGTTCGTGCTACGCTTGAACACCTGAACAGGTTCCACCGCACTCGATCACACCCCATTTTGCGCTGGATAAGCGCCGTTAACCCAGGGAAGCGCGATGTTTCATCTGATTTTTAGTATACCGAGCTGGTATGTCATCCTACGTTTCCTGTTGCCGCTGGCGATGCCGCTGGCGTTGAAAATTCTTTTGTCGGTGCTGGTTTTGCTGGCGTCGCAATATCTGTTTATCAGCCGCTTTACCGCTGGCGGCATCTTTTCGCCGGAGATGCCCCGCGCGCTGATTATCCTGTGCAACTGGGCGTTCAGCGCCGTTCTGTTTCTGGCGCTGCTGCAGATGCTGATCGACGCCGTCGCGTTGATATCGCTTTTAATCAGGCATCCGTTAGCCATTACGCCGATAGTGCGGGGTCTGGCGGCGCTGCTTGCCATGACGCTGGCGGCCGTGGGCGTACATCAGGCGATACGCGTGCCGCCGGTAAAAGATGTCGCTATCCGCATCAATAACCTTCCGCGCGAGTTTGAGGGCTACCAGCTCCTTCAGCTGACAGATCTGCACATTACCCGGCTCTTCAATGCCGGCTGGACCGCAGAGATGGTCAGGCGGGCAATGTCGCTCAACGTTAACCTGATCCTGATCACCGGCGATGTTATTGATGGAACCGTGCAGAACCGCAGAAAGGATGTGGAACCGCTGGCTAATCTTCACGCGCCAGACGGCGTTTACGCCGTTACCGGCAATCATGAATATTTCTTCGAGCAGCAGCGCTGGACCGAGCACCTTGCCTCGCTGGGCCTCTCTACCCTGCATAACAGCCACATTATTATCAGGCGGGGCGCAGCGGAGCTGGTTATCGCCGGCCTGCCTGATATCTCCGCGCTGCGAAGAAAGGCGGACGGCCCCGATCTGACGATGGCGTTAAAAGGGGCGCCGAAAAACGCCCCGGTTATTTTACTCGACCACCAGCCGCGCAACGCGCGCAAGAATGCTCTGCAGCAGGTCGATTTACAGCTGTCGGGCCATACCCATGGCGGGCTGATCGTCGGCCTGGATCGGCTGTTTGCTAAGCCAAACGGCGGCTTTGTTTCCGGGCTCTACCAGGTAGACGGCATGCAGCTCTACGTCAACAACGGAACCGCACTCTGGCCCGGCGTAGCGGTAAGGCTAGGGCGGCCGTCAGAATTGACGCGCATTACGCTGCTGGGGAAAGAGTAGCGGTTACAGACAGGCCTCAACAGGCTGGCTCTCTGATTCGGCGCAGCGGGTAAAAAACCGCGTTAAAGCGTCCGCAACGGCTTCGGGTTTTTCCTCAGGCAGGAAATGCCCGCAATCCTCCAGCGTTTCGCCTGCGACGTCAGCGGCAAACGCATGCAGAATGGCCGACATATCCGGGATCGATCCCTGATCGGCGCTTAAACCCAGCACGGGCAGGGTGAGTTTGCCGTTTTGCGCCAGCGCCCGGTTTTGCTCAGCCGAGCGCGCCACCGAGCGGTAAAACGCCAGGCCCGCTCGCATGCCGCCGGGCGCGCCGTAAATTCGCAGGTATTCGGCCATTTCCTCTTCGCCGTAACAGGCAGGATTAGCCGTTTTGGTCCAGAAAAACCATTCAAGATAGGCTCTTTCCCGCCCCTCAAGCAGGATTTCAGGCAGATCCGGCACGGCGTGAAAAGAGAAGTGCCAGGTCTTCCAGGCCGTTGGGGAGGTCGCAGGCAGTTTATCTGGCAGGGTTACGCCTGGGATGCCGGCATCCATCAGCGCCAGCGCCGCGACCTCCCCAGGGAAGAGGTGCGCGTAGGGGAAGGCGACCCATGCGCCGACGTCATGGGCGGCGAGGCAGTATCGCCTGATACCAAGATGCGCCAGAAGATCGTGCGTGCGCTGCGCCACCGTCTGCGTGTCATAGCCATCAAGCGGGCGATCGCTGTCGCCCTGACCGGGCAAATCGAGCGCGATGATATGAAAACGGCGACCCAGCAGCGGCATCACGTTGCGCCAGGCGTACCAGCTTTCTGGAAAACCCGCCAGCAGCACTACTGTCGGCTGCCCCGGCGCGCCGCCTTCGACGTAGTGAAAGCGTAACCCCCCGGCGGTGGCAAATTTGTGGCTGAATCCCGCTGGCGCGGACGGCATTGAACCATGAATCATGGCGTTGTTCCTTGCAGGCAAAGAGGTGAGGTAGCGCTACGGGTTGAAAACAGCAACATCATGCTGCCGGATTAAATTAGGAAACGATCGTATCCTAATTGTGGCTAACGGCGTGCGTCAAGCGCCAGCGTGACTTTTTTGCCGGAGGTGATTCCAGGCGTGCAGCCGATTATATTTTTAGTTCTTTGATTAAAAAATCGATAAAGATCCGGCACTTAAGGCGGATGCGGTGGTCGCCTGCATAGACTATGGTGATATCCTGCGCGGGTAAGGCGTAATCCGCAAAAAGCTGTATCAGCTTGCCTGCTTCACGCTCCTGGCGAACCATCCATTCAGGCAGAACAGCAATACCCAGACCGGCAATGGCCATTGCCTTAATGGCGGTTGAGGAGTTGGAGTGATATTTCGCTACGGCGCGTATTTCTGTGTCCGTTCCGTCTTTGTGGCACAGCGTCCACTGCGTTGGCGTCTGTAAATTACTGTTAGCAATCCAGGGCGCGGCGTTTAAATCCTTGACAGAGGTGAGGGGATTATTTTTCAACCATTCAGGCGAGGCGACCAGCAGAATATTATAGCTGGCTAATTTTCTACTTTTTAATTCAGAATCCCGTAGTGTGCCAAGACGAATTGCTAAATCAAGCCGGTCGGAAACTAAATCATTTAACGAGGAGTCGGCATAAAAGTTAATAGCCAGATTAGGGTGGAGCTGGCAGAAATCACCAATTAGCGGAATGATATAGTTTTCGCCGAATTCCGTGGTTGAAGTAATATTTAATACGCCAGAGAGAGAGCGATGGCTGTCAGATACATTTTCCAGTGAACTCTGGATGTTAACGAATATTTCGCAGAAATCTCTGTAGAGCGCTTCACCGGCTTCTGTCAGGGTAATGCCGCGCGAGTTGCGGATCAGCAGCTGTACCTTCAGCACCTCTTCAAGCGATTTGACGTGAATGCTCGCCATGGCTTTGCTGATAAAGAGACGCTCTGCCGCGCGCGTGAAGGAACCGCAGTCCACGACCGCGATAAATGTCTGAATTCGGTTTAAATGGTTAAACATTAACTGTTAATTTTAAGTAAACACCGCGTTTAATTTAATTTAATCGACTCTCAACGTCAAGCCGCCTTAGACTCCGCGTCGGAGGTCACAATGACATATCGCTATCGCATTGCTTTTGTTTTTCTTGCCGGTTTTTTATCGACTGTATCAATATATTTATGTCGGCTATCGCGCTGCCTGACATATCGCGCGAGCTGCAGGTCTCAGCTTCCAGCGTGGCCTGGGTTGCTAATAGCTATATTCTGGGCTTAACGCTCATTATTCCTCTCAGCCACTGGCTTGCCAGCCGCTTTGGCGCGCGACTGACGATGGCAGCCTCAATGCTGATATTCTCTACTGGCGCACTGCTGTCGGGATTTGCCGACCACTTTGGCAGCCTGGTGTTATTCCGTTTTATCCAGGGCGTGGGCGGAGGCTTGCTGATCCCTGTAGGACAGGCGTTGACCTTTGGCCTGTTTAAAAAAGAGGAAAGAGCAAAAATTTCTACCCTGGTGATGGCTGTTGCGCTTATTGCTCCCGCTATTTCACCGGCTGCCGGCGGTGCAATTGTCGACCATCTCTCCTGGCGCTGGGTCTTCCTTTGCAATATACCTTTCAGCCTCGTGACCGCTGCGCTGGCGCTGCTGTGGATTAAACCTGAAAAAAGCGCGGCGCCACGGCCCGATATCCTTGGCCTGATCATTATCAGCCTGGCGCTGACGGCTCTGCTGTCAGGCCTCTCTTTGTATGCGGACTCTGCTCACCAGAGCCTGCCTCTGGGGCTGGTTATAGCGGGTATAGCGCTGGCATTTGCCTATTTTCTGCACTACCGCCGCCAGGCTAACCCGGTGCTGGATTTAAGCGTGCTTAGCAATGCGCATATGCGCTTTTCTGTCATCGTTTATTACGCGGTGCCGGGCATTTTCACCGGGGTCAACCTGCTTAATATTTTTTTCGTGCAGGAGGTACTCGGCTGGACAGCGAGCGAAACGGGTCTGCTGATGGTGCTCTATGCGGGCGGCTCTTTCTGCGCGATGACGCTTTGCGGCCGTTTATATAACCGCACCGGCGCCGCGCCGCTTTTTCTGGCGGGCTTGCTGCTTCACGCCGCCGGTATAGCGGTGCTGTCGGTAACCGAGGCGTCGCACGACCTGCTGTTTCTTGTTTGCGCTTATCTGCTTATGGGAACCGGGGGTGGCATAGCGGCCAATACGGCTCAAACCACCGCAATGATGGATTTTGAAGGGGATCGCCTTGCTCGCGCCAGCACCATCTGGAATCTGAACCGGCAAATCTCTTTCAGCACAGGCGCAGCGGTTTTCACCCTGTTATTCAACCTGCTGCAGAAGTCCACAACGCTGACGTCTGCCTACCATTCCGTGTTTCTTATTGCCGCCGGGCTGGGGTTACTTCCTCTGCTCGGACTCATGAATCTTAGCCAAAAATCGGAGCTCCTATGCGATCGGAAAGAGAGTTAATCGCCCACTATAGCGTGACTGAACTGCATCAGTGGATTGAAGAGGTATTTACCGGCCGCGCAGGCTATCCCTCTGCCCTGGAGCGGCTGCTCGCCAGCTTTAGCACATCATTTAGCATGGTCACCATGAAGGGGCAGATCATCGGTTTGTCCGAGGTGGAGAATCTGTTTCGCAACAACAAGGGATCGCGTCCCGGTCTGCGTATTGAGACTGACGCCTGCGAAACGCTCGCCCAAACGGACACCTCAGTGACCTGTCGCTACCGCGAAACGCATTATGAGCAAGGCAACACGCATGTCCGCTGGTCGATCGCCATTATTGAGTTTGAGGCAGGCCGACCTTACTGGCGCTATCTGCAGGAAACGGCGGTAGCGGAAGCGTTATGAAGCAGTTTGCCATCACGACTATTCGTTCCGTAGGCGAAGCCGTTCGGGAGTTCACGCTTGACGCGGATAACAATGAGCTGGCTTTGCTGACGCCGGGAGCGCACTACCGCTGGCAAATGCCTGATGCGATCGGCACGCGGAGTTATTCCTGCGTCATGCTGGCGCTGCCCGCGCCCACGCTGACATTTGCTGTTCGTCTCTCCCCAGGCTCGTTAAGCAGCGGCTATCTGTCAGGTCTGGCGGAGGGGGATATCGTCACGCTGGAGGGGCCGTTCAACTCTTTTCCACAGCTGTCCGCGCCGTTAAATGGAAGAGATATCGTTATCGCCGGCGGGATTGGGGTTACGCCCCTGACGGGCGTGGTTGCTCGTCTGGTCGCTGCCGGGCGCCAGCCTGAATGCCATTACTTTGCTTCTTCCCGATCTCAGGCGGCCTACGCGGATCCCCTGGAGAGTCTGCTGCAAGAGCGGTTTCACTTACACACCGCAGAAGGTCCCCGCATCACTATTGATGCGTTACTGGGAAAGCTGCAGCGCAACGATCGTATCCACGTTTGCGGACCGACGCGTCTGCTGAGTGCGGTGCTGGACTACTGCGATGCCCATGATTTCCCCCGCAGCCATCTCGCCTTTGAAATCTTTAACGCGCCTCCGGCCGAGGCCGAAGCGGGCGGGTATGAGGTCGAGGCAGCAGAGAGTGGCGTAAGGTTTTATGTCACTCGCGGTCAGTCTCTGCTGGACGCGCTGGAAGAGGCCGGTCTGGAGCCGCTTTACGATTGCCGAAGAGGGGAATGCGGACTCTGCGCGCTGGAAGTCATTGAGGGGGAGGTCGAGCACCACGACTTTATTATGACGCCGCAGGAAGCCGCAACCAGTCGGACTATTTATCCCTGCGTTTCCCGAGCCAAAGGAAGCGTTCTCAAATTAGCTTTATGAGTGATGCCATGAACCCCAATACCCTTTTTCGCGGCAGCGAAATTCATAAATCCGCCTACCTTGATCAGACGCTTTTTCTCACTGAACAAAAAACGGTCTTTGCACAAAGCTGGCTTTATCTGTGCCACGCCAGCCAGCTCCCTGCTGCGGGGGACTATGTCACCGTTGAGCTTGCTGCTCAGCCCCTGGTCGCTATTCGTCAAAAAGCAGGGGATATCACCGTTCTGTTTAACCGTTGCCCGCACAAAGGCGTCAAGGTATTAGCGGAGTCCTCAGGCAATTGCGGTCGGTTTCTACGCTGCCCTTACCATGCATGGACCTTTAAGCCGTCAGGTGAACTGCTGAGCATTCCGGTGAAAAATGAATACGATCCCTGCGTGATCGCCGCGTGTGAAGCGGGCCACGGCATGGCACGAGTCGAAAATGTTGTGGTTTACCGCGATTTCATTTTTGTGCGTCTGAGTCAGCACGGCCTCTCCTTTGAGGAATTTTACGGCGATTCGCTTTCCACTCTGGACAATATGGTCGATCGCTCTCCCGCTGGCCAGCTGCGGGTAGTCGGCGCGCCGTTGCGCCATCGCCATCGCTGCAACTGGAAAATGGTGATGGACAATCAGACTGACACTTGTCATCCAATGGTGGCGCATGAGTCTTCAGCAGGTGAAGCCGTTAATCTCTGGGCGCAGTCAGAGCGGCAGGCTGAACAACCGATGGCGGTGGAGCTCTTTTCTCCGTTTATGTCGTCGCACGCCTTCTTCGCTGAAATGGGGATTCGCACCTGGCCAAACGGGCATGGACATACAGGAACGCGTAATTCAATCCATAAAGATTATTCCGCTATCCCCGGTTACTGGGAAAGCATGGTTGAAAGCTATGGCGAAACGCGGGCACGGCAAATCCTCGATGATACCCGCCACAATACCGTCTACTTTCCCAACCTGATGGTGAAAGGCCCGATACAAACGCTCCGTATTATTCGTCCCGTCTCGGCCAGCGAGACGCTGGTGGAATCCTGGATTCTGGAGCTGGTTGGCGCACCGCAACAGATGCTGGAACGAACCGTTCAATACAATAACCTGATCAATTCGCCCTGTTCGATGGTGGCGCATGACGATGTAGAGATGTATGAACGCGCGACGGAGGGGCTGCAAAGCCAGGGGAGTGAGTGGGTCAATATCGCCCGCCTCTACCAGGCGGATGAACAGTGGAACAGAACAACCGTCACCTCAGGAACCAGTGAGATTGCAATGAGAAACTTCTATGCCATGTGGCAGCATATGCTGGAGGGGAAACATGTCTCCTGAAGGTGTTTATAACGCGCTGACCGACCTGATCTATTACGAAGCTGAGCTGCTGGACGAGCAAAACTACGATGCATGGATGGCGCTTCTCTCTGAGGATTACACCTGGTGGATGCCCCTGCGCCACGGCCAGCCCGATCCGTTAACCGAGTCATCGCTGCTTTATGAAGATCGTTTTGTCACGCAGCTGCGCGTTAATCGCCTGCGCAGCGCACGTAATTTTTCTCAGCAGCCTAAAAGCCGCAGCCAGCACCTGCTGCAGCGGCCGGTAATTGCCTGGCGTGAAGGCGAGGCAAATGCGACAGCCGTCACCCGGCTTATCTACAGCGAAAGCCGCGGGGAGCAAGAGTGGCACTATGCTGCCCGCATTGAGCATGCGTTTCGTCTGGTGGAAGGGCAATGGCTAATCGCTGCGCGCAAAACGATTTTGCTCAATCTTGAACGCCCTCTCGACAGCCTGCAGTTAATCATCTGAGAACACCTATGACATCTCCATCACATGAAAACGGGGCGGCGCAGGCTTTTCCCTATATTGATACGCTGTTTGATTACGGTGATTTTCTTGCGCGAGCGGCGTCGCTGGGGGGTATTGGCCAGTGTCCAGAGCGTGAGCGCGCGCCTCGCGTCGCAATTATCGGTGCTGGCTTAAGCGGGTTAATCGCCGCGCGTGAGTTGCTTCGGGCGGGGATCCGCCACGTCACGCTGTTTGAAGCTGAGCAGGGCGGCTATGGTGGACGCCTGCTCAGCCAGCGCTTTGATCCTTCAATGCCGCACTATATTGCTGAAATGGGCGCTATGCGCTTTCCTCCCACAGAGGTTGGGCTATTTCACTATTTAAACCATTTCGCTATCGATACCGCTTCGGTTTTTCCCGATCCTGGCATTGTCGATACCGAAATCCACTACCAGGGAGAGGCATTTGCCTGGCGTGCCGGCGAGCCGCCGCCAGCGCTGTTTCAGAAAGTCGATCGCGGATGGCGCGCCTTTATAAAAGAGGGCGTTACCCTGGATAACGGCAGGGTACTGGTTGCGCCAGCCTCTATCACGCAGGCGCTGAAAGCGGGAAGGCTCGCGGACGCAAAAGAGGCATGGCAATGTTATCTGGATGTGTTTAGCGACAGCTGTTTTTACTCTGCGCTGGTACGCATTTTCACCGGCAAAAACCCGCCCGGCGGAGAGCCCTGGCTTAAACCCACCGATTTTGCCCTGTTTGGATCGCTTGGCATTGGTTCCGGTGGTTTTCAGCCCGTTTTTCGTGCGGCCTTCATGGAGATCATGCGGCTGGTGGTCAATGGCCTGGAAGAGGATCAGCGGCTGGTGCCCGCCGGTATTGCCACGCTCACTAACCGCATGGGCGAGGAGCGTATCGCCGGTCAGATGCTGTCAGACCGCATCCTGTATCAAAAAGTTACCGCCATCGAGGAGCGTGACGATAAGCGGTTCGACGTGGTGACCGCCGAGGGCGGCGCTACCCAGTTTGACCGGGTCATTGTTACGGTATCAACGCGTGCGATGCAGATCGCTCTGAAGCTCTCTCAGCGCCCGCAGTGGCTGTCGCCAGAGGTCTCGCGAGCGATAAATGAGACGCATCTTATCGGTTCATCGAAACTTTTCTTGCTCACCAGGGAGAAGTTTTGGCTGAAGGAGACGCTGCCGCACACCATTCTCACCGATACGCTCGCAAAAGGGGTCTACTGCCTTGACTACCAGCCAGACGATCCTGAGGGGCACGGCGTCGTACTGATCAGCTATACGTGGGAAGATGATTCGCACAAGCTGGTCACGCTTAAAGATAAACAGGCACGCCTGGCAAGGCTGGTAGAGGAGCTGAGCCAGACCGCGCCAGAGTTTGCCCGCCACCTTGTTCCTATGGATAACGATCCCAAATTTATTCTGGAGTATGACTGGCTTACTCACCCTCTCGCGATGGGGGCGTTCAAACTGAACTATCCGGGTGACGACCGTTATTCAGAAGCGCTTTTTTTCCAGTTCCAGAGCGCGGCGAGTGCTGACACCGATAAAGGGATATACCTCGCAGGATGCAGCTGTTCCTTTACCGGAGGTTGGGCGGAAGGGGCCGTACAGACGGGGATCAATGCGGCCTGCGCCGCTATCGCTAGTCTGGGGGGGACGTTGATATCCCGTAATCCGCTGCACGCTATGGCGCGCCATTTTCACTACTGAGAGCGACACGTTCATGCTGACTAAACGCCCTTGCTCTTTGGCTGCCGAGGTGGCCTTGAATCGTCACCCGGCAGGACTAAAAGAAAATCATCACTATCGATATGAACGCTACCGTGAAACGCTGTCGCTTAATGCATTTATTGCTTATGATGCGCAGCGTTTGCATGGTGAAATCCCACCTGCGAAGTCCACGTCCGCACCGCTTTTTGGGCTGCCTTTTTCCTGTAAAGACAATATCAACGCTAGCGGATTCGCGACCACAGCGGGTACGCCGGGACTGGCTGATTTCCTTCCTGAAAAAGATGCCCCCGTCGTTGCGCGCTTAATTGAGCAGGGTGCAGTGCTGTGCGGCAAAAATAATATGCATGAATTATCGTTTGGCGTGACTTCATGTAATGGCACCTGGGGCACGGTAGGCAATCCGGCTCATCCCGGTCATCTTGCTGGTGGCAGCAGTGGGGGCTGCGCTGCGGCTGTCGCAGCGGGTGCCTGCGCTTTCGCCGTGGGAACCGATACCGGGGGATCGGTGCGTATTCCGGCCTCGCTGTGTGGCCTGTCAGGATTCCGGCCGACCACCGGCCGCTACTCCTCTGCTGGCATTGTGCCTGTTTCCCACACCCGGGATACGCCAGGCTTTATTGCACCCGGCGTCTCCGATATCGTGCTGCTTGATGCCGCCCTTATGGACGAAACGCCGGTTGAGCCGGAGATGCCGCGCCGCGTGGGTTTTCCTGCAGGCTTTTTATGGCAGGGGCTGGATAGCGCGGTAGAGAAGCGGTGCAGGGAAGCTGTCGCCAGGCTTGAGGAGCAGGGGGTGGAAGTCGTCACCATTGATGACAGCCATCTTGGCGAACTGAATGCGTCAGTTCAGTTTGCCGTTCCGTTTTATGAATTTTTTATCGATTTCCCGCGCTTTCTGCTCGGTGAAGGGCTCGAATGGCGATTCCAGTCGATTCTGGACCAGCTGAGCGATGCCCAGGTACGTAATCTTCTTCAACGGCAGCTGCAGCAGTGCAGCGTTTCCTGGGATGACTATCTGGCCGGCCTGTGCACCACAGGCGATGTGCGCACCGCCTGGCAAGAGATGTTTTCTGAACATCAGCTTGATGTTTTACTTTACCCAACCGTGAGCTGTGCCGTGCCGCGCCTGACGGAAGCGCATAATCCTGTTGTTTTTGAAAAACTGGTGCGCAATACGGATCTCGCCAGCAGTGCCGGCGCCCCCAGCCTGACTTTGCCGGTGGGCAGAGCAGGTGAACTCTCTATTGGTCTTTCTGTGGATGGTCTGCCAGGAGAGGATCGCCAGCTAATGCGTTATGCTCTGGCGGTCGCTCGCCTGGTGCAGGCTTAATATTTTTTTATCGGAACATGTAATGACAGAAATAGCATTAACCCAGCGTCAGCCTTCAGTATGGTGGGGCGCGATGATTATCTGCGGGACGGTGGTAGGCGCAGGGATGTTTACGCTGCCTGTGGTGATGGCCGGCGCCTGGTTCGGCTGGTCGCTGCTGATACTGCTGGTTAGCTGGGGATGTATGCTGCTGTCGGGGCTGATGTTCCAGCAGGCAAGCCGCTATTTTCCGCTCGGTGCCGGCTACGATACCTTAACCCGCTCGCTGTTAGGGCGCCGGTGGGCTGCGCTAAACGGCCTGAGCATCCTTTTTGTACTGGGCATTCTGACCTACGCCTATATTTCGGCCAGCGGGCCGGTCTATCAGCACTCGCTCAATAGCGCCGGTTTGCCTGTCTCTGTCGCGGGCGCGAAAGTGCTGCTGACGCTGTGCGTCGCCATCGTCGTCTGGCTGGGGACAAAGGGGGTCAGCAGGATCATGACCTTTTGCGTGCTGGCCAAACTTTTGCTGCTGGTGACGGTCTTCGGTGGCCTGCTCACGCAGGTCAATCTGCTTACGCTTGCCGACGCGGGAAGCGGCGAGGGCGGCTACTGGCCCTATGCGTTTGGCGTCCTGCCATTCTGCCTCGCCTCGTTCGGCTATCACGGCAATATTACCGGCCTGATAAGCTACTATGGCGGCGAGCAGAAGCAGGTCAGGCGCGCGCTGGTGGTTGGCACGCTGATGTCACTGGTTATCTATCTGTTCTGGATTACCGGTACCATGGGCAATCTGCCGCGCGCCTCGTTTCCCGCCGTGGTGGCAGCTGGCGGGGATATCGCCGCGCTGCTCGCCGCCTTACGCGATCGGCTGCATGTCGGCGCGCTGAACTTTATGATGACGCTGTTTTCCCATTTCGCGGTGATCGCCTCGTTTTTAGGGGTAACGGCTGGTCTGTTTGACTTTATCGCTGACCGCCTGAAGCTGGGCGATACGCCGCTGGCGCGCTTTGAGGTGGCTTTGCTGACCTTTTTACCCGCCCTGGCCGCCTCACTATGGTTTCCCGACGGCTTCCTCGCCGCTATCGGCTTTGCCGGTCTTTTCGCTACGCTCTGGGCGGTCATTGTCCCCGCCTTACTCTATATCAAAGCGCGGAGACGCTTCGCTAAGCAGGAAAGAGCAGGGGCGCGGGGATCCCTTGCGGCGATGGTAGTTATAACCTTTGGCGTACTGAATATTCTGGCCTGGACGCTGAGCTGGCTCGATATGTTGCCAACGTTCAGCGGATAGCGCGGGCTATTGTAGCGACAGGCCTGCTGCAGAGCGTCTTCAGTCAGGCCAGTAACCCTTATTATCGGCTGCATATCCATGCGGCTTTGCAGCAGGTGGCGGGCTAACCCTGTGCTCGCTTCCTGCTCGTCCTGGCCTGACTCCTCAGGTTATTTCTACAGCCGCTCTCTTTTGTCATCTTTCGCGAACCGGACTTGCCGGACTTTGAACCTTGCCTGATAGCGTGCAAAAGCAGAAACCTGAACGCACAGGACTGAAGCGCGATTTAACATGTGGCTCAATTCTGGCGCGTATAAATCAGCCAGCGGTTTGCCGCACCCGCAGCGCAGCGATATAGTTTGGCTGCGTTAATGACATAAGGATATGAAAATGAAACTATTTAGATGGCATTTTTGCACCATGCTTGCCGCTTCGCTGCTGCTGACGGCCTGTGCCGGACAGCAGAGCAGCGCCGAACGCAACGCCAGCCATGCCGTTGCGAAACTCTCCAGCATTCACTTCGATCCCAATACGCGTCCGCTCCGGGCGGATAATTACCGCTGGATGACGACGTTTCTGCGGCAGTTTTACGATCAGGGTAAAAAAGACCGGGCAAACAGCCTGACGCAGGTGCAGGCTGAACAGCGCGTTAAAGCATTTAGCGAATGTCCGACGGGACCTTTCAGACCAGAGGCGCAGACCAGCCACATAGTTTCGCAGGTTTACAGCGCTGATCGTCCAAAGGAACAGAGTCAGATTTTGCTGGAGAGCGCCACCGCGACATACTGGGATGGTTATTACGGACGGCCGTAACGGGCACGGCGAAGGTTGATATCTGATCAAGCGCCGACCGCGGTCGGCGCTTTTACTGACAGAGAGCACGGCAGACAGAAAGGTTCGAGTCACCAGAGAAGAGGAGGGAGAAAAAGGCTGTCTGAGAGATCTCTGTTTGCTGCGGCTGATATTCTATTTAACATAAGATGTATTATGCGTAGTTGCGTTGGCTGTGAATATTTGCCATTAACTTACTATTTAACGTAAATAGCAACGCTAAAGAATGTATTAGACAGGAAATCAATAAAAAGTTAATCATTTGATTTGAAAAGATTAGAATTCAACACCAAACCCGTCTAAAACTCCGATCTGATTCACATTCATAAATTTACCTGTTAATTCCTGTTGCCAGCGCAGCAGGATTTAACAATGATTAGCCCTTAAAGGATTGCTACTTCTAAAAGGCAAAACCTAAACCTTCTCGCTTTCTTAACCTGAAGCAAGAAGGTTTAGGTTTTTTTTGTTTTTAATTTAACGCGTCACTGCGTTAGCCAGAGGAAGTGTTAGTCGGTTATATAACTTAACGATGAGATAAAAAATGAAGAAAAGACTCTCTTTGCGCATTACCTTTCTTGCCGCGCTTTTTATACCTGGCGCACAGCTTCACGCGGGAAATAGCGAATGGAATGGCATCGTATTAGGTTTTGAGCCCCCGGGAGCGGGTTTAGCCGGCGACATGGCAGGCATTCGTCCGTTACTTCAGGAACTTGGGTTTAATTATAACCTCAATTACCTGAATGAATTCGCCTATAATGTTGCTGGCGGTTACGATCGGCGTGAGCATCTGGCTTATATCGACCAGTTTGCGCTAACCTTTGTTCAGGATCTGGAACAATTTACGGGGATTCCTGATGCCAAAATAGAAGGCAATATTGTTAACCGAAACCACGATGATAATTTAACAACCAGACGTATTCAGGATATGAGAGTCAATATGGTTGACTCCGCTCAGGAAAGCCATGGCACAGGATCAGTTACGCGTCTTGGCTGGCTTACCTTTAGCCGCTCTTTTGACGATCGCCGTCTGCAATGGCGAATCGGCATGATGAATAAGGTGCAGACATTCGATCAGACCACACCCTGCGATTTTCAGTTGTTGACGCTATGCGGAGGAAAATCAGCTAACTCTTTTTTCTGGAGCAACTGGAACATCCATACGTGGGGCACCACGCTGGATTATAAAATTACGCCAGACGTTACCTTCAAAACCGGTATTTTCGAGCAAAATCCTCGTGCCACCGAGCGCAGCCATGCATGGAGCGGTTCAACAAAAGGCAGCAAAGGTTTTATACTGCCGATAGAGCTGGAATGGAAGACCACTATCAACGCCCTGCCCGGCATTTATAGTGTCGGGACGCAATTCACAAATGCTGTCCAGTACGACCTCTATAGTGGAAAGTCGAAAAAGGAAGGATTAACCGATCCTGAAGGCTATAAGCCCTATAATCGCACCTGGTTTATGTGGGCAAGCGCCAACCAGCAAATCACCCGTAAAGAGAATGATGCCAGCCGCGGCATGAGTCTGGGCTGGAATATTGGCGTAAGCGATCGTCGCAGCAACTTTTTACATCTGGTCACCGCAGCCTCTTTACGCTACCGGGGACTATTTGATGCCAGACCGGAAGACTGGATTGGGCTTGGCGTCAGTTATACCGATATCAGCCATCATTACAGCCGTAATCAACGCGCCAAAAACGTGCTTTCCGGGATTAATGAATACAGCCATGCCTTTTATCATCCCATTCCAGGGCATGCTGTTAATGCAGAGCTTTATTATCGTTTCCGTCCGGTAAGCTGGCTTGAGCTTCAGCCAGGCATTCAATACTGGCACCGCCCAGGAGGATTAAGGGAAACGCAGGATGCATGGGTTGGAGAGTTTAAGACCAGCGTGACCTTTTAAACCCATTTCGCCCCAGGCTAATAACGGGCTACGGCCCGCATCGACGGTAGCTCTTCTCACCTTGCCTGCACGCCAGTCAGCCAGTCGTCACGGCCGCTGTCAGGTCAGGATAGTTGCCCGCATTCAGGGTGGGGTCAGTATGGGTCAGACCGTTGCCGTTCTTATATCCCTTACCGGCATTGACGCCGGCCCGGACGCTAATGTCGTAGCCGTCCGAACCGGCGCCGATGCTGGCGCCGAGGTTACCGCCTGCATTCAAAGACACGGCATACCGGCCGGCCCATTCCCGGTCGCTCAGCAGTTACCGTTTTAATTCAATCAATTTTCAAACACCCCTCTTGTTCGCATCTCGTTCACTATAAGCTCAGGAACGTTTTCTACATCAGATATTCTTCTTGTGTTAACAATGATCTGACTCGCTTCTTTATAACCTGGTGCCCACAAATCATTATTGTCAGTTACATTTTTATAAACGCAGATGAGTGGTGTTTTCCATGCAGCAGAGATATGTACAATCGACGTATCTGGAGAGATAACCAGATCAACTCTTCTGATAAGTTCCATAACGTGATGCAGTGAGTTAAATGGATTGATAAAAACGTTATCGGGAAAAAACATATCCAGCTCTTTCCTGTGGTCAAGAACGATAAAGACTGTGTTGTCAGACTGTTCGTTAATCATCTCAATCGTCCGAGATAATTGCTCTTTTGACAGATTCCTTTCAGGACTTCCAGTGAAAATGTTAATTATGATCTTAAGCTTCCCTTCCCACTGACATAGATATTCTTTCACTTCAGAAGCAATCTCATTGGGAATGTGCAGGTCGTAACAATGGCGGTTTTTAAGATCAAGACCCAGGCTTTGGGCCACCAAAGAAATACCCTTTGTCACATGCTCCTTACCATTATCAAATGAAATGGATTTACTGTAGTGATTGATGCAGTCCCATTTGTTAAATCCGAGAACAAACTTTGCCTGTATCTCTCGAAAAAGCTTCATCCTGTGCACAGGGGTATCGAACAAACAAAGGTCAATCACCAGGTCATATTTATTTTCATTCAGCGTTCTTAGGGTTGATTCAGCCAGGGTGTGACTAAAGCTCTTCAGGAAAACCTCAGTGTTACAGTCCCCGGCTTCGTAGACATTCCTGACACAGGGATTGTATTTCATAGCTACGCTGCTTGACGTTGTCAGCAGTAAATCAACCGTATAACCCGCCTCATACAGGCACTTAACTAGCGGCGTTGAAACGACAACATCTCCAACTGTTCCTTCATTGCGAAGGAGCAGTATCGTTTTGATTTCTTTGCTGACAAAAGAACTTTTTTTACGCTTATCCCAGATAAGCTTTGCAATATAAATTCTGATGTTTAGCTTTACTTCCTTGAAGAAATAATTTCTTCTTCTGTTCCACTTCCTTATTCTTTTGAAACGGCCGCCTGGAATAGAAATTTCCAAATGCTTACTCACAACACTCTCTCCATGTTTTATATTTTCGCTTATTAACACATAACGGGCGTGTTTCTGCGCTTATCCCTGATGTACCTGTAGCAATATCGATCGCTTTTGGTTTTTAATGCGGAATGGGGGGTATTTAACGCCTTCCTGTTCCCTGGATGTCCAGTAAACTAATTAATTAGCTCCTCTTATGACTGGTGTAAATTGTCGCCCTTATCCCAAAACGAGCCAGCTTCGATATTATCATCGACGCCATCACAACATCCTTTTCGTTCACGCTATAATTAATTAAGTCTTTATATTATTCCAGCCCGGCGTCTGGAATACTTTAAAAGCTTCTGTAATTGTGAGAAACATCGCATCTTTATTATTCAGTGGCCGATGCCGCGCAAATTTTCGCCTAAATAATTAGGATTATTTTGAAAAAAGGGGCGTCGGAGAAAATTGATCTATTTTTCATTGGTCAGAGAGGAGGAAGAATGCGTTCTTTTGGCAGAGAGCATCCGTTCAGCCATATGACCGACCTGCAGTGGCTTTCGCCGGTGTGCGCCTTAGCTGACGGCATAAGCCGGACGCGACACGCAACCGCCCCTTATACTTAGCGCAGGTCATCGGGCCGCCCGCCCTGACCTGCTGCCCCTTAATCCCGCCGTTTTCGTAAAATAGCTGCTTAGAACCAGCGCCCTGTTCGCCGACAGAAATGCGCTAATAGTGTGATGCGCTTAACAAATAGCCTTCATTCTTCTTTGCATCTCTTCATTCCCAAAAGGAGTATGGGTCTCTTCGCTGGGACAGAAGCAAAAAGAAGCCAGCGACCCGCAGCTGAACATGCCACGGCTGCGCCCCACTCTTTATTCATCAAAAAGGAGATACCCACATGCCTGAGATTGTGGTTTATGCCGTAGAAGGCCGCTCTGCCGAGCAAAAAAAGAACCTGATGGTCAAGATCACCGACGCCGTAGTAGAGAGTTTCGGCGTGGAGCGCGATCTGGTGGTGGTGTCGGTCGTCGAAACCAAAGCCAGCGATAAAGCGCGCGGCGGCGTGCCCTACAGCGAACGCGGCAAATAGCGCGCCCCAACGCTCTGCCACAGGATCTCTCCCTGCGCGACTGTCAATTACCGGCTAACCAGGATATAAATGAAACGCTGTTTTATTTTTATATCCTTTATCCACTGACAGATGCAAGGAGAGACGATGTCAAAGAAAGCTGCACTTTTGCTGGCCACCGGTTTTGAAGAAGCCGAAGCATTTATTACCCTCGATATCCTTAGCCGACTGGGGATAAAGGTCACTACCCTCGCCTGTCATCCCCACAATCAGGTTGTCAGCTATCACGGCGTGGTGACGCTGGCTGATCGGCTACTGGAAGAGAGCCAGCATGAAATGTTCGATGCGGTGATCATTCCCGGCGGCCCGGAGGGCACGATGAATCTGGCCGCCAGCCCGGCGGTCAGCGCCTTTATCCGCCGCCACGACGAGGCGGAGAAGATCATTGCGCCCCTCTGTTCTGCGGCGGCGCGTGTGCTGGCGGGCAACGGTCTGCTGAAAGGACGCCGCTACACCTGCTCGGGCGAACTCTGGATGCACTATGAGGATGGCGAGTATGTTATGGCGGATGTGGTGGAGGATGGCAATCTGCTCAGCGGCAGAGGGCTGGGCGTCGCTTTTGACTTCGCGCTGCAGCTGGCGCTGCGACTGACCGGCAAGGCGGGCGCAGCGGATTTCCAGGCAGAACATATCTACTATGACCGCTGGCGCAGCGATCGGCTGTGCAACTGACAGCGGGCCAGCCAGGCTGGCCCGTTTCACAATTACAGGCTCGGGAAGGTGATATTGTTGCCCGGCGCTTCACGGTGCAGATGGATAAAGTTCAGGTGACGCTCGTACTGATCGAGAATGTCGATAATCACCTGCTCTTTGCTGTAGTCCGTCAGGTCGTTGCCCTGGCTACCCTCCAGCAGAAAGGTTTCCAGCCGGTAGTAGGTCGATTTGCCGCTGCGCGCGCGGTAGGTAAAGCCCGGCACCGAGTACTGCTGCGGCCAAACCTGATAGACGAAATCCTGCTCCTCACCCAGGTTGACGCGCAAATCGATATACCCCAGGGCGCTCTCCTCTGCCTCATGGCGCGCCAGCGTCACGCGGCCGCCGCGCAGCTCCAGCTCTTTCGCCACCTCCTGCATCGCCGGGAAGATCACGCTATCCATCATCTGCTGGGTGTAGCGCGAGCCGGGATAGTTCATCAGCCGCGACAGACGTTTCTTCCAGCTCAGCCGGTCGCTGCTGGTGGCCAGATAGGGCGCGGTATCACGGCTGGCGCTGGCGCGGCGGTAATCTTCCACCTTCAGGGATTTATAAAGCCCTGCCATTACAAAGAAGATTACAAAGCTGAACGGCAGACCCATGATCACCGTGGTGTTTTGCAGCGCGGAGATACCGTTGGTCATCAGCATGCTCAGCGTCAGCACGCCAATCGCTACCGACCAGAAGATGCGCAGCCAGTTCGGCGCATCGCTGTTGATATCCTTGAGTTTTGAGGTGAAGTTGCCCAGCACCAGCGAGCCGGAGTCCGCCGACGTGACGTAGAACAGCATACCGGTAATGGTGGCGACCGAGGCGCTCAGCTTAAAGGCGGGATACTGCTCCAGCAGCAGATAGAAGCCGCGCTCCGCGTGAGCCATCACCTCCTGCGCAAAGCCGCTGTTGCCGTGTAGGATCTCATAGAGCGCGGCGTTGCCGAATATCGACAGCCACAGCAGCGTAAAGGTAAAGGGAATAATCAGCGTGCCCAGCACAAACTCGCGGATAGTACGGCCACGGGAAATACGCGCGAGGAAGAGCCCCACGAACGGCGACCAGGCGACCCACCAGGCCCAGAAGAACAGCGTCCAGCTGTTCATCCACTGCGTCGGACGGTCGAAGGCGAAAGTGTTAAGCGTCATGCCCATAAAGCGGTTGATATAGTCGCCGACGTTCAGCACCAGCGCGTTAAGCAGGAAATCGGTTTTGCCGAAAAAGAGCACAAACAGGATCAGGCCAAGCGCCAGCGCCACGTTTAGCTCGGAAAGGATACGGATCCCCTTGTCGACGCCGGACGTTACCGAAATCGTGGCGATCACCACTGACAGCACGATAAGCGCGGTCTGCGCCGCCAGCCCTTCCGGAATATCAAACAGCACGTTCAGCCCGTAGTTCAGCTGTACTACGCCGATGCCGAGCGTAGTGGCGATGCCGAAAATGGTGCCTACCACCGCCGCGATATCAACGGTATGGCCGATGGGGCCGTTAATACGCTTGCCGAAGATAGGATAGAGCGCCGAGCGGATGGTGAGCGGCAGGTTGTAGCGGTAGCTGAAGTAGCCAAGCGCGATGCCCATCAGCGCATACATCGACCAGCCGGTCAGGCCATAGTGGAACAGCGTCCAGACCATCGCCTGTCGCGCCGCTTCCAGGGTCTGGCCCGCGCCTTCCGGCGGCTGCATATACTGCGTCACCGGCTCCGCCACCGAGAAAAACATCAGGTCGATGCCGATACCGGCGGCAAACAGCATCGCCGACCAGCTCAGCAGGCTGAACTCCGGCTTGGACTGCTCCGGCCCCAGCTTAATCGCGCCAAAGCGGGAACAGGCCATAAACAGCACGAATACGATGTAAAGCGTCGCGGCCAGCATGTAATACCAGCCAAACGTAGACGATACCCAGTTCACTGCCGCCTGAATCCATGCCCCGGCCTGCTCGCTGAAGAGAATCGTCACCAGTGAAAATGTCAGAATCAGTCCGGCTGAGGTGTAGAACACCACAGGATTGATTCTGTCTTTTTCACTTGCAGGTGGATTAATCATCAATTACCTCTGTTTTAGTATCTATTTCAGTACGTTATACAAACCCCTGATTGCGATGGACGTCCTTTATTTTTATTCCCTGACGGCTAAGCGCAGCGGCGCTTAGCAACAATCAAGGTACAACATCCTAACAACTTTCTTTTTTATATTGAACGTTCAATCAATAAAAGTTCTAATAGTGGACTTGTTTAGGGGCGGAGCGCTTGTCATGCCAAAGGTAGGAATGCAGCCGATACGACGTCGGCAGCTGATTGATGCAACTCTGGAAACCATTAACGAAGTCGGGATTAACGACGCCACCATCGCGCAGATTGCGCGGCGCGCAGGCGTCTCGACCGGCATCATCAGCCACTACTTCAAAGACAAGAACGGTCTGCTGGAAGCCACCATGCGCGACATCACGCGACAGCTGCGCGACGCGGTGGCGATCAGGCTCAGGCCGCTGGCGGACGCCAGTACCGAGGCGCGTCTCTGTGCCATCGTCGAGGGCAACTTCGATGAGAGCCAGCTGCATAAGGCGGCGATGAAGGCCTGGCTCGATTTCTGGTCGAGCAGCATGCATCAGCCCCAGCTCAACCGGCTGGAGCGCGTCAGCAGCAGCCGCCTCTTCTCCGCGCTGGCCGCAGAGTTCCGCCGCGAGCTGCCGCGCGAGGCGGCGCGCACCGCCGCTTACGGGCTGGCGGCGCTGATCGACGGCCTCTGGCTGCGCGCGGCGCTGGGCGGCAAACCCTTTGATTTTCAGCTGGCTCGCTCGTTAACGACCCAGTTCATACGCCAGCAGCTCGCTGGCAACACCCATCCCTGATAAAGGAGGAACCATGTCCCGATTCGCAGAGCAGCACCTCTATATTGATGGCGCTTACGTCCCGGCAGCGGCTGGCGACACCTTTGACACCATCAATCCCGCTAACGGCGACGTGCTGGCGAAGGTGCATGAGGCGGGCCGCGCTGACGTTGACCGCGCCGTTGCTGCCGCGCGCAAAGGCCAGAAGGTCTGGGCGGCAATGACCGCGATGCAGCGCTCGCGCATTCTGCGCCGCGCGGTAGATATCTTGCGCGAGCGCAACGACGAACTGGCCGCGCTGGAAACGCTGGACACCGGCAAACCGCTGAGCGAAACCGCCAGCGTGGATATCGTCACCGGCGCGGACGTGCTGGAGTACTACGCGGGCCTGATCCCGTCGCTGGAGGGCCAGCAGATCCCGCTGCGCGATACCTCTTTTGTCTACACGCGCCGCGAGCCGCTCGGTGTGGTAGCGGGTATCGGCGCGTGGAACTACCCGATTCAAATCGCCCTGTGGAAATCTGCCCCGGCGCTGGCGGCGGGCAATGCGATGATCTTCAAGCCGAGTGAAGTTACGCCGCTTACCGCGCTGAAGCTGGCGGAGATCTATAGCGAAGCGGGCGTGCCGGACGGCGTGTTTAATGTGCTGCCGGGCAGCGGCGCGGTAACCGGCCAGCTGCTGACCGAGCATCCCGGCATCGATAAAGTCTCTTTCACCGGTGGCGTCGCCAGCGGTAAAAAAGTGATGGCCAACGCGGCGGGCTCGACCCTGAAAGAGGTCACCATGGAGCTGGGCGGTAAGTCGCCGCTGATTGTCTTTGACGATGCCGATCTCGACCTCGCCGCAGATATCGCCATGATGGCCAACTTCTACAGTTCCGGTCAGGTCTGCACCAACGGCACCCGCGTCTTTGTTCCGGCCAGCCTGAAGGCTGCGTTTGAAGAAAAAATTGTGGCGCGCGTCGCCCGCATTCGCGCCGGCGACCTCAACGATCCCGCTACCAACTTCGGCCCGCTGGTGAGCTTTGCCCACCGCGACAACGTGATGCGCTATATCGAAACCGGTATCGCCGAAGGCGCGCGCCTGCTGTGCGGCGGCAAGCGGATGCAGGGGGACGCGTTTGATAAGGGCGCCTGGGTAGAGCCGACGGTGTTCACCGACTGCCGCGATGAGATGACTATCGTACGCGAAGAAATCTTCGGGCCGGTGATGTCGATTCTGAGCTATGAGAGCGAAGACGAAGTGGTACGCCGCGCCAACGCCACAGAATATGGCCTGGCCGCGGGTCTGGTCACGCAGGATCTTAACCGCGCGCATCGCGTTATCCACCAGATTGAAGCCGGTATTTGCTGGATTAACACCTGGGGTGAATCGGCGGCGGAGATGCCTGTCGGGGGTTACAAGCACTCGGGCATTGGCCGCGAAAATGGCCTGATGACCCTGCAAAATTATACCCAGGTGAAATCCGTACAGGTCGAGCTCGACCGTTTTCAGTCGGTATTTTAATTAATGCATCAACCTGAGGAGCGACTAATGGAATTTGATTACATCATTATCGGAGCCGGATCCGCAGGGAACGTTTTGGCTACCCGACTGACCGAAGACAGCGACGTCAACGTTCTGCTGCTGGAAGCGGGCGGCCCAGATTACCGTATGGATTTTCGCACGCAGATGCCTGCGGCGCTTGCCTACCCTTTGCAGGGAAAACGCTATAACTGGGCGTATGAAACCGAGCCAGAACCCCATATGAACAACCGCCGCATGGAGTGCGGACGCGGTAAAGGACTGGGCGGCTCATCGCTGATCAACGGCATGTGCTATATCCGCGCCAACGCGATGGATCTCGACGGCTGGGCGCAGGCGCCGGGCCTGGAGTCCTGGTCCTATCTCAACTGCCTGCCCTACTACCGTAAGGCGGAAACGCGCGACATCGGGCCGAATGAGTATCACGGCGGCGACGGCCCAGTCTGCGTGGCGACGCCGAAGGCAGGCAATAATCCGCTGTTCGCCGCAATGATTGAGGCAGGCGTCGAGGCGGGCTATCCGCGCACCGAGGATTTGAACGGTTATCAGCAGGAGGGCTTCGGCCCGATGGATCGCACCGTCACGCCGCAGGGACGCCGCTCCAGCACCGCGCGTGGCTATCTCGATCGGGCGAAAAACCGTCCGAACCTGAAAATTATTACCCATGCCATTACCGATCGCATTCTGTTCGACGGCAAGCGCGCCGTCGGCGTGCAGTATCTGCTCGGTGCCAGCAACACGTCGCACAAGGTGCATGCGCGGCGCGAAGTGCTGCTCTGCGCGGGCGCCATCGCCTCGCCGCAGATTCTGCAGCGCTCCGGCGTCGGCGCGGCCAGCCTGCTGAAGTCATTCGATATTCCCGTGGTGCATGACCTGCCGGGCGTCGGCGAGAACCTTCAGGATCATCTGGAGATGTATCTGCAGTACGAGTGCAAAGAGCCGGTGTCGCTCTACCCGGCCCTGAAATGGTGGAACCAGCCGAAGATTGGCGCGGAGTGGATGTTTAACGGCACCGGCATCGGCGCCAGCAACCACTTTGAGGCGGGCGGCTTTATCCGCAGCCGCGAAGAGTTCGCCTGGCCGAATATTCAGTATCACTTCCTGCCGGTGGCGATTAACTACAACGGTTCAAACGCGGTCAACGCGCACGGCTTCCAGTGTCACGTTGGCTCGATGCGTTCGCCGAGCCGCGGCCATGTGCGCATTAAATCGCGCGATCCGCGCCGCCATCCGGCGATCCTGTTTAACTATATGGCCAGCGAGCAGGACTGGCACGAGTTCCGCGACGCTATCCGCATTACGCGCCAGATAATTAACCAGCCGGCGCTGGACAAGTTCCGCGGTCGCGAAATCAGCCCCGGCGTAGAGTGCGAAACCGACGAGCAGCTGGATGAGTTCGTGCGCAACCACGCCGAAACGGCCTACCATCCGTGCGGCACCTGTAAAATGGGCAGCGACGAGATGGCGGTGGTCGATGGTGAAGGCCGCGTGCACGGCATGCAGGGACTGCGCGTGGTGGATGCGTCGATTATGCCGCTGATTATTACCGGCAACCTGAATGCGACCACTATTATGATCGGCGAGAAAATTGCTGACAATATTCGCGGTCGCCAGCCGCTTCCCGCCTCGACGGCAAGCTACTTTGTCGCGGGCGAAACGCCGGTGCGCGGCGAACCGCGACGGGCTTAAACGCAAAAGCCCGCTTCGGCGGGCTTTTGCCGTTACATCATCTGCGGCTCGCGGATCGCATTGCCTTTATCGAAGCGCGCCAGGCGGTACGGCGCGATATCGGTAAAGCGCTGACAGTTTGTCATCAGCTGCGCGCAGAGCAGGCCCGCGCCAGGGCCGATACCGAAACCATGTCCGCTAAAGCCTGATGCGACAAACAGGCCGGGCACGCGCGGCATCTCATCGATAACCGGCACCAGATCTGGCGTGGTATCAATCCAGCCGCCCCAGGCGTGATCGATTTTAATCCCCTCCAGCGCAGGAAAGGCCTTCACCAGAATGCCCAGCGCTTCGTTCAGAATCTGCCGATCGGGCTTCGGGTCCAGCACGCGGATCTTCTCAAACGGCGACACCCCATTGTTCGACCAGGATCCCGCCGCCTCCGGCCCGTTAAAAAAGGAGCCGTTCAGCCGCAGCTTGAGCTTTTTGGCGATCTTACTGCGGTACATCGGATAGAACTTCGTCGTATAGCGGATATTCTGCGGCGCGAGATCGAGCTGGCCGCGGCCGGGGATCGCCACGGTGTAGCTGCCGTCCAGCCGACGGCGGATACAAAGCTCGGGCATGCTCAGACAGCCCTGAATCACTTCCGGCGCCGCCGTGGTTTTAAACGCGGTGCCGAGAATATTGGCGCTGGGCAGGTCGATACCGTACTGCTTGCAGAAGCGCGAACTCCATGCGCCGCCGCAGCAGATCACCTGGCTGGCGCGCACGCGGCCGCGTTCTGTCCAGACGCCGGAAACGCGGCCCGCGCTGATATCCAGCCCGCGTACCGCGCAGCGCTGATGAAGGGATGCGCCCAGCTTTTGTGCGCCGACGGCGATAGCGGGTGCCGCAAGCGACGGCTCGGCTCGACCGTCGGTCGGCGACCAGATGCCGCCGGCCCAGCGCGCCTGCTCTCCCAGCCGCTCGTATACCTCTTTCGGCGACAGCAGATGGCTGACGAAACCGATCTGCTTCGCCTGTTTGCCCCACTGCTCCCAGCGCGCCACGTCCGCCTCGTTCTGCGTGCCGTAGAGGATGCCGCTGCGGCGAAAGCCGAGATCCAGGCCGATTTCGTTGCCCAGCTCTTCCCAGCGCTGCAGGCTACGCATCGCCAGCGGCAGTTCGTAGAGGTCGCGGTTTTGTTGTCTCACCCATCCCCAGTTGCGCCCCGACTGCTCGCCGCCGATAACACCTTTTTCAAACAGCGCGACCGAAACGCCCTGCTTCGCCAGCTCATAGGCGACGGAGGTGCCGATAATGCCGCCGCCGATCACCACCACATCGACCTGCTCGGGAAAGGTCGGGCTGTCTGTGACAGCATTGATTTTGATGCGCATAGAGAAACCTTATTAATTCAGGGCGTTCAGAGATGCTTTTCAGGCGGAATATGCATGATCCACAACACTCTGGCGTCGCGCTCCGTATGGTTGAAAATGTTATGCGGCAGATGGCTCTTAAACTGAAAGCTGTCGCCGGTCATCAGGCGCGCGGCATCGCCATTGATCTCCAGCGTCAGCTCGCCTTCGACCACCAGCCCCGCCTTTTCGCCCTGGCCAATCAGCATTTCGTCGGAGCGCACGCCGGGAGGAATGTCGATGAGCATAAACTGCATATCGTGATCGCCCGAAGGCGACAGCATCTCTTTGGCGATGCCGCGTTTGCCGACGTTAAAGCGCGGCCGCTCCGCGCTGCGGCGCACATAGTGCTCGGCGCCGCGCAGCGATGCGGCGCTCTCCTCCAGAAAAGCCGTCAGCGGCACTTTCAGCACCAGCCGGAGCTGTTCAAGCACCCGCACGGTAGGGTTTGTCAGGTTGCGTTCAATCTGGCTGATGGCCCCGGCTGACACGTTCGCCAGCAGCGCCAGTTCGGTAATGGTCAGATTGCGCGCCTTACGCAGGCTTTTCAGCCGCGATCCAATATCCGTTTCGGCGGCCCCTGGCTCCGCTCTGGGTTGCGATGCGTTTTTCATCTCATGCTCTTTTATGCCGCCGCGCCTGCAGGTCGGCCTGGATTAAGTCAGGGCATGCCCCATTTGTCCTTGATGGTCTGAAGCGTGCCGTCCTGTTTCATGGCGGTTAAGGCGCTGTCGATCTCCGCCAGCAGTTTATCGTTACCTTTCTTCACGCCGAACGCCATCGGAGAAACATGCTCAGGCTGATAGCCTTCCACAACGTGCATGCCTTTCAGCCCGCCCGCTTTAGCCTGCGCTTTTAAAATGGGATAGTCATTCATCCCGGCCGCAATGCGGCCTAGCGAGAGATCGCGCGTCATATCCGCCGGGCTGTCATAGACTTTCACCTCTTTGGCGATGCCGCTCTGCATCAGGCTTTGGGTATAATCGGTGCCGGCCATGGTGCCCACCACGTCGCCTTTTAAATCCTGCCAGGAGTGATATTTTTTCTCGTTGTCGTCGCGCACCACCAGCCCCGCGCCAAAGGCTGTGACCGGCTGCGAAAACCCGATTCGCTTCGCGCGCTCCGGTGTCGGCGTCATACCGGCGACGATCATATCGATCTTACCGGCGATAACCGACTGGATCAGCGTTGAGAAAGGCACGGCGGTAAAATTGACCTCCAGATGCTGACGCCTGGCCACCTCCGCCGCGACGTCCGGCATAAAGCCTTCGATTTTCCCACTTTGGGTGTTCAGGAAGGTGGTTGGTGCGCTGGAGGGCGGCGATCCCGCCGTTAAGGCGGCGGCCTGGGCATTCAGGCTGACCAGGGCGGTCACGCCCATGGCTATAGAGAGATTCAGCAGGCTTATTTTGCGGACGACAGACATAACTCACTCCTGGTTCAGTAGCGAAAGGGCGAACGTCTTTTTCACTATAATGAAATTTATGCTGCCGCTGTCAACGTTTTATTTTGTGAAAACGTGGCGCCTCACACATTGTCAAAAAAGCCGTTGATTTAATTTATTCCCCTATCTATAGCTGTTTCTTATCGCGGTAATAACAATTCGCTATCTTACAGAAGCGGGTAATTATTGACAGCGCCTGGTGGGTAAAGATATTCATTATAATGAATTGCCGTTGCCCCGATACCCGTGTGCAGCACGTTCAGGAGCCTGATATGGACTGGAGCAGCATTCATACCTACCTGCCCTTTTTGCTAAAAGGGGCTGAAATGACGATATCCATTACGCTGCTGTCGCTGGCGATCAGTACGCCGCTGGGGCTGATATTTGCCGCGGCAAAGATGTGCCCGTGGAAAATTATTTCCTGGCCGGTGGCGACGGTGATAAATATTACCCGCGGCCTGCCGATGATTGTGGTGCTGTTTTATATCTATTTTGTCTTTCCCGATATTGGTATCACCCTGACTTCTTTTCAGGCCAGCGTGATCGGTATCGCTTTTTGCTTCTCCACCTATATCGCCGAAATATTTCGTGCCGGTATTGAGTCCGTCGATCGCGGTCAGCTTGAAGCGGCGCGCTCAATGGGAATGGGCTTTCTCAAAGCGATGCGCCGCGTCATCCTGCCGCAGGCGTTTCACGTCGCGCTGCCGCCCTACAGCAATACGCTGGTGATGATGCTAAAAGATTCCGCCCTCGCCTCGACCATTGCCGTAACGGAAATGACCCGGCAGGGCCAGCTGATCGCCGCGTCGACCTTTGACAACACCACGGTCTATACGCTGGTGGCGGTGCTGTATCTGCTGCTGTGCATGCCGCTGATGGCCCTGACCAAACGGCTGGAGAAACGCCAGATTAAAGGAGCCTGAGATGATTGAGATCGATGAGGTACATAAAAAATTTGGCCGCGTGGAGGTGCTGAAAGGCGTCAGTTTTTCCGTGAGCGCCGGCGAAGTGGTCTGCCTGATCGGCCCGTCCGGCTCCGGTAAGTCGACCATTTTGCGCTGCATTAACGGGCTGGAGAGCTATGAAGGCGGCGAAATACGCGTACTGGACCAGCGGGTAGACAGCCGACATAAAAGCATTAACGATCTTCGTCGCCAGATCGGCATGGTGTTTCAGCGTTTCAACCTTTTCCCACACCGCAGCGTGCTGGAAAACGTGATGGAAGGCCCCGTTCACGTTAACGGCGAGTCGCGCGCCCAGGCGGAAAAGCGCGCCAAATCCCTGCTGGCGCTGGTGGGGCTGGCAGACAAAATTAACGCCTGGCCTGGACAGCTTTCCGGCGGTCAGCAGCAGCGCGTGGCGATCGCGCGCACGCTGGCACTGCAGCCGAAAGCGATTCTGTTCGACGAGCCCACTTCCGCGCTCGATCCCGAACTGGTTGGTGAAGTGCTGCAGGTGATGCGCAATCTGGCGCAGGAAGGCATGACGATGATTGTGGTTACCCATGAGATGCAGTTCGCCCGTGAGGTAGCCGATCGCGTCTGTTTTCTCCACAGCGGGCAGATTGTTGAGCAGGGACCGGCGCAGGAAATTCTGCTGCGGCCGCAGGAGGCACGCACGCAGGATTTCCTGCGTCGCGTACTCGGCAACAGCGACCACCATTTTTGCCGCCAGTGTCAGTCGGTGGTTTAGCGCCTGCGGCTCTGCAGATGCCTGGCGCTAAACCGCAGGCACCGAGGCAGAGCCGACGCGGCGCGGGCCTTTTCGCGCAGGTCCTCCTTTGTCAGACGCTTCTGCCGCTTTTTCTCTCCTCGCTGACTCACCGCCTTACCGCTTGGCTTTTTTCTTTTCCTTCAGATAGTTGTGAGAAAGCCGAGTGAGGTTATACTTCGATCAGCAGTGATTGCTCACTGAAACTAATAATGTTTATCGACTCTTCTCTGCGTGCGGGATAACGCTTTTACTTCGGCCAGGTGTGGCCGGTCGCGCACCGTCTCTCTTTTCCGGACACGGAATTCACGACAGCAACGCTGTTTTCTTTAGCTTTTCCATCCTGATTGCTATGCCGGGGATCGATCTGCGCAAGCAATAGCAGGGGTCTTTTTTAATCCTGATAATTTACGGGAGGGATTGATGCTGCCTTTTTCTGGCTTCTGGCAGGCGGGGTACGAAGGTGCCGATCATATCAATACGTCAGGCCAGCGCCTGGTCATGGATGCTCTGACCGACCATCAGACGCAGTTTCGCAGCGACTATCTCGCTCTACAGCATTTTGGCATCCGCACGGTGCGCGAGAGCATCGGCTGGCGCCAGGCGGAAGCGGATCCGGAACGAACTTTCGCTACGCTGCGGGCCAAAATGCAGGCGGCGCATGAGCTGGGCATTCAGATTAACTGGACCTTCTGTCACTACGGCTGGCCAGAAGATATCGATCTCTTTTCAGAGACCTTTGTCCCGCGCTTTGCCGCCTTTTGCCAGCGCATCGCCGCTTTCCTGGCGCCCTGGTATCGCAGCTCTCCGATCTATTCGCCGATGAATGAGATCTCTTTTTTTAGCTGGGGCCTTTCGGTTGGGCTATTCGGCAACCACCGCGAGGCGGACCCTGACGCCATCAAGCGCCAGCTGGTGCGCGCGACCATCGCGGGGTGCGACGCCATCTGGCTGGCCGATCCCAGGGCGCGTTTTCTTCATTGCGATCCCCTTATTCACCTGGTTCCCGATGAAGAGAGCGAGGCCTGTTACCAGCGCACCGCCGAACTTAACGACGCGCAGTTTCACGCCTGGGATATGCTGGCCGGCGCGCGTGAGCCGGAACTGGGGGGCGCGGCGCGCTATCTCGACATTATTGGCGCCAACTACTATCACGCCAATCAGTGGGAGACTAACTCCAACCAGCGCCTTGACTGGCATCTGGGCGACAGGCGAAGGATGCCGCTGCATAAGATGCTGCTCAATTTAGCGCAGCGCTATCAGCGTCCGATACTGCTGGCGGAAACCAGCCATGTCGGCAGCGGGCGGCCTGCCTGGATGAAGCATATCACCGCGCAGATTGCGCAGGCGCAGCTGGACGGCTGCGAAATCCTGGGCGTCTGTATTTACCCCATTATAGAAAGCCCGCTCTGGGAAGAGACAGATCACTGGCCGCGCAGCGGACTCTGGGATGTCGCCCCTGATTTTACCCGTCAGCTACATCAGCCTACCGCCGCAGCATTGCGGCAATCACAACGTTCGCTGCACCGGTTTCACGCGCTATTGTCGCCGGCCAGCGAGCTACAGGAGTCCTCTATGAAACAGTCCGTTTTGGTGGTATTTAGTCATCTTCGCTGGGGTTTCGTCTTTCAACGTCCGCAGCATTTACTGTCGCGTCTGGCCCAGCACCATCGCGTGCTGTTCATTGAGGAACCGGTTTACCAGCCCGGCGAGGCGGGTTTGCGACAGCATTCCCCCGCGCCCAACGTCACCGTAATCGAGCCGCATACCGACGTCGATGCGCCGGGCTTCCATGACAGCCAGATCGCGGTGCTCCAGCCCCTGCTCGCCACGCTGCTGGATAGCGACGAGCAGCCGCTGGTGTGGTTCTATACCCCGATGGCGCTGCCGCTGCTGGCCAGCTTCAACCCCAGCGCAATTATTTATGACTGCATGGATGAGCTATCCGCCTTTCAGATGGCGCCGCGCCAGCTGCAGCAGCGCGAGTCCGCCCTGCTGACCCGTGCCGATGTGGTCTTTACCGGCGGCACCAGCCTCTATGAAGCGAAAAAGTCTCGCCACCAGAACGTACACTGTTTTGCCAGCAGCGTTGACGCCGCGCACTTCGAGCAGGCGCTCGATCGCAGCAACGGTCATCCGCTGCAGGAAAATCTTGCTGGCCCGCGTCTGGGCTACTACGGCGTGATTGACGAGCGAATGGATATCGCGCTGATCGCTGCGCTCGCCGATGCGCATCCCGACTGGCAAATCGTTATGGTCGGCCCGGTAGTGAAGATCGATCCGCTCAGCCTGCCGCAGCGGCCCAATCTGCACTGGTTTGGTCAGCAGCCCTATGAAGCGCTGCCCCATTTCCTGGCCGGATGGGACGTCTGTTTGATGCCGTTCGCGCTGAACGCCTCGACCCGCTTTATCAGCCCGACCAAGGTGCTGGAGTATATGGCGGCGCAGCTGCCGATCGTCAGCACCGCGGTGCCGGATGTGGTGCGCCACTATAGCGAGGTGGTGAGCATCGCCGATACCCCGCAGGGCTTTATCCTTGCCTGCGAAGCCGCGCTGGGGCTGAGCGATGAGGCGCGCCGCCAGCAGGCGGCGCAGATGGCGGCGATCATCGCCGAAACCTCATGGGATCGCACCGCTGAGCAGATGCAGGCGCAGATTGTCAGGCTGCGCGATAACGTGGTTCAGCCGGTTGCTGCCGCGCAGGTGCCGGAAACCACCGACGGGGTGCATGCGGTCACCTTGCGTCCGGTGGAGTGCCTGATTCTGGGCGCGGGACCGACCGGCCTGAGTGCAGGCTACCACTACGGTGAAGGCGCAGTGGTGCTGGAGAAAAATGAGACGCCCGGCGGCTGGTGCCGCTCTATTACAGATAAAGGATTCACCTTCGACTATGCCGGCCACATTATGTTCTCTAACGATCCCTACGTGCTTCAGCTTTACGACAAACTGCTGGGGGATAATCTGCACTGGCAGAACCGCGAAGCCTGGGTCTACAGCCACGACGTTTTTACCCGCTATCCTTTCCAGTCGGCGCTGCATGGACTTCCGGCTGAGGTGATTGGCGAATGCGTGCTGGGCGCCATCGAGGCACGTTACGGTGTCACGGGTGCCCAGGAGGCGGCGCCGCTGAGCGCGGTGCGTTCGGCAGCGAATACCGAGTGCCGCGACTGCTGCGCCGATGGCGTGCTGGGCGCCGAGGCGACGGAACCTGCCGGCGCGGATGAGGCGGAAGAGGATTTTGAAAACTTTATCTTCCGCACCTGGGGTCGCGGCATCGCGCATCATTTTGCCGTTCCCTATAATCGCAAACTGTGGAAAACGCCGCTCGCCGATATGGAAACCTCCTGGCTGGGCGGGCGCGTTCCGCTGCCCGATCTTCAGCAGATCATCTCCGGCGCGCTGGCGCCGCTGGATAAGCCGGTCGGCCCTAACGCCCGCTTCGGCTACCCTAAGCGCGGTGGTTTTCAGGCGCTGATGAATGGCTTCCTGCCGCATCTTAACTGCGTGCTGGAGACCGAGTCGGAGATCGTTGATATCCAGCCGCAAAGCCGCAGCGTGATCCTCAAAGATGGCCGTCATTACCACTACGATCAGATGATCAGCACCCTGCCGCTGCCCGAGCTGGTGCGTCTGATGGGCAACCGCGCGCCGCAGGCGGTGCAGAAAGCCGCCTCGATGCTGCGTCACGTTTCGGTGCGCTGCGTCAACCTCGGCATCGGCCGCGCTAATCTCAGCGACAAGCACTGGATCTACTATCCTGGCGATACCCTGTTCCACCGCATTTTCCTGCAGGGCAACGCCAGCCCGGAATGCAATCCCCCAGGCGGTTTTGGCCTGACCTGCGAGATCACCTGGCGGGCCGATCAGCCGCTACCGTATGAAGGCGACGCGCTAATCCAGCGCTGCATTGATGACTGTATTCGCGTCGGCATTATTCGTGAGGATGACGTTATCCTGACCGCCAGCGAGGTGGATATGCCCTATGCCTATGTGGTTTACGATCATCAGCGCAAAGCGAACGTTGCACTGATCCGCAACTGGCTGGCGGCGCAGGGCATTCATCTGTCCGGGCGCTACAGCGAATGGGAGTATTACAATTCGGATCACGCTTTCCTGGCAGGCAAGCGCGCGGCCGAAACGGTAAAAGCCCTGTTGACCAACCGTAAGACAACGGCGTAACCAAACCGGACGCCGGACGCGTTGCGTCTGGCGTCCGCCAGCGATCCTTTCAGTAAAACGATCCTTTAGCCTTCTGACTTTCTATAATGGGCATTATATAAAGACAGCTGCGGCCAGGTGGTTGTTTTCTGTACGCTAAAATGACAACGCTACGCTAATTCTGCAGCACTCTTCCCCTGCATTTTCTGCAGAATTCACGTAGCGCGATCGGTTTTAATAATGCTTAACTTTCGTGCGCAATCAGGTTGCTTATCGTCCATCCTGACGCTTATTCGCCTGATACCCCTGCTCGCAGCCCTAAAGGTAAACTTCTGCCGTCCGGCTTTATGCTATTTTTTTGCATTAAGCCAATGATCCGCCTGTCGTCTAATACACTTTCTGTTTCGAGGCAGTCATTACAAGGAAATGAGGTATTCATGAGTCAACTCTTTAGCGCAACGCATATTGGCAAGCTGGCACTGGAAAACCGTATTGTTATTGCGCCTATGTGTCAGTATTCCGCGAATGAAGGCAAAGCCACTTCATGGCATCGCATCCACCTTGGCCAGCTGGCGCTCTCCGGCGCGGGCCTGCTGATTATTGAAGCCACCGCGGTTGAGGCGATTGGCCGCATCACGCCGGGCGACCTTGGCCTGTGGGACGACGAAACCGAAGCCGCCTTACGCACCGTGCTGGAGGATATCCGCACCTGGTCGCCGATCCCTCTCGGCATCCAGCTGGGTCACGCCGGGCGCAAAGCCTCGTGCGCCGCGCCCTGGGAGGGCGGCCACCAGCTGGCGCTTGATAACGGCGGCTGGGAAACGGTCGCGCCTTCAGCTGAAGGCTTCCATGAAGAAGACCGCCCGCCGCTGGCGCTGAGCCGCGACGATCTCGCTCGTATCAAGCAGAAGTTTGTTGAGAGTGCGAAGCGTGCTGAAAAGCTGGGGATTGAACTGATCGAGCTGCACGCCGCGCACGGCTATCTGCTGCATCAGTTCCTGTCGCCGCTCAGCAACCACCGTGAAGATGAATATGGCGGCTCGCTGGAAAACCGCATGCGCTTCCCGCTGGAAATTTTCCGCGCCGTGCGCGACGCGGTCTCAGACAATATCGCGGTCGGCGTGCGCATTTCCGCTACCGACTGGGTAGAGGGCGGCTGGGACAACGCGCAGTCGATTGAATTCAGCAAACAGTTTGAGGCGGCTGGCGGCGACTACGTGCACGTGTCGAGCGGCGGCCTTGCGCCTCAGCAGTCAATTACGGTGGGTCCGGGCTACCAGCTGCCGTTTGCGCGCGACATTCGCAAAGAGGTGAAGATTCCGGTTATCGCCGTGGGCCTGATTACCGAGCCGAAACACGCCGAAGCGGTGCTGCAGGAAGGCACCGCCGATCTGGTGGCGCTGGCGCGCGCGGTGCTTTACGATCCGCGCTGGCCGTGGCACGCCGCCGCTGAGCTGGGTGCACAGGCGAGCGCGCCGCCGCAGTACTTGCGTTCGGAGCCGCATGGCCTTAAAGGCACGCTAAAAGCCAACCGCTAACCTTGCCTGTCGGCCCTGCTGTCAGGGCCGGCTTTATTCCCCTTTTTGTGACGCGCAGCATACGCGCTCTCCCGCTCTTAAGGTTTCACTAAGCTGCAAAGTGTAAAACTCTACTCAGTTGCTGAGGAGAGTAAAAATGAAATCTGCACTGAATGCTAAACGTGACGAATACCTGGCGCTGCTTATCGCTTCAGTCAGTATTATTAGCTACCTTGCTATCTGGTTCAGAACCTGAATTTTTAGTGACGTTGTCACCTGTGTGAGTCACGTGTTTTATCGCGTTAAGCAGGTGCCGTCATACAGGTTCTTATTCGCTCGATATGAAGAGTTAAATACATCATCTCATCTTTTTTCAGGTCGTAGCGGTATTTTTGCTGCAGCATGCTGGCTATTTCTTTTGCGCACCGCCATGCGGTAATGTAATTAGCTTTTATCGTATTACAGAGCCTGTCATCTCCAGCGGGTTCACTTGTGCGGCTACGCATACGCTGGGCAAAAAATTTCAAATGGGTAACAAACCGCTGATAGCTTAGCGAATCCTGTATATAGGTTAGCTGCAGCTGCTTTTCTACGAAATCCAGTATATCCTGCATCACGCGGGTCATTTCCATTACCTCCGGCATCGCGCGGTTAAGCTGCGCTGTAACCAGGTGAAGGGCAATAAACCCCGCTTCATCTTCCGGCAGTTGAATATTGAGACGATGCGCGAGGATCGCGCAGGCCTCCTTTCCCAGCGCGAACTCGCGCGGATAAAGACGCGCGATATCCCACAGCAGCGCGTTTTTCAGGTTAAGCCCCTGTCTGTGGCGCTCAATGGCGCAGTGGCAATGATCGGTCAGCGTCAGATAGATGCTTTCATGCAGCTCACCCAGCTGCTGCGCTGCCTGCGCGATAATGCGATCGCAGGCGATCATCACCTCGAGCGGAATTTGCCGCAGCAGTTCGCCCAGGCGGCTGGTTAGCTCATCGCTTTGCAAGCAAAAGACTTTTTCGATGCGCGTCGCGTCTAGTACTTCGCCCGGCCGCTTTTTATAGGCCAGCCCTGACCCCATTACCACCTCTTCCCGCTGCTGCGCATTTACCACGATCACGGCATTATTGTTGAGTATTTTCGCTATTCTCATGCCTTTCCCCTAAATAAAACAGCTTTACCCTATTCTGGCTTTTGAAAATATTGCGTTCCAGTTACTCATTTTTACGCCTGTTGAGAGTAGCATCTGAGAAGATAAAGAGAACCGTTTTATGCTTACTGAGTAATTAATTGTGAGAGCGCATTCAGACAGGCGCAATTGATTTTAAAATTGCTGCCTTTGTAAATGGAAAGTTAAATTGCCCCTGTCGCGCTGGAATAATCCGATATTCACGTTAAAGCTTTGAGTAAATTTTTATTTATTTAGGCGGAAGCAGCAGGCGCGCCCGCACTAATTTCAATTTATTGAGCGACATCACAGTTAATTGCGCGCGATGCGCTGGACTCTTTTTCTCCCGGCTGTTAATTTCTTTTCGCTTCAGGGTTGTTACTGACAACAGGCAAAACCTGAGAGACTTGCTGCCGCCATGCGGTAATAAGTTCTCTCAGGTTTTTTTTTTTGCGCTTTATTCATCTTGAACCAATGCGGGTATTAACATGAAATATCAGGCACTCGCTCAGGACATCCTCAGGCATGTCGGCGGGAGAGCAAATATTCACAGTCTGGTGCACTGCGCGACCCGGTTGCGCTTTAAGCTTAACGACAGCCAGCAGGCGGACGCGGAAAGTCTGAAAGCTAATCCGGATGTGATTATGGTGGTCGAAAGCGGCGGCCAGTTTCAGGTAGTGATCGGTAGCCATGTAGGGGATGTCTACGCTGCGCTCTGTCAGGAAGCGGACCTGAACGACGTAAAGCCCGCTTCGCCAACTCCGGGCAAAGAAAGACCGACGCTGGCGGCGGCCTTTATCGATGTGGTCTCTGGCATATTCACGCCCTTTCTCGGGGTTATGGCGGCCTGCGGGATTTTAAAAGGCGGGCTTGCCCTCTGCCAGGCGGCAGGATGGCTGACGGAAAGCAGCGGCACCTGGCAAATACTCTTCGCTGCGGCTGACGCGCCGTTCTACTTTTTGCCGCTGGCACTCGGCTATACCGCGGGTAAAAAGTTTGGCGGCAACCCTTTTGTCACGATGGTTCTCGGCGGCGCCCTGGTTCATCCCACCATTGTGGCCGCTTTTCAGGCAGCGACAACGGGGCAAACCGCCACTTTCTTCGGCATCCCCATTGTCTTTATCAACTACGCCTCGTCGGTGATCCCCATTATCTGCTCCGCCTGGTTCTGCTGCTGGCTGGAGCGCCAGTGTAATAAGGTCATGCCCTCGGTGGTGAAAACCTTCTTTACGCCGTTGATCTGCCTGCTGGTGACCGTTCCCCTGACCTTTCTGGCAATTGGTCCGCTGGCGACCGCGCTGAGTCATCTGCTGGCGGACGGCTTTCAGCTGGTTAATCAGGCTGCCCCCTGGCTCGCCGGCGGGCTGCTCGGCGCGGCGTGGCAGGTTTGCGTGATTTTCGGCGTACACTGGGGATTGATCCCGCTCATGATGAACAATATGGCGGTGTGGGGCCACGATCCGATGCTGGTTATCCTGCTGCCCGCCGTCTTCGGTCAGGTCGGCGCCACGCTTGGCGTTTTCCTGAAAACCCGCGATGCGCGGCTGAAAACGCTGGCGGGATCGAGCGTCATTTCAGGGGTGTTCGGCATTACCGAACCCGCCGTCTACGGCGTGACGCTGCCCTGCCGTCGCCCCTTTATTTTCGGCTGCGTCGGCGGCGCGCTTGGCGGTGCCATTGTTGCGATGAGCCACAGCCAGGCCTATTCAATCGGGCTGGCGAGCATCTTTACCCTGGCGCAGATCATTCCCCCAGGCGGCATCGATAACGCCTTCTGGGGCGCGGTCGCTGGCACCGCGCTTTCCCTGATTCTTGCCTGCCTGCTGACGGTGATTGCGGGCTTACCACAGCCGCGGCGCGCTGACTAAGCGCTGCAACAAAAGGAGACATCAATGAAGAGTGAGTTCCCACAGGACTTTTTATGGGGAGGTGCGCTGGCAGCGAATCAGGCTGAAGGCGCGTATCGCGAAGATGGCAAGGGATTGACCACCTCTGACATGCAGCCTGAGGGCATTCTCGGGCCGGTGGTGCAGCGCCAGCCCGGCGACGCCAGCATCAAAGATATCGCTATCGATTTTTATCACCGCTATCCCGAGGATATTTCGCTGTTTGCGGAAATGGGCTTTACCTGTCTGCGCGTCTCTATCGCCTGGGCGCGCCTGTTTCCGCAGGGGGATGAACAAGCGCCGAATGAGGCGGGCCTGGCCTGGTACGATAAGCTGTTTGACGAACTGGCGCGTCACGGCATCCAGCCGCTGGTAACCCTGTCGCACTATGAGATGCCCTGGGGGCTGGTGCAGAACTATGGCGGCTGGGGCAACCGTCAGCTCATCACCTTTTTTGAACGCTACGCGCGTACCGTTTTCGCGCGCTATCGCAGCAAGGTTAAGCTATGGCTGACCTTCAATGAAATCAATATGTCGCTGCATGCGCCGCTGACCGGCGTGGGTCTGCAGGGTGATGTGAGTCAGGCGGAGATTTATCAGGCGATCCATCATCAGCTGGTCGCCAGCGCCCTGGCGGTGAAAGCCTGCCACGAGCTGATCCCTGACGCGCGCATCGGCAATATGTTGCTTGGCGGCCTGCTCTATCCGCTGACCTGTAAGCCTGACGACGTGCTCGCCGCGCTGCAGGAAAACCAACGCTGGCAGTTCTTCGGCGACGTGCAGTGCCGCGGCCGTTATCCTGGCTACATAAAACGCTACTTCCGGGAACAGAATATTACGCTTTGCACCGAACCGGCAGACTTTGAGGCGCTGAGCCATACGGTCGATTTCGTCTCGTTCAGCTATTACATGTCCGGCTGCGCCACTGCCGACGCCAGCCAGGCGGCAAAGCTGCGCGGTAATATTCTCGATATGGTGCCTAATCCCCACCTCGACAGCTCGGAATGGGGCTGGCAGATCGATCCCGTCGGACTGCGCACCCTGCTCAATCTCCTGTGGGATCGCTATCAGAAGCCGCTGTTTATCGTCGAGAACGGGCTTGGCGCGCAGGATAAACCCGATGCCGACGGCCAGATCCACGACGACTACCGCATCCGCTACGTCAACGATCATCTGGTGCAGGTGTGGGAGGCGATTAATGATGGCGTAGAGGTTATGGGCTACACCTACTGGGGCCCCATCGATCTGGTGAGCGCATCAAAGGCGGAGATGACCAAACGCTATGGCTTTATCTATGTGGATCGCCATCAGGACGGCTCCGGCACCCTGAAGCGCAGCCGTAAAAAGAGCTTCTACTGGTATCGTGATGTGATTTGCAGCCGCGGCGCGACGCTCAGCCGCCAGTAAAAAAAAGCCCTGCGCTGGCAGGGCTTCTCGGTTAGCTTTTACGGCAGGAGGTCAGAATATCATCTTCCGCTTTATAGACCTTTGTCGCCGTGCCGGTTAGCCCCAGCATGGTAGAGAAGAGATTATCCTGCGAGAAGTTATCCTGCGCCGCCAGCTTGTCGAGACAGCGCTTGTTGACGCCATAGCGTTGCTGGTAGTCCGGCGACAGCCAGATCAGCATCGGCACATGTTTCTGTACCTCCGGTGCGATAGCGTAGGGCATGCCGTGCAGGTAGGTGCCGTTCTCGCCCAGCGATTCGCCATGATCGGAGAGATAGACCAGGCTGGTAGTGAATCTGTCCTGATGCGCCTGCAGCAGCTTAATCGCCTTGTCGACGATAAAATCGACGTACAGCAGGGTGTTGTCATAGGTATTCACCAGCTGCTGCTGCGAACAGTCCTGAATCTGGTTGGTGTCGCAGGTTGGCATAAAGCGACGGAACTGGGGCGGATAGCGATTATAGTAAGTCGGGCCGTGGCTGCCGATGGTATGCAGCACGATCACGCCGTTGCCCTGCAGCTGCTGAATATAATCCTCCAGCCCGTGAAACAGCACCTCGTCGTAGCATTCGCCCTTAATGCACATCCCCGCCAGATTGAGGCTGGAGAGATCCTGATGCGGCACGCGGTCGCAGGCGCCCTTACAGCCGCCGTCGTTATCATTCCACAGCACCTTAATGCCGGCGCGCTGAATCACATCCAGCAGTCCCTCCTGATGCCCGGCGAGCGCGTCATCGTAGTGAACGCGCGGCATACCGGAAAACATGCAGGGAACCGACACCGCCGTCGCCGTGCCGCAGGAGGCGGTATGCGGAAAATAGGTGATGTTATCGTTCTTCAGCAGCGGGTTGGTCTCGCGCTCGTAGCCCGACAGGGAAAAGTTGGCCGCGCGCGACGTTTCGCCGACGATTAAAATAGTCAGATTCTTTTTGCCCGTCTGCATCGCCGGCTGCAGGCGTGCATCTTCACCGATTTTCACCAGCGGCAGATTTAAATCCCGGTTGTGCTTATACCAGGAGAGCGTGGCGGTAATAGCGTTTGACGGGCTGAGCGACTTCACCAGCTCTTTCTGATTGCGGAACAGCGAAGCGTAATCTTTGTAGAACAGCGAGGCCACCAGCAGAATGCAGATCACCGACGCCGCCACGCTAACAATGCGATAAACCGCGCTTTTCCAGAAGGGGCTGGTGGGACGAACCCGCACCCAGAACGCCACTCCCGCCATTACCACGCCGGAAAGCAGCAGCGTCGCCACCAGCTGCGGCGTCAACAGCGCAAAGCTCTCGGACGGCGTGGTATCGAGGATATTGACCAGCATCGACCGATCAATAATCACCCCGTAATTCCAGATGAAATATTGCGCAGCGGCGGAGACCAGAATAAACAGCGCGATAATCAGGCGATCGAGCCAGATAAAAGAGGCGATGGTCGCAACGATATTAATTACTGAAATCGCCACCAGCGGCATCGAGAGAAAGACCAGCCAGTTGCGCACGCTGTCCAGCGGCATGGCAGCGATGACCTGACGGTAAAAGGCCAGGTTAAGAAATACCGCGATATAAATCGAAAACAGCAATAAAAAAGAGAGCCGATTCAGCGTCGGTCTTTTATTGAGCGGGAAAAACATGCTTGCAGTCCATCTGTTAACAGGAGCGGACAGCATGCTGCATTAACTTTAGGGAAACCTTAAGCCGCTTTAATCAGAGCACGCGCCATCATGCTGGCGACGTCGAAGCGCGTTAAAATGAATGCCTGCTTTGCTTACTGCCTCTGGAGAAGAGATGACCACGCTGCGCCTGCTGCTTTCAGAATCAAACGATCCCTGGTTTAACCTCGCCGTCGAGACCTGCATTTACCGGCAGATGCCCGCCACGCAGAAGGTGCTGTTTCTGTGGCGCAATGCCGAAACCGTGGTAATCGGCCGGGCACAAAATCCCTGGAAAGAGTGCAATACGCGGCGTATGGCGCAGGACGGCATTAAGCTGGCGCGCCGCAGCAGCGGCGGCGGCGCGGTATTTCACGATCTCGGCAACTGCTGTTTTACCTTTATGGCGGGCAAGCCGGAGTATGACAAGAGCGTTTCGACCGGCATTATTTTACGTGCGCTGAGCGCGCTGGGGATTGAGGCCGAGGCGTCCGGGCGCAACGATCTGGTGGTCAGGCGCGGCGAGGAAAGTCGCAAAATATCCGGCTCCGCCTATCATGAAACTCCCGATCGCGGCTTCCATCATGGTACTTTTTTAATCAATTCTGACCTGTCGCGGCTGGCGGATTATCTTAACCCGGACATCAAAAAGCTGCATACCAAAGGCATTACCTCTGTGCGTTCACGCGTGGCGAATTTAACGGAAATTGCGCCAGAGATAAACTACGCGGCAATTTGTGACGCTGTCACAGAATCCTTTTTTGATTACTATCAGGCGCGCTGCCAGCCGGAACGCATCTCGCCAGAGGCGCTGCCCGATCTCCCTGGCTTTGCCGAGCAGTTTGCACGCCAGAGCAGCTGGGAGTGGAACTTCGGCCACTCACCCGACTTCTCTCACCTGCTTGATACCCGTTTCGCCTGGGGCGGCGTGGAGATCCATTTCGACGTCGAGCGCGGCGTAATTAGCCGCTGCCAGATCTTTAGCGACAGCCTTAATCCCGCGCCACTGGAGGCGCTGGCGACGCAGCTGCAGGGCGTCGACTATCGTCCCGACGCGCTCGCCGCTGCGGTCGCGCGGCTGCAAGTGGCGTTTCCCGCACAGCATGAGGAGCTGGCAGAGCTGAAAAGCTGGCTAACCACCAGCGTCAGCTAGCGCGAAAACGGGCCGGGCGCCACCGATTCGCGCAGCGACAGGCTGGCGGCGAACGCCTCGGCGTCCTGCCACGAGCCGCCGTCGAGCATCGCCAGCAGGCGCGCGATCGCCTCCTGGATCATTTCCGTAACGGGAATTTTAACGCTGGAGAGCGCGGGAACGATAAAAGGCGCCAGCGGGATATCGTCAAAGCCCAGTACCGACACCTGCTTCGGCACCGCTATCTCTGCCGTGGTCAGCGCTCTGATGGCACCAATCGCCATCTCATCGTTGCTGGCTACCAGCGCGCTAAAGGGGCAGCCGCTGGCGAGCAAGGCAGCCGCTGCCTGCGCCCCGCTCTCTGCATGCCAGTTGCCCTGCACGATAAGCGCCGCGCGCAGCGGAATACCGCTCTCCTCCAGCGCCGCTTTATAGCCGGCGAGGCGCTCAAGGCCGGTCGGGGAATCAAGCGAGCCGGTGATAAAGCCGATATCCCGATGCCCGAGATCGATAAGCGCTTTCACCGCCATCGCGCTGATCCGCTTCTGGTCGGCGTAGATGCAGAAGCTGTGGTGCTGGCGCAGGCGTCGGTTCACCACCAGCACCGGCTGCTTATGCTGCGCGATAATCTCATCCATTTCGTCAACGCTGAGAAAGCGCGGGTAGATGATAATGCCGTCGCAGCGCAGGTCGAGCAGAAAATCGATCGCCGCCCGCTCCTGCGCCGCGCTGTGCTTGCCGTCCGCCAGAATAAGCTGGCGGCCCTGCTGCTCCAGCATGCGCGCGGAGTGCGACATCAGCTCGGAAAAGTAGTTGCCGCTGTAGAGGGTATTGGTCACGACCAGCCCGACTGTCTGGGTCGATTTCACCGACAAATTGCGCGCCAGTAAATTGGGGCGGAACTCCGTTTCGGTCACCGCCTGCATTACCTTTTCCCGCGTCTCCTGACTGACATAGCCATTGCCCGACAGCACTCTGGACACCGTGGCTTTTGACACGCCCGCCCGTTTCGCGACCTCAAGTATGGTGGCCATAATTTTTCCCTTCTCCTTCAGTCAGCTGAGCAGTCTACTTAACCTCAGACCCCGCTCGACAGGCATCAATCCAGTAAGTGACAGTAATCACAGTTTAGAAAATATCCGCTTTTTGCATCTTGTTATCAATTTTGCAACTGTTCATGCTTTTGTGAAACCGGTTTCCTATGGCGCATCATCCCGCTCTGGCGAATCAGCGCACACTCTGTCCCTACAACAGCAGGCCGCCGGTAAAAAACACTCTACTCATAACAACAGAGACGCAAAACTATGCCTAATCCCTACGCAGAAGTCTCTCGCGCCATCGTACAGTCGCTGGGCGGCATGCAAAATATTGAGGCAGTGACCCACTGCATGACCCGCCTGCGGTTCGTGCTGAAAGATCCCGCCCTTATCGACAGCGCCGCGCTTAAAGCGCTGCCCGGCGTAATGGGCGTGGTCCACAAGGAGACCCAGTGTCAGGTCATTATCGGCAACAACGTCGGCAAGGCCTATCAGGCGATCCTTGAACTCGGCACCCCGGCCGCCTCAGGCGGCGCAGCGGTGAAGCGCAAAATTACCCTGAGAGGTATCGGCGCCGGCATTCTCGATGCGCTGGTGGGCACCATGTCGCCGCTGATTCCGGCCATTATCGGCGGCTCAATGGTGAAGCTGCTGGCGATGGTGCTGGAGATGAGCGGCGTGCTGCCGAAAGGCTCGTCCACCCTGACGATCCTGACGGTGATCGGCGACGGCGCATTTTTCTTCCTGCCGGTGATGGTTGCCGCGTCCGCCTCGCTGAAGTTTAAAACCAATATGTCGCTGGCCATCGCTATCGCGGGCGTGCTGCTGCACCCCGGCTTTATCGATCTGATGGCGAAAGCGGCGCAGGGCCAGGCGGTCGATTTCGCCTCGATTCCCGTGACGCCGGTGAAATATACCTACACGGTGATCCCGGCACTGGTGATGACCTGGATCCTGTCGCATATCGAGCGCATCATCGACCGCATTACGCCAGCGGTGACGAAAAACTTCCTGAAGCCGATGCTGATCGTGCTGATCGCCGCGCCGATCGCCATTCTGCTGATTGGCCCGCTCGGCATCTGGATCGGCAGCGGTATTTCCGCGCTGGTGTATACCGTTCACGGCTATCTCGGCTGGCTCTCGGTGGCGATTATGGGCGCGCTCTGGCCGCTGCTGGTGATGACCGGCATGCATCGCGTCTTTACCCCGACCATTATTCAGACCATCGCGGAGAGCGGCAAAGAGGGCATGGTAATGCCGTCGGAGATCGGCGCCAACCTGTCGCTGGGCGGCTCTTCGCTGGCGGTGGCCTTTAAAACTAAAAACCGCGAGCTGCGCCAGACCGCCCTCGCCGCCGCCGCTTCGGCGATTGTCGCGGGCATCTCTGAACCGGCACTCTATGGCGTGGCGGTGCGCCTGAAGCGTCCGCTCATCGCCTGCCTGATTAGCGGCTTTATCTGCGGCGCGGTCGCCGGCGTCGGCGGTCTTGCCAGCCACTCTATGGCATCGCCGGGACTCTTTACCAGCGTGCAGTTTTTCGACCCCGCCAATCCGATGAGCATCGTCTGGGTGGTGGCGGTTATGGCGCTCTCCGTGGTGCTCTCTTTTATTCTGACGCTGATTTTAGGCTTTGAAGATATTCCGGAAAGCGCGCCTGAGGCCAGCGCCTCACCCGCTCAGACCGACGCAATTAAGCCCGTTAAGGCGGCAGTCCATCATTGAGGTAATTTATGTCTGAACTGACATTTCCAGCAGGTTTTTTATGGGGTGGCGCGCTCGCCGCAAATCAGTCTGAAGGCGGGTATCGCGAAGGCGGGAAAGGACTGACGACGGTCGATATGATCCCGCACGGCCCGGCGCGCATGCCGGTAAAGCTCGGGTTAGAGAAGCGGTTTGCGCTGCGCGACGATGAATACTATCCCAGCCATGAAGCGATCGATTTTTATCATCGCTACAAAGAGGATATCGCCCTGATGGCCGAGATGGGCTTTACGGTGTTTCGCACCTCCATCGCCTGGAGTCGCCTTTATCCGCGCGGCGATGAGCCTGAGCCGAACCCGGAAGGGATCGCTTTTTACCGCAGCCTGTTTGAGGAGTGCAAAAAGTACGGCATCGAGCCTCTGGTTACCCTGTGTCATTTTGACGTGCCGATGCACCTGGTGATGGAGTATGGCTCGTGGCGCAGCCGCAAAATGGTCGATTTCTTTGCCCGCTATGCGCGCACCTGCTTTGAGGCTTTCGACGGGCTGGTGAAGTACTGGCTCACCTTTAATGAGATCAATATTCTGCTGCACAGCCCCTTCTCCGGTGCCGGGCTGGCGTTCGAGGCGGGAGAGAATCAGGATCAGGTGAAGTATCAGGCGGCGCACCACGAGCTGGTGGCCAGCGCGCTGGCTACCCGAATCGCTCACGAGGTCAACCCGGCAAATCAGGTCGGCTGTATGCTGGCAGGCGGCAACTTCTATCCCTGGTCCTGTAAGCCGGAAGATGTCTGGGCGGCGCTGGAGAAGGATCGCGAAAATCTCTTCTTTATCGACGTGCAGGCCAGAGGCGCCTATCCCGCCTATGCCGCCCGCCTGTTTCGAGAGAAAGGCGTTACGATCGAAATGGCGAGCGACGACGCAGAGACGCTGAAAAACAGCGTCGATTTCGTCTCATTCAGCTATTACGCGTCGCGCTGCGCTTCGGCGGAGATGAACGAGCAGAACAGCAGCGCCGCCAACGTGGTGAAGTCGCTGACCAATCCCTATATCAAGCGCAGCGACTGGGGCTGGGGCATCGATCCGCTGGGGCTGCGCATCACCATGAATATGATGTACGACCGCTATCAGAAGCCGCTGTTTCTGGTTGAGAACGGACTGGGGGCGCAGGATACCGTGGAGGCGGACGGCAGCATCAATGACGACTACCGCATCAGCTATCTGCGCGAGCATATTCGGGCGATGGCGCAGGCGATTGACGACGGCGTGCCGGTGATGGGCTACACCACCTGGGGCTGCATCGATCTGGTCGCTGCCTCTACCGGCGAGATGAGCAAGCGCTATGGCTTCGTCTATGTCGATCGGGATGATCTGGGGCGCGGCACGCTGGCGCGCTCGCGGAAAAAATCGTTCTGGTGGTATAAAAAAGTGATCGCCAGCAACGGCCGCGACCTTAGCTAAGGCTACGCTAATCAGGCAGCAAAATTCACGCGCGGCAGCTCAATTTTTCCAGCTTATGCCACACTTAACGGACCCGCATTCTGTTAAGGATATCTGATGAATTTTCGCTGCCTTTTTCTCTGCCTCGGCCTGGCGGTATGGAGCCAGCTGACGCTGGCGATTCCCCTTCCCCAGCGCCCGCCCGACACTCTTCCGCCGGAACGCTATATCAGCCACGTCAACGCTAACAACACGATAACGTGGCAGTTATGGGCGCCCGCCGCCAAAGCGGTTGAGGTGGTCACCGGCGCTACGCCCGATCGTTACGTTTCCCATCCGATGACCAAAGACGACCAGGGCATCTGGTCTTTTACCAGCGAACCTCTGCAGCCCAGCTTATATGAATACTTTTTCAACGTGGACGGCTTCCGCAGCGTCGACACGGGCAATGCGCTGGCGAAACCGCAGCGGCAGGTCAATACCAGCCTGATCCTGGTGCCCGGCAGCCTGCTGGACGAGCGCGAGGTGCCGCACGGGGAGATCCATACCCTGACCTGGCATTCGCCGTCGCTGAAGCGTGAACGGCGCATCGCCGTCTGGGTGCCGCCCGGCACGCGCGCCGATTCGCCGCCGCTACCAGTGCTCTACTACTACCACGGCTTTGGCGATACCGGTATGTCGGTGCTAACGCAGGGACGGGTGCCGCAGATTATGGACAACCTGCTCGCCGAGGGAAAAATCGAGCCGATGCTGGTGGTAATGCCGGATACCGAAACCGACGCCGAGGGCGCGATACCGGAGAGCTTTGCCCCCGCTACGCGCCGCGAGGTTTTCTATCCGCGCAACGCGCAGGCGGCGGACAAAGAGCTGATGGAGGAGATTATGCCGCTGGTAGCCGCGCGCTATCCGGTGCGCAAAGAGGCCAGCGGCCAGGCGCTGGCCGGTCTCTCTCAGGGGGGCTATCAGGCGCTGGTCAGCGGCATGCGTCATCTGGATAAATTCGCCTGGCTGGGGATTTTCAGCGGCGTGACCACCGAAACCGTGCCTGACTTTCGCGTGGCGGCGCAGCTGAAGAAGCCCGCAGCTATCAACCGCCAGCTGAAGCTGCTGACGCTGGTGAGCGGCGAAGAGGATATTATTACCGGGCGCGATATGACCGGGCTGAAGGCGCAGCTGGATCAGCGCGGCATCCGCAACGACTGGCACAGCTACCCCAAACTGGGGCATGAAATGGATGTGTGGCGTCCGGCCTATATCGATTTCGTTCAGAAGCTGTTTCGGACGGAAAAGTGAGCTGCCCTGCGTAGCGAAACCGCCAAAACTTTTTTCCCTGTTGGCCAAGGGAGGCATTTGCCTCCTTTGTTATTTTTACTATCAGGCACAACAAGGATCTGTTTTATGAGTCACCATAGAGACGATCCCGTCGGGATATTTCCAGGCGATCGCCGCACAGAAGAGCGAGGATCAAACTGATCCTGCAGCGATTGAACAGCGCCTGGCAGCAAGCACCGTATGGGCTTCCTGATGTTGATAATACAACGCGACCAACAGGCTAATTCCCACTGAAATAACCTTGCCCGCGCCAGGAGCGGAACGGATATATCAGCGGTTGCGGCGCAGAACCGCTAAGGCAGCGTTTTCACCAGGGTCAGCTGGTTTTCCGTTTCTCCCTGATGGTAGCTGACCCGGTCGACGCCTGAAAAAATAAGCTGCATGCCGCGTCCGCCCTCGCTCAGGCTCTCCAGCGTCAGCGGCGCGTCGGGATCGATCACCGGCGGCTGGCGCTTATCCTCCGGCACCGGCACGCCGCTGTCGTAGAGCGTTACCGTGACCGCGCGGCCGTCGTGGCTAAAGCAGACCCGGTAGCGCGCCGAGGCGTCGTCATGATAGCCGTGGCGAATGATATTGCTGGCTGCCTCGCATAACGCCAGATCGAGCGGATAGATCCAGGCCTCATTCACCGGCAGCGCCGCCAGGAACTGACGCAGCGCAACGCCAAGGGTTGTCAGGCTGTTAATCGTTGCGCAGAGCCGAAGCTCTTTTTCCTGAGCCTGTTCGGACATAGGTCAGCCTCCTTCGTTAATCACGGCGAGCGCCTCGCTGCGATCGGCGCAAAGGGTAAACACCCGGTCCATACGGGTCAGGGCAAACATCGCTTTGATATTGGCATTAAGCGCGCAGAGCACCAGCTGCCCTTTGCCGCTCAGCGACTTCAGCACGGAAATCAGCGCGCCCAGACAGCTACTGTCGATAAAATCGACGCGCGAAAAGTCGAGGATCAGCGCGCTCTCCCCCTGCTTGATCACCTCCGCTATCGCCTCTTTAAAACGCAGCGCGACCGACGCGTCCAGACGGCGCACCACCGGCGTAAAGATAAAGGCCTGGTCGATCTTTTCAGTTTCAAATTTCATTTCGCTTCTCCCGTTAAGCCCTGCTGCCGTTCAATGACCAGCAGGGAAATATCATCCGCCGCTGACGCGGCTTCGTCCGTTGCTATGCCGCGCCACTGATTAAGCGACTGCTCTACCGCCGCCAGCAGCGCCTCAAGAGAATGGCCATGCAGCGAGGCCAGCAAAGCTTCCAGCCGCGCGGTGCCAAACATCTGCTGCTCGGCGTTTTCACACTCGCTGATGCCGTCGCTGTAGAGGCAGAGCCGCTCGCCCGGCGCGAGGTGAAAGGCGTACTCATCCCAGTCGAGCTGCTCAAGCAGCCCAACCGGCGGCCCGCCCTCGCCGATTTCGCGCACCGCGCCACTGTTGCTGACGATAAACGGCGTGGGATGGCCCGCCTGGCAGAGCCGCCCTTCGCCGCTGAGGCGATCGATAACGCCGTAAACCAGGGTGAAATAGCTGGTGACCTCGGGGTGCTGCGCGCAGAAGCGCTCGTTTAAAATGCGCACCACCTGCGACGGCGGCGTAACGGCTTCGCCGTCAAACAAAAAGGGATCGACCGTGCGGCCGTGCAGAAACTGGCGCGCCACCGCCACCGACATCATCGCCGCCGTCACGCCGTGTCCGGCGACATCGACGCAGTAAAAGCCTGCGGTTTTGTCATCAAGAGGAAAGAGATGAAACAGATCGCCGGAAACCCAGGCGGACGGCATAAACAGCCAGTCGGCGAAATAGTCGCCCTGGCGCAGATGATGCGGCGGCAGAATACTGCGCTGCAGCCGGGCCGCCGCCTGCAGATCCTGCTCGATCTGCGTCAGCGCCTCGCTGAGACGGCGATTTTTGCTGGCCAGCGTCCCCTCCAGCCGCAGGATGCGCTCGCCCGCATGCAGGCGCGCCTGCAGTTCCACCTGATTGACCGGCTTGCGTAAAAAGTCATCCGCGCCGACGTCGAAGCCGACGCGTAAATCCTCCACGCTGTCGCGGGCGGTGAGCACGATAATGTAGATATAGCGATCCTGTAGCTGATGGCGGATCTCACGGCACAGCGTCAGGCCATCCATCACCGGCATCTCCCAGTCGCTAATCACCAGACTGACCGTCTCCTGCGCCAGCAGCGCCAGCGCCTGCTCACCGTTCTCCGCTTCGAAAACCTGATAGCCCCACTGCCGCAGCAGCCCTGCCAGCAGCCGTCGGTAAAGCTGCGCGTCGTCAACGATCAGCACGGATTGAGGCGGTAGCGCGTCCATAAAAAACCTCAGAAAGGAAGAAACCAGATAAGCGAGATAGTGCCCTCACGAAACTTCGCGTTGGCGCCGCTTCGGCCGGGAAAGCGCGTGCCGCTGTAGTTGCTGTACTGAAGCGAAAAAGAGCCGGGTGTATAGCCGGCGTAGCCGAAGCTGTAGCTGTAGTCGCCGTTCCACGGCTGCTGCTGTTCAGAGCGCGGAAACCAGAAGGCGGTGGCGCGAATAAAAAAGTGCTGCTTAAAGGTGTAGCCGCAGCCGCCCAGCGCGACCTCTTTATTCGAGCGCAGATCGTTATCCGCCAGCGAGTAGTAGCGCGGCACCCAGCTGACGCCCACCTGACAGGTGAGCGCGTCCCCTTTGTTGATCAGCAGATGCTTCTCCAGCCCCTTCGGCAGCGAAAATTTATAGGCGAAGGTAAAGGCGCCCTGCTCAAAGTAGGTGCGACGCGACTTGCCCGAGGGAAACAGATGGTTATCGCCATAGTTGCTGTAGACCAGGCTAAACGTATTGGGATGCCAGTCGTCATAGCCGAAGCTGTAGCGAAAATCGGTGGTGTATTTATCAAAATCGGTAATGGGCGCGCGCAGCGTGACGTTAGCAAACCAGAAGCTGTAGGGCGAATATTGCAGGCTGAGGTTCACAAGCTGATTAACTTTCTTTTTTTGCTGTGCCGAATCCTCGCCGTTAGGAATGGTGATCCACTGCTCTTTAAGCCCGCTTGAGAAGCTGAGCGCGCTGGAAAATTTATCCTTGTTGCCGGAAAAGAGCCGGCCCCAGCGGCTGGTGAAGACCCCCGCCTGAATCGGCTCTTCCTGCGCTGAAACCGTTTCGTTGTCGGTTACGGCGGCGAAAGCGGGCGCCGCCGCGCCCGCGGCGAACGCAATAGTCAGCCATCCTGCTCCTCTGGCCGAAAGCCCAGGGTAAACCATGCAGCACTCCTCGCTTAATTAGGGATGAAACGCCCGCCAATCTCTTTTTTCGCCATTCCCCACAGCAGCCCAAGCGCGGCGAGATGAATCAGCGTGTTGCGTATCCACGCCTGGTGCCAGAGGTCAAATTCCACAAACTGGCTGACCGCCATCACCACGAAAACGTGCAGGATAAAGGTGTAGAGCGAGTGCTGCCCGAGCGGAATAAGAAACCAGCCGAAGGCGCGCTCAAGGGGCCGCCAGCAGAAGGTCAGCACCAGGTAAACCAGCAGCATCAGGCTGAAATCGTTCAGTACGCGGCAGGGACCCAGGGCGTTTTTGCTGGCGAGGTGATAGTAAAACCAGTTGAAATCAGCGGGGGGGATCACATGCAGCAGCAGGAACGAGGGCATAAAGGGGTTGGTGTGGTTCTGCGCGACAAACATCATGCCGAGCGCATAGATCACCATAATGCCCATCACGATATAGCCGCCCGGCGTGCGGGCCAGCGACATCAGCTCATCTTTATACCAGCCGCAGCACATGCCTAAAACATAGATAAGCTGCCAGGCGAGCAGCGGAAAGGCGAACTCGAACTCCGCCACCGTCAGGCGCGTCGGCCAGAGGTGATAGCTGACGTAACCCGCCAGCGACGCCAGCAGCAGCCACCCCACGCGGCGTCCCTTTAGCAGCGCCAGAAACAGCGGGCTGAGCAGCAGCAGGCAGATATAGAGGCCGAGGATTTGCGTCTGGTGCGGCCCGATTTGCAGATAGAGAATGATGTTAAACCAGGTCTCTTTGATCTGCGGCGTGGTGGGAAACAGCGACCAGACGGTGCCGGAATAGCGATCGACGAAATGGGTGACCTCAAAGGTATTAACGTAAGGAATATGCGACAGCAGCAGCATGATGCCGATGATTGCCAGATTGACCAGATAGATTTTTCCGGCCCGTCGCCACAGGGTCCAGCTTACCGTGAGCAGAACTTCTTTTTGCAGGCGCTGGCGGTTAAGCATGCCCAGCATAAAGCCGGACAGAATAACGAAGCCCTCGGCGCCGGTAGTCAGACCAAAGCGCTCCCAGGTGAATATATTGACCAGCGACAGCAGCTCAGTATGGGCCACCACCATCATCACCAGCGCAATGCCGCGCAGCATATCAACACGCAGGTCGCGCTTGCCGGGCACCGCATAGCGCCACGCGCGCCAGTCAACGCTTATCGTCTTAGGCTCAACCGCCACATCCGCCATAAATGGTTACCGTAAGTGATGGAAGGAAATTTTTTAGTTAAATGAAACAGATCGTTATTCTGTAAGGAGAAGTTTAGCGCTGTTGCTGTTTAAGTCACGTTGAAATGAAAAAATTCTTATCTACCTTGTAAATACCTGTAATTTAATACTATATAAATTGACAGAGAGCGACGGGCAACAGATGGGTTAATCTTTGCTCATTGCCGCTCCGCCATAAACATAAAAATAACTTAATCATGAATATTTAACCGGTTAATGAATTAACTGTTGCCTCCAGGTGAAAAGATAACCAACAGACGCTTCCGCCATCAAAACGAGACGCCATGGATTATTACTTTTCACGCTTTGAACATCGCCGTCCGCCCGCCCCGCTTCAAACGCCGCTGTGGGTGATGCGGCTCTGGCAGGTGCTGGCCGTCGCCGGGCTGATTCTGGGAGCGAACTACATCCGCTGGCGCTGGATGGAGTCGCTGAATATGGACGCCCTCTGGTACGCCGTTCCGCTGGCGCTGGCGGAAACCCTCGCCTGGGTTGGTACGCTGCTGTTTACCATCAATATCTGGCAGGTCAAGGACCCTGCCTGTCCGGCACCGCCTGACGACATCAATCAGTGCCTGCTGGAGCAGGATCGCACCGAGCCGCGGCCGCCGAAGGTCGATCTCTTTATCGCCACCTACTCCGAGGATCCCGAGCTGGTACGCCTCTCGATTCGGGACGCACTCAAGCTGACCTATCCCACGCCGCTCGAGCTCGCCATCCATGTGCTGGATGACGGTCGGCGGCCCGAAATGCGCGCGGTGTGCGAACAGGAAGGGGTGAACTACATCACCCGTGAAAACAATATCGGCTTCAAGGCGGGCAATATCCGCAACGGCATGGAGCAGACCGACGGCGACTTTCTGGTGATTTGCGATGCGGATACGCGCGTCTTCCCTACGCTGCTGGCCAATACCCTGGGCTATTTTCGCGATCCCGACGTCGCCTGGGTGCAGACGCCGCAGTGGTTTTACGATCTGCCGGAGGGCGAGCGTTTTGCCGACTGGCTGCGTCGTCGCGCCGGGCTGCCGGGCTATCTCTTCGGCCGCGCCGCCGAGGGGCTGTTTGGCCGGCTGACGGTGGGCAGCGACCCCTTTTTCAACGATCCGCGCATGTTCTACGATGTGATCCTGCGTCGCCGCAACTGGGCCAACGCCGCGTTCTGCTGCGGCGCGGCGTCGGTTCACCGTCGCGAAGCGGTAATGCAGGCGGCGCTGCGCAGCTACGTATTTAGCGTCGAAGAGGAGATTTCACGCCATACCCGCGACATTCGCGATGAAGAGATGCGCGCCACGCTCAGCCAGGCGATGCGCCCGCACGTCATTGCCGATATCGAGCTGACGCCCTACAAATTTCACGTTTCGGAAGATATCTACACCTCTATCGTGCTGCACGGCGACAGCGGCCGCCGCTGGCGTTCGGTGATGCATCCCGGCATCGAGTCAAAAATGCTGTCGCCGCAGGATCTGCTTACCTGGATGATCCAGCGCTTTAAATATGCGGCGGGCTCGCTCGATATTCTGTTCCACGATAAGGTTTTTAGCCGCCGCCGCTTTAAGCTCAGCCTCGGCCAGACGCTGATGTACGGCACCACCTTCTGGTCCTATCTCGCCTGTATCTGGAACACCGTGTTCCTGATCTCGCCGCTGATCTATCTCTTTACCGGCATCCCACCGGTATCAGCCTACTCAACGCCCTTTTACCTGCACTTCCTGCCCTTTTTTATCGTGTCGGAGCTGGCGTTTATGTTCGGCACCTGGGGCATCTCCGCCTGGGATGGACGCTCCTCCTATCTCGCCTTTTTCTCCGTTAACCTGCGCGCCCTGAGCACGGTGCTGCGCGGCGAGAAGGTCAAGTTTCACGTGACGCCGAAAGAGCGTCAGTCGGGGCGTTTTCTCTATCTGGTGAAGCCGCAGCTGGCGATTGTGGCGCTGACGCTGCTCGGCCTGATCTGGGGCGGCATTCAGGTGGCGCGCGGCAACGTCGACGACCCGTCGGGCTATGTGATTAACATCTTCTGGGGCGCGGTCAATATCGCCGCCATGATGCCGATGATTATGGCGGCGATGTGGACGCCGCCAGCCACGCAGGAGGCGGAAGCAGAATGAGCCTGAAATCGGGCATTTACAGCGCGCGCAGCTATCTCACGATTCTGATTGGCTTTTTGATCGGCTTCGCCATCGTACTGTGGGTTGAACGGCAGATGCCGACGCGCGTCGAAACCACGGACGGCATTGTACTCAGCGAATCTTTTCCCCCACTGCCTGAAGCGCGCGAGCTGACCTTCGACGAGGCGGTCTGGGCGCGCGTCGCCTGGCAATATTTCGTGAATAACACCCAGACGAACGGGCTGGTCAACGCCGAGGCGGACAAGCCCTGGCTCAGCCTGTGGAGCACCGGCAGCTATCTGCTTGCGGCTATCGCAGCGCAGCAGCTTGCCATCATTCCCGAGGCGGAGTTTGACGATCGCATCGATTCGGCGCTGGAGGCGCTGGGCGCGCTGCCGCTGAAGCCAGACGGATTGCCCGCCGCCTTTTATCACGCCGAGACGCTGGAGGCGCTGCCGTCGGCCGCGGAAAATGCCGGCTCCGCCATCGATATGGGGCGACTGCTGATGCCGCTGCAGATCCTGCTGTGGCGCTATCCGCAGCATGCGGCGGCGGTCAACCAGCTGCTCTCGCGCTGGCAGCTCGCGGGGCTGCTGCAGAGCAGCGGGCCGCAGGGCGCAAGCCTGCCGGTTAACCGCTGGGTGATCCGCACCGACGATCCGCGCGGCAGCTACGGCTATCGCCTTTATGCGGGCAGCGTGCTGCGCCTGATCAACGCCTCCGCCGGCCTGGCGGTGAGCCAGCCGCCGGACGGCCTGAAGCTGGTGGAGATCGACGGCCACGCAGTGCCCGATGAAGGGCTGCGCACGCCCTGGGGCAAGCAGCCTTCCCTGATCAGCATGCCCTATCTGCTCACCGGGCTGGAACAGGGTTTTGACGCACGCAGCGGTGAAATCACCTGGCGCATTATGCAGATCGTTCAGAATCGCACCGGCATGCCGGCCGACGCTGGCGATATCAACAGCGACTATGCCGAACAGGCGCCCGACTTTACCAGCGCGCTGCCGGGCAGCCAGCCGCTACCGGCGCCGGAGGTCAGCAATGACGCCAGCGAAGCGCTGACCAGCCGCGCCCTGATCTCTACCCGCTCCGCCTTCGCCTGGTATGCGCTGTTCCGCAACCGCTGGAGCGAGACGCTGCGCGCAGAGATGCGGCCGATGCTGGAGCCAGGCAAGGGCTGGAAGGCTGGCTTTAACGCCGACGGCTCGGTCAATGCCGCTATTGATGCGGATACCAACGCAATGGTGCTGGAGAGCCTCTCCTATATCGCCCACGGCCAGCTTCTTTGCCTGGGCTGTCTCGCCGCCCCTTTACCCGCTAAGCAGCCGCAGCAACAAGGAGTAACAACGAAATGAGATCTTTATGGCTTTGCCGGTCTGGCCTTGCTGCCCTGCTGGCTGCGCTGGTGTTTCTTGCCCCCGCGACTCAGGCGGCGGTCACGCTGCCTGCTTCCGATTACAAGGTGCGTCACGGCGAGCTGAACGAGCGCGAAATGGCGGTGGCGAGAAATGCCTGGGCCTACTTTGTCGCCAATACGCAGCCCACTACCGGACTGGTAAACGCAGTTAACAAATATCCCTCTACTACCATGTGGGACAGCGCCTCTTATCTGGCGGCGCTGACGGCAGCGCGCGAGCTGGGCATTATCGATAAAGCAGAGTTCGACCGGCGTCTGCTGCAGTTTATGGCGACCCTGAACAAGCTGGTGCTGTTCCAGAACCAGGTGCCCAACAAAGCCTACAACACCATTACCGGCCAGAAGGTGGACTACCTGAACAAACCGGGCGAGATCGGCTTCTCCGCCATCGATATCGGCCGCATGCTGCTCTGGCTGAAAATCATCAAAGAGCGTTACCCCGAGCACGGCAACAGCATCGACAATGTGGTGCTGGGCTGGGATTTCACCCACGTCGTCGATGACTGCGGCATGCTCTATGGCGCCTATCTCGACGGTAAAAAACAGCCGCAGTACGTGCAGGAAGGCCGACTCGGCTATGAAGAGTATGCCGCCGCGGGCTATCAGCTATGGGGCTTTACCACCTGCCAGGCGAGCCGACCCGAGCCTTACGCGCTGGCGGACATCTACTGCGTGCTGGTGCCCTACGATTCGCGCGATCCGCGCCTGACCAACCAGCACAACTACGTGGTGACCGAATCTTATCTGCTGCACGGCCTGGAGATGGGCTGGGACAACGCCGACGATCGGGATAACGATGCGCGCGACTTCAGCCATCCGTGGATGAAAAACTTCGCCGATCGCGTCTATCAGGCGCAGGAAAACCGCTACATGATCACCGGGACCCTGACGGCGCGCTCGGAGCATCAGCTCGATAAATCCCCCTACTTCGTTTATGACACGGTGTTTAGCGACGGCTACAACTGGAACACCATTACCGATAAAGGCCAGTATGTGCCCAACGTCGCGGCGGTCTCGCTGAAGGCGGCGCTCGGCATGTGGGTGCTGTGGAACTCGCCCTACACCGACCGGCTGTTCGACAGCATCGAAAATGCCAGCGAAAAAAACAAAGGCTATTACGAAGGGCTGTATGAAAACGGCGACGGGCCAATCAAGGAGTTCACCGCCAACAACAACGGCATCATGATGGAAGCGCTGCTGTTTAAAAAAGAGGGCAAATTGCTGCGCTTCAACAGCAACGATCCGCGTAAGGCCAGCTATGCGCCCTCTATGTGGGAGAAACGGCTGGTTGATATCTTTGAACCGAACAATACGCCGCGCAACCGTCCATTCCTGAACGTCACCCCAGGGATCAAAAACTGGTGCGAGCAGAGCGGCACCGCCGTGCGCAGCGCGCCGTCGTGTCAGGCCTGTAAATGCGCGCGCTGCGACAGTCAGGCGCCCGTTAAGTTACCGCCGGTGGCGACGACATGCCTAAAACAGTAATTCGCCTGCTTGTTACGCTGCTGCTGGCGATAGCGCTGGTTATCGGCCTGCTTGCCTGGAACCAGGCGGCGGGCTGGCGCTGGCTGGTAAACGGCGGCTGGCACACCACCGCGCGACTGGGTGCGCTCAGCGATCAGGAGCGGCGCTGGGCGATCATCGCCTGGCGCTACTTTGAGAATAACGCCCAGCCTAAAACGGGGCTGGTCAACGGCAGCGATAAGCGGCCGGTGGTCAGCCTGTGGCAGATGGGCGATACCCTGATCGCCCTTACGGCGGCGCGTCAGCTCGACCTGATCGACGACGCGGCGTTCGATCGCCGCCTGACGCTGATCCTCGGCACCCTGAACCGCCTGCCGCTTACCTCGGCAAACGTGCCCAACCTGCTCTACAGCGCCACCAGCGTGGCGATGGTGGGCTACGCCAATACGCCGCAGGTGATCGGCTGGTCGGCGAAGGATATGGCGCGGCTGATGCTGGCGCTGCGCATCGTGGCGGCGTTTCATCCCGAGTACAGCGAATACCTGGAGCGCGTGGTTCTGCGCTGGGACTTCTGCCGCGTGGTGGATAACAAAGGTCAGCTCTACGCCGGACAGATGCGCGATGGGAAACTGACGCCGCAGGCTGAAGGCCGCCTTGGCGACAGCGAATACAGCGCGGCGGGATTCGGGCTCTGGGGCTTCGCCAACGACCAGTCGCTGCGTCCGCCAGCGCAGCATGTGATTATCGACGGACTGGCGCTGGATATCGACGCGCGCGACCCGCGCACCACCTGGACGCCCGCGGCGATTACCACCACGCCCTACGTGCTGAGCGGCATGGAGTACGCCTGGACGCTGCCCGGCGCCGATCGCGATATCGTGACGCTTCAGCGCCAGCGCGCCAGCAACGTTTATCGCGTGCAGGAGATGCGCTGGCAGCAGAAAAATATCCTCACCGCCCGAAGCGATTTCAATATCTCCGCGCCCCCCTGGCACGTCAACGACACTATTTTTGCTAACGGCTACGCCTGGAACACGCTGGCCGACGACGGCAAATGGGTGCCGCGTCTGGCGCAGGTCTCTACCCGCGCGGTGTTCGGACTCTGGGCGCTGTGGCAAACCCCCTTTACCGATGCGCTGATGGCGATGACCCAGCGTCAGAACGATCCGCAGCGCGGCTGGTTTGAAGGGCGCGTCGAGGCGACCGGCGACTACAACCGCGCCATTACGCTCACCACCAACGCCCTAGTGCTGGAGGCGCTGCTGTTTAAAGCCAATATGGGCGCGCTGCTGCGCGACAGCGAACTGAGCGAGCAGAGCTACTTCCGCCGGCAGCTGGCCGATCCCTTTACCGCGCCGCAACGCTGTTTTCCGCTTAACCACGCCGCCCAAAGCGGCAGCCTGAATTAAGGAGGCGTCATGCCTGAAAGCCAGCTTCCTAAAGCGCTCGACTCGCTGCGCGCGGCGGTGCTGATGTATGACGACCAGGAGCGCCTGATCGCCTTTAATAAGCAGGTGGTGCGCTTCTATCCCGGCATAGAGGCGCGTATTCGCCTGGGCATTACGCTGACGCAGCTGGTGGAAGAGTTTATCGCCTCCGCCTATATGACGGAAAATCAGCAGAGCCGTCAGGCGATGATCGATAATCTGGTCAGCCGCTGCCGCCTGGATAACCACAGCGAAATGCGCCGCATCGGCAACCGCCAGGTGTTTGTGCAGCACAACCGCACCCCGGAAGGCGGTATCGTTAGCCTGCATATCGATATCACCGGCTTCGAACCGATCAGCGAGTCGCGCAACCAGCTGCACGCCGATTTCGTCCTGGCGGCGGAGTCAACCCAGATCGGCATCTGGGACTGGCAGCAGCAGAAAGATCTGCTGCAGGTCAACGACGCGCTGCTCAATATGCTGGGCTATCCGCGCGAAACCTGGCACTACAGCGCCAGCTTTCTCGATACGCTGCTGCATCCCGACGATCGCGAGCCGCTGCAGCAGCTCTTCTCCAGCGCCAGCAACCAGCAGCTGCCGGTTTTTGAGAGCGAGATCCGCCTGTTACACCGTAACGGAAACTACCGCTGGATGCTGCTCTCCGGGCAGGTGGCGAGTCTTACCGTCACGGGCGAGACCGCGCGCGTCATCGGCACGCTGCAGGACATCACCAAACGCAAAGAGGCGGAGCAGCTGTCGCTGCAGGCGCTGGCCGCCGCGCGGGCTGCAAACGAGGCGAAAAGTATCTTTCTCGCCAATATGAGTCACGAAATCCGCACGCCGATGAACGGCATTCTCGGCATGACGCAGCTCTGCCTGGATACCCAGCTCACCGCCGAGCAGCGCGAGTATATGACGCTGGTCTACCACTCGGCGCATACGCTGCTGCGCGTGATCAACGATATTCTCGACTACTCGAAGATTGAAGCGGGCAAAATCGAGCTGGATGAAGAAGAGTTCCCGCTGCGCCGCTTTCTGCATGCGCTGATGCGGCCGCTGATGCCCGCCGCATCGGAAAAGAATGTGGAACTGCTGGTCAACGTCGCGCCGGACGTGCCCGATATGCTGACCGCAGACAGCGTGCGGCTGCGTCAGGTGCTGACCAACCTGGCCAGCAATGCGCTGAAGTTTACCCCTTCCGGCGAGGTCGAGCTTTCGGTGCAGCGCGATGCCCAGAGCCGTCGGCTGCGCTTCCAGGTGCGCGACACCGGCATCGGCATCCCCGCCGACAAGCAGCAGCTGATTTTTGAATCCTTCAGTCAGGCGGACACCTCGACAACGCGCAAATATGGCGGCACCGGGCTGGGGCTGACCATCTCTGCGCGGCTGGTGGAAATTCTGGGCGGCGAGCTGACCGTGCAGAGCGAACCGGGTAGCGGCAGCGTGTTCAGCTTTACCCTGCCCGCGCCACACCAGCCGGTCAGCGACACCCTGAAGACCTCGCCGCGTTTCGCCAGCGTGCCGGTGCTGGTGGTGGACGACAACGCCACCAACCGCCATATCATGAGCGATATGCTGCGCAATATGGGCCTGCTGCCGAGTCTGGCGGCCAGCGCCGACGAGGCGCTGGCGATGTTAAAGGTGATGCCCGATTTTCCGCTTATCCTGCTGGACGCGCAGATGCCGGACAAAGACGGCATGACGCTGGCGCAGGAGATCAAAGCCGCGCCCGCGCTGGCCGCCAGCCAGATCGTAATGCTCAGCTCGATGAGCCGCGTGATGGACGCCGATCAGCTCGCCCGCATCGGCGTGAACTACTTTCTCGGCAAACCGGTCGACCAGCGCGAGCTTTATGACGTTATCAGACAGGCGCTGGCGCTAAAGCCAGCCAGCGAGATCGCGCCCACGCCGCCTCTGCGCGATCTTGCCGCCAGCACGGAGCGGCCGCTGCGCATTCTGCTGGCGGAAGATAACCTGGTGAACCAGAAGCTGGCGGCGCATTTTCTTACCCGGCTCGGCCATCAGTTCGCCATCGTCGGCAACGGTCTCGAAGCGCTGGAGCAGCTGGATAAGGAGAACTGGGATCTGATTTTGATGGATCTGCAGATGCCCGAACTGGATGGGGAACAGGCGACGCGCCTGATCCGCGAGCGCGAAGCGAGCCGTTCTGGACGAGGGCACCAGCGCATCATCGCCATGACGGCGCACGCCATGAAGGGCGATAAAGAGTTCTGCCTGCAGCACGGGTTCGACGGCTATCTGTCGAAGCCGGTGAGCCTGGAGTCGCTGAACGACGAGATCCTGCGCGTCATCACCCTGCCGTCGCCTGCGCAGCCCGCAGCCCCCTCGCCGCCGCCCGATCGGAAGACGCTGGCGACACGACTCGGGCTGGACGACGCCCTGCTGAGTGAACTGCTGGCGCTGTTCGCCGAAGGGCTGCCGGAGATGCTCGCCCAGCTGAAAAGCGCTCTCCATGAGCAGGATATGACGCGCATACGCCGCCTGGCGCACAAGCTGCGCGGCGAGGCCTCGACCTTTGGCTTCGACGCCTTCACGCGCTACCTACAGGCGCTGGAGGAGTTGGCCCGCGATGAGGCGCAGCTGGACAGCGCCACATTGATGAAACAACTGGAGCAGCAGTCGGAGACGCTTTTCAGCCATCTTCGCCAGCTACAGGAGAAGCTATGATGCGTTACGCCCTGTCCCTCAGCCTGTTTATGTGCGCGCCGCTGTTTGCCGCACCGCTGCCGCCGCCGCAAAGCTGGTCGCTGGCGGGAACATGGCGCGCCCATGACGCCAACGACGCCGGTTTTGCCGGCTGGCGCGGCAGCGATCGGACGTGGCGCACGCTGCGCGTGCCGGCGAACTGGTACAGCGCCGGCTGGGATCATCAGGGCGCGCTCTGGTACCGCACCGAATTTTCTTTGCGCAAGCCCGCCGCCAATCGGCTGGCAACGCTGGAGTTCGACGGCGTCGACTATTTTGCTGACGTCTGGCTTAACGGCAAGAAACTGGCGAGCCATGAGGGCTATTTCCAGCGTTTCGCGGTGGATATCAGCGACAGCCTGACGCGCTATAACCGGCTGGCGGTGCGCGTCGACAGCCCGTTCGAAGATCCGCAAAAGAACTGGCCGCTGCGCAAAAACTTAGTCAAGGGCATTCTGAACCAGCACGACTCGCGGCCAGGCGGTGCCTGGTCACCACAGGGGCAGGACGCCAACTCTGGCGGCATCTGGTCGCCGGTCAGGTTACGCCTCAGCCGCAGCGTGGCGATCGATAATGTCATCCTCAGGCCCGACTGGTCGCAGGGCCTGACGCAGCCGCGCCTGCGCGTTGAATTTGTCTATCGCGCCCCGGCGGCGAAGGCCGCGACGCTGGATCTTAGCGCGCGGCCCGATAATTTTAGCGGAGGCAGCTACCGGCTACAGCAGGCCGTGACGCTGCAGCCCACCGGCGACGCGACGCAGCGCGTTGCCGTTACGCTGCCGATGCCGAAGGCGCAGCTCTGGTGGCCCAAGGGCTACGGCAAGCCCGCGCTCTATCAGGTGGAGGTGAAGCTGCGCGACGACCAGGGCATTCTCGATCGGCGCAGCAGCCGCACCGGGCTTCGTCAGGTGGTCGAACAGCCGCAAAATCAGGGCTGGCTGATCAACGGCCAGCGCCTGTTTATTCGCGGCACCAACTATATTGGTTCACCCTGGCTCAGTACCATGAACAAGGCGCGCTACGCGCGTGATTTCGACCTGGTGGAGCGGATGAACGCCAACGCGATTCGCGTACACGGCCATGTGGCCAGCCGCGCGCTCTACCAGGCGGCGGACGAGCGCGGCCTGATGATCTGGCAGGATGTGCCCTTGCAGTGGGGCTATAACGATACGCCCGCCTTCGCCGACAACGCGGTCAGACAGACGCAGGAGATGGTAGAGCAGTTCGGCAACTCGCCTGCCGTGGTGGTCTGGGGCGGGCAAAACGAGCCGCCGTTTAACTCGCCGTGGATGGGCAAGCGCTTCCCAGACTGGCATAAAGATCTTAACCGCAACCTGATGCAGCGCGTGGCCGATACCCTGGCGCAGGACAAGAGCCGTATTGTGCATCCCTTCTCCGCCGTTGAAGAGCACTACTGGGCAGGCTGGTATTTCGGCACCCTGGCGAATCTGCTGGAGCCGGCGAAAACCGCCACCATTACCGAGTTTGGTGCCCAGGCGCTGCCGCGGCTCGCCACGCTGCGCACCTTTATTCCGCGCAGCGAGCTCTGGCCCGACACGACAAAGCCGGGCGATCCTAAATGGACGCGCTGGAAGTACCATAACTTTCAGCCTATCCAGACCTTCCAGAACGCGAAGATTTCGCGCGGCGACACTATCCAGAGCTTTATCGCCAATACTCAGCGCTATCAGGCGCGGCTGGTCGCTATCGCTGCGGAAAGCTATCGGCGTCAGCGCTATCAGCCGGTCACCGCGCTGTTTCAGTTTATGTTCGTTGAAACCTGGCCTTCGGTTAACTGGGGCGTTGTTGATTATCTGCGCCAGCCCAAGGCGGGCTACTATGCGCTGCAGCGCGCCTATCAGCCGCTGCTGCCGTCGATTGAACCGAGCCGGCTCGACTGGAAGGCTGGCGAGCCGGGACAAATCAACCTGTGGACCATTAACGATCGGCCGACCGCCTTTCACAACAGCCAGCTGGAATGGCGCATCGTTCAGGGCGACAGCGTGCTGGCGCAGGGTAAGCAGCGGGTAGATATCGCCGCCGACAGCGGTAAGAAAGTCGTGGCGCTGCCCGTGACGCCGTCACGCGGCGGAACGCTGCGCGTCTCGACGAGGATCGTCGATAGCGAGAATAACACCCTGGCGCGTAACCAGATGGCGTTTGAGGTGGCGCCCTGACCCAGCCGTCAGGTTAGCCCGCCAGCTGGACGAGCCAGTCGATAAGCGCTTCGCTGCCTGGCTGGCTGCGCGAGCGCTGCGGCCAGGCGAGATAATAGGCTTTGCTGAGGGGCAGGCTCAGCCTGTCGATGACCACCAGATCGCCGCGCGCCAGCTCCGCGGCGATGAGCCGTTTCTGGCCTAACAGCAGCCCCGCGCCCGCGACCGCGGCGTCAATGGCCAGCGAGGTGAGGTTGAAGCTGAGGGACGCCTGCGTCGCTCTCTGCGCCACGCCGCGGGCCTGCAGCCAGCTGCGCCAGTCCGGTAAAAAACGCCCTTCATTGCCCCAGTCGAGATGAATCAGCGGCGCCTGTTCCAGCGCCTGCGCCTGGGCATAGCGCCCCAGCAGCGCCGGGCTGGCGACGGGCACCACCTCATCGACAAACAGGCGCTGCTTATCCAGCTGCGGATAGCGATCCTCGCCGAAACAGATAACAAAATCTGCGGGTGTAGCCTGGAAATCGACCTGCGCATGAGTGCCGTACAGCAACAGGTCGATAGCGGGACAGCGTTCGCGCCACTGCATAAGGTTGGGCAGCAGCCACTTTGAGGCCAGCGCCGGCAGCGCATAAAGCGTCAGCTTCGGCATGGCGGCGGCGTGCCGCAGGTTCTGCTGCCCGAGATGCAGGATATCGAACGCCTCGGTTACGTAGCGCAGATACTCTTTGCCGGTTTCGGTGAGCATTACCCCGCTCTGCGTGCGCAGGAAAAGCGCGCTGCCGAGCTGCGCTTCAAGCTGGCGGATTTGCTGGCTGACCGCCGCAGGCGTCAGCGCCAGCTGGGCAGCCGCTTTCGCCAGACTGCCCAGCTCTGCGGCAACCTTGAATGACTGAATAACGCTGATTTTCGGCAGGCGGGGGGAGTGAGCGGGCATTAATCTTTCCTTAACAGGTCGTTAAAAAACTATCGCTACGCACTACCTTATCAGCCGGTTACAGTTTTCACACACCCGTCATGATGAGAACCGCCGCGATGTCTGCATTGATCCGTTTCGACCTGCACCCGCTCGCCGACGCCAGCTGGCGGCGCCGCTGCCGCGACCAGCTTAACCAACACGGCGCGCTGGTGCTGCGTCAGTTTTTGCAGCCCGCCGCGCGGCAGGCGATCGTGGCCGAAGGTGAGGCGCAGCGCCATCGGGCCTGGCACACCCTTAGCAAGCACAACGTCTATCTGATGAAAAGCGACGCGGCCTATAGCGCCGATCATCCGCGCAATCGCGATGTGATCAGCACCAAAGGCTGCATCACCGACGATCTGATCGCCGCTGATTCGCCGCTGCGCCAGCTCTATAATGACGCGCTGTTTAAACAGTTCCTGTGCGATGTGCTGGCAGAGCCTGCGCTCTATCCCTATGCCGACGCGCTCTCCTCTATCAATCTGCACTACGCCCCCGACGGCCAGGAGCTTGGCTGGCATTTTGATAACTCCTCTTTCGCTATTACCCTGCTGGTGCAGAAGCCGCGCGCCGGCGGCGTGTTTCAGTATGTGAAGGATCTGCGCGACGCCGATGCCGGCGAGATGAACTTCGGCGGCGTGGCCGAGGTGCTGGATCAGCGCCGCCCCCCTGAGGCGCTCGATATTGACGCTGGCGATTTGGTGCTGTTCCGCGGCCGCAATTCACTGCATCGCGTAACCCCTACCGAAGGGGATATTACGCGCATGCTGGCCGTGCTGGCTTACAATACCCAGCCTGGCATCGCCCTGTCGGAGACGGCGCGCATGACGTTTTATGGGCGGCTTTGAGTCACCTCCCTCAGACTGGATACGCGCCAGCTGCTTGCTCTTAACCTGCCCTCCTCTTAACTTCTGCTTCAGCCACCCTGTCCTCTCCTGAAATAGACGCCCTGCCCGCAGGCAGGCGTGTTTTTGCGTCGGCAGGTTGCTGAGTGCCGGTGCTGACCGGGGAGATCCCAGACGTTGCTATAGCGAGCGTCTCTTTTCCTGCCAAAGCAAATAGCGCGCACGCTGAGATACAGGAAAAATATATTAATTAACTTTATTTTGTTATTGTTTCATTGGTGTCAACTCTTTGTTAATAAGTGAGAATTTGATTTTGTGATGCAGATATAATTCACTTTTCACCTCTTATTTCAAAATGAAATTCTGCATTTCTTTTAGAAAACCACTCGCTTTTATAATGACTCGCGCTTGTGAGTTTAATCACTCGGATAATTTTCGCCGACAAATGAAATCCGTTAACATTCAAATTCTTGAATAATTTTATTTTTGGTTTTTATGCCGCTGGCACGCCGCGTGCAAATATAACCGGCAAAACACCAATGGAGAAAAGTGAATGAACTATAAAATTCTGCTTCCGCAAGAAATAATGAAGGAAGGTCGGGAATATCTTGAGAGCCGTGGCTATGAGTTAATTACCGGTTCCGGTATGGAAGAGGATGATATTATCCGTGATATCCCCGACTGTGATGGCATTATTGTTCGCCTCTCTAAAATGTCCGAGCGCGTATTTGACGCAGCGAAGAAATTAAAGGTGGTTGCCCGCCACGGTGCGGGATATGACACGGTAGATTTAGACGCTGCTAAACGTCATGGCGTGACCGTGTTAAATGCCCCCGTAGCAAACAGCATGTCTGTTGCCGAGCTGGCGATTTTTTACATGCTCTACTGCTCCCGCAATTTCAAGCTGGTCGAAGAGAAAATGCTGGAGGACTATTACTGGGCAAAACTGCGCACGCCAAAAGTGGAGCTGGATGGCAAAACCCTGGGTCTGGTCGGCGTAGGCAATATCGGTTCTCGCGTCGCCATCAAAGCGCTGCACGGCTTTAATATGAAGGTCATCGCTTATGACCCCTATAAAACCCAGCAGCAGATACCCGCAGGCGTTGAGTTAACTAATGACCTGGATCGGATATTTAAAGAGAGCGATTTCGTCTCTTTGCACTGCCCTGCGAACGCCGAAACCTTCGACTTTGTAGGTGAAAAGCAGTTTGCGCTGATGAAGCCCACCGCCTGTTTCATCAATACCGCACGCGGCAAGCTGGTCGATGAAAAAGCGCTTTACCACGCGCTTTCCACCCGCGCTATCGCCGCCGCGGGCCTTGATGTGCTGAAAAAAGAGCCCTTCGATCCAGCAAACCCCATCTTTGCCCTCAACAACGTAGTGATTGGGCCGCACATCGGCGCCGCCACCAAAGAAGCCACCGACCGCGCCTCGCTGCATTCTGCTATCGGTATCGACGAAGTGTTATCCGGTAAAAAACCCTCCTGGCCAGTGCCGGGTTTCTGAGGAATAAATCATGCCTATTGGTAATCGTGTTTTTATGAAACGCCCTGCGTTTGACGTTGATCTGTTAAAAGAATATGAGCAGCTGCCTGCGGCAAATATCGCCGACGTTATGAACCGCATCGCGGTACTCGGCAACGGTATCAGACGCATCTCTTCGCCGAAGAAGCCGATTATGGCGGGCTATGCCATTACGGTGAAAGCACGCGCGGGTGACAACCTGATGCTGCATGCCGCGCTGGATATGGCGACGGAAAATGATGTCATCGTGGTCTCTAACGAAGGCGACCGCTCCCGCGCGCTGATGGGTGAAATCATGGTCGCTTATGCCCACTGCACCAGGAAGATCGCCGGTATCGTGCTGGATGGCCCCATCCGCGATATCGACGCCCTTTCGGTACTCGATTTTCCCATCTTCGCCACTGGCGCAAATCCGGCTGGCCCCTTCAAAGAGGGGCCGGGAGAGGTGAATACGCCTGTCGCCGTGGGTGGCGTTGCGGTCTCGCCGGGCGATTTGATTGTAGGCGATGCGGACGGGGTGATCGTGATCCCTCTCAACGATGCCGCCGCCCTGCTGGACAAAGCCCGTGACTACTCCAGATTTGACGCCGGTAAAGTGGAGGCGGCGAAAAATGGCACCGCCAACCGTGCATGGGTAAGGAAATCATTAGAGGAAAAAGGCGTTGAGTTTATCGACGACGTCTGCCGCTAACTGCTGCCAATAATGAAATGCCGCGCGTCAAATGGATGATGCGCGGCTGACAAATACAGGTAACGTAAACATGCTTTATCTTAAACTCTTACCCATTATCGCTTTCCCCGTTCTGTTCTGGATTATCCCCCACCCGGAAAGTATTACTGCCGAAACCTGGCATTTAGTCGGTATCTATCTGGCGATGCTGTGCGGCCTGGTGCTGCGCCCGTTTACCGACGCGGTAATTATGCTCATCATCCTCGGCATCGCGTCACTGTTTATGGCGCCTGGCCCGCTGTTCGCCGGGTTTGGCAGTCCGATGGTGTGGTTTATTATCAGCGCCTTTATTATCTGTAAGGCGTTTGTCATTACGGGATTAGGTAAGCGCATTGCCTACCTGCTGCTTCAGCGCTACGGCAAAAATACCCTGACGCTGGGCTATCTGATGATGGTCACTGATACCGTACTGGCGCCAGCAACCGGCTCGAACATGTCGCGTTCCGGCGGCATTACCTACCCTATTTTCCGCAATATCGCTGAAGCGCTGGGATCAACACCAGAGAGCGGTAGCCGTAAGATCGGGGCGTATCTCACCATTCTGATGTATGTGGTGTCGATGGGCACCTCAAGTCTGTTTCTGACCGGGATGGCCACTAACTCCATTACCGTCTCCCTCGCAAATGAGATTATGCACGTCAGCCTGGGGTGGATGGTGTGGTTCAAAGCGGCCATCGTTCCGGCAGGCATCGTATTGCTGGCCGCGCCCTGGATCCTCTACAAGCTCTATGCGCCAGAGTTAAAAACTATCGTTAACGTTAACGAGATTGCTACCCAGGGGTTGCAGGAGCTGGGCCCGGTAAAACGCGAAGAGAAGCTGCTGCTGCTTTTCTTTGTGCTCGGCGTGTTGGGCTGGATGACCGGCTCCCTTACCGGTATCGCCTTTATTCCGGTCGGACTGGCCTTTCTCGCCTGCCTGTTGCTGTTCGGCGTATTGAGCTGGAACGATGTGATTAGCGAGAAAGCGGCCTGGCAGACCTTCGTCTGGTATGGGGCGTTCTATGGCTGCGCCGTTGCGCTTTCAAAAGGGGGTTTTTATATCTATCTGGTTGAGGTGATCAAAAACTACCTCGACCTGTCGCAGCTCAGTGAAATCAGCGCGCTGGGCGTGCTGGTGTTTATCAGCCTCGCGGTACGCTACTTTTTCGTCTCCAACAGCGCCTTTGTGGTCTCCTTCTATCCCGTGCTCTTTACGCTTGGCATGACAACCCAGGCGCACCCGATGTACATCGCGCTATCGCTGGCTTTTTCTGCCGGTTATGGCGCGCTTTTGACCCACTACGGCAATGGCGCAGGCGTGTTTACCTTCTCCAGCGGCTATGTTCCGCAAAAGACCTTCTGGCTGCTGGGCACCATTATGGTGGTAGTTAACGTGCTGGTCTTTTTCCTGATTGGCATTCCCTGGTGGAAAGTAATCGGTATTTAATAAGGAGATAATAAGATGAAACCCGATATTTTAATTAAAAACGGCCTGGTAGCCGACCTCGACAGCGAGAGTTATATCCATCAGGACATTGGGATTGTCGGCAATCGTATTGTCGATGTGGAGACGCTGGAACGCGCTGACGCTGAAACGGTCATTGATGCGGCGGGCTGCATCGTCCTGCCCGGATTAATTGATTTCCATGCGCATGTGTTTTACGGCGGAACGGCCATTAGCGTCAATCCAGATATTCTCTGTCTCCCTAACGGCGTGACCAGCGTGGTGGATGCCGGAAGCAGCGGCTGGGTTAACTACCGGCTGTTCCGCAACAGCGTGATCAATCAGGCGCAGACGCGCATCAAAAGCTATCTGAACGTGGTTAACGTTGGGCTCTCCACGCTGGGCGGCGGCCCTACGGGGTATCTTGAAAACACCAATCCTGCCAACTTCAACGTAGAGAAAATTCGTCAGACGCTGGCGGAGAACGCAGACAATATCCTCGGGCTGAAGCTGCGTTACAGCCAGGATATTGCCACCGGACGCAACTATAGCGGCGACCCTTTCCTGGCGACGGTTGAGCTGGCGCGCCAGTTAAAAACCACCCTGTGCGTACACGTCACCGACTCGCGCCTGACAGCGGATGAGCTGATTGGTCACTTTATGGCTGATGATATTTACGCGCACTGCTTCCATGGAACAGGCAATGCCATTCTTCAGGAGAGTGGCGAGCTGTTCCCGTCAATTAAAGAGGCTAAAGAGCGGGGCGTGATTTTTGACTGCTCCAACGGCGTGGCGCACTTTGATTTCCACGTGGCGCGCAAGGCGATGGAGCAGGGTTTCAATCCCGATATCATCAGCACCGACCTGACGCTGCGCAATAGCCTGCGTACGGAAAAAGTGTTCAGCCTGCTGTTTGTTATGTCGAAGTATCTCAATATGGGCATGTCCTTTTTCGACGTGGTGAAAGCCGTAACCCAAACCCCTGCCCGCCTGATGAAGATGCAGGATCAGACTGGCACCCTGACGCCGGGGGCATTTGCCGATATCGCGATCGTGAAACTGCGTAAAGAGAAAATCGAGTTTGAAGATACCCGAGGCGTTCGGCTCGAAGGTGATTGCTATATAGACAACTGTGCCACCATCAGTAACGGACAGATTGTTTATCGCCGTCAACGTTTTTAACAGCTGAGTTCGCTTATAACAGATACCTGCGCATCGCTCGATGGCAGGTATTTTTTTGTCCGGTTCTTTTCCCTGACCGGACAGGAAACAGGATGTTTCGCCCTTAGCCTGATGAACTTTAGTTGCCTATGAAAAATAATGAGATCGCCATATTTTCGGTATCACAAACCATCACCCAGCGTATATTCAGCGTGTTGGCTGAGAGAAAACTCGACATACCCGTTTATGAATATCACTACGCTGACCTTCTTGATAAAGCTGAACAGCTGATCCAGGGCGGGACAAAAGTCCTGATTAGCCGAGGGGGCACGGCAGCGGTTCTGCGAAACCATCTGAATATTCCCGTTGTGGAGATTGCTCACGATCTGCACGGCATCTACCGTATTTTACAGGAGGCCAGAAAAACGTCGCAGAAGATCGCAGCGGTGGGCTTTCCGCGCTTTTGTCACGTTTTACGCTATTACCAAAATATGGCCCAGGATGAGTTTAAAATTTGTCAGGTCTACAACCACTACGACATAGAAAATGTCGTTAAAACCCTGGCAGAGAATGACTATAAACTGGTTATCGGCGGCCTGACGGTCGCGGAGATGGGCAAAAAATATGATTTAAAGGTCGTTATGGGCGACACCGATAATATCACTATTGAGCAGGCGCTCGATGTCGCGACCAGCATGTTGAACTATATCAACCGAGAGGGGATCAGGCAGGAGATGTACTGGTCGGCCCTGAATCAATCCCGCGAAGGGGTGATGTGTCTCGATCAGTCAGGGGAAATCATCAATATTAACGCCCGCGGCTTCACGCTGTTTCAGTGCAGCACCGGCGAGAAAATCTTTCAAAAACCCTGTTTTAAACCTCTTTATGCCAGCATCATCAATGAGCTGGACGTTCAGGATTATGCGCTGGAAATCGAGGGTGAAAGCGTACAGGTCTCGATCAAACACTTCAGCAATAAACAGGATTTCTACACCATTGTGACGGGGAGTAAATCAGAGCAGGCAGGCAGCTCTGGTTTTCGCAGCAGCAAAAAAATCGCCAGTCAAACCTTCGTCACTACCTACACCTTTGCCGATATTATCGGCGACTCCCCGGCAATGCAGTCGGCTATTGCGCAGGCTAAACGCTATGCGGCCAGCGATATGCCGATTGCTATTCAGGGCGAAACCGGCACCGGTAAAGAGCTGTTTGCGCAGAGCATACACCATGCCGGGCCGCGCAGCGCCGAGCCGTTTATTGCAATCAACTGCGCGGCAATTCCCGAAACGCTGCTGGAGAGCGAACTGTTCGGCTATGCCGACGGCGCCTTCACCAATGCCCTGCGGGGAGGAAAGCCCGGTATTTTTGAGATGGCGATGAATGGCACGGTATTTATTGATGAGATTAGCGAAGCGCCACTGGCGGTTCAGGTTAAGCTGCTGCGCATTTTGCAGGAGAAGAGGTTTAGCCGACTGGGCGGGGATCGCTTAATCAGCGCGAACTTCCGCCTGATTACCGCCAGCAATAAAGACCTGGCCGCCCTGGTAGCGGCAGGCGAATTCCGCAGGGATCTCTGGTATCGCATCAATGTTCTTGAGCTAAGGCTGCCCGCGCTTAAAGAGCGCTGTGGTGATGTGATGCTGCTGATCGACGCGCTGCTCTCCAGGGAGGGGATCGCTTTGCGCTTTACCGATGACGCGGTGAATTTTCTTAACGCTTACCCCTGGCCGGGCAATATCCGTGAGCTACAGACGGCCGTTTCCCGCCTGACGGTGCTGCACGACATCAACGAAAAGGTGGACGTGAAGGTTTTGCGCGTCCTCTGCCATCTTTCGGCGTCTGCCAGTGAAAGTAATGAGGCTGCTTTTTCCCTGACGGATGAGGTGGATCTGTTAAAAAAACAGGAGCAAAAACTCATCCATTCAGTGATAAAACAGACCGGCGGCGACCGCCTGAGAGCGGCAACGATTTTGGGTATCAGCCCGACAACGCTGTGGCGAAAGATGAAGATCTACAACCTGGATTAAGCTGAATCCGCTGCACTTACTCATCATCCCTGCCTGATCATGAAAATTGTTCATGTTCGTTGAAATTATATCACTTTTCCTTGATCCCCGACTCAGGCATAAATGATGCATGGATGTTAAGTAATGGTAACACGAAGAGTTGTGAACGTGAAAACAGCTAAACCAATCGGGATATCCTGAGCAGAAAGCATTACACCAGATTGTCGATCACGAATTAGGATGCCAGATTAAAATGACTCAGCCATTCGATTTTACGATTAAAACCCTGCGCTTTGACGAAAATTATAACCCTTCGGAAAATACGCGCATCACCACTAACTTTGCCAATTTAGCCCGCGGCGATAAGCGCCAGGAAAATTTGCGCAACGCGCTGGCAATGATTGACAACCGCTTTAACTCGCTGGCGCACTGGGATAATCCCACCAGCGATCGCTATTCCGTCGAGATCGACATTATCTCCGCTGAGATGAGCATTGAGGCGTCCGGTAGCCGTGCGTCGTTCCCGGTAATTGAAATATTAAGACCCAATATTATCGATGGCAAAACCGGCCAGCGCCTCGAAGGTATTCCGGGCAATAACTTCTCTTCTTACGTGCGCGATTATGACTTCAGCGTGCTGCTGCCGGAGCACAACAAGAATAAAGCAGACTTTACGCTTCCCGAGACCTTCGGCGATCTGCACGGCACCATTTTCAAACGTTTTGTGGCCTCGTCTGCCTATAAAGAACGCTTTCAAACCTCGCCGGTGATCTGCCTGAGCGTCTCCAGCAAAAACGTTTACCACAGAACCAATAATCAGCACCCGGTGCTGGGCGTGGAATATCAGCAAGACCGCCCCTCACTGACCGACCGCTACTTTGCGAAGATGGGTCTGCAGGTGCGCTATTTTATGCCGCAAAATAGCGTCGCGCCGCTGGCGTTCTATTTTAGCGGCGACCTGCTGGCCGACTACAGCAACCTTGAGCTGATCGGCACCATCAGCACCATGGAGACCTTCCAGAAGATCTACCGGCCGGAGATCTATAACGCCAACTCCCCGGCGGGACAGCGCTATCAGCCGGACCTGAATCATCAGGATTACTCTTTAACTCGAATTGTTTACGACCGCGAAGAACGTAGTCAGTTAGCCGTTGAGCAGGGTAAGTTCACCGAAGAGAACTTTATCAAACCCTATCAGACGCTGCTTGAGCAATGGGCTGTTCATTCCGTTCTTTGATTATCTAACCCACAGGGTCACGCTTTATGAAAAAGTTATTACCAACCTCTACCGCTGGCAGCTTGCCTAAACCCTCCTGGCTGGCGCAGCCCGAGACGCTCTGGTCGCCGTGGAAATTACAGGATCGCGAGCTGGTCGACGGCAAAAAAGATGCCCTGCGGTTATGTCTGGCGGATCAGCTTGAGGCCGGCATCGATATCGTCAGCGATGGCGAACAAACGCGTCAGCATTTTGTCACCACCTTTATTGAACACCTGAGCGGCGTTGATTTTGAAAAGCGTGAGATCGTGAAAATTCGCGATCGCTATGACGCCAGCGTGCCGAGCGTGGTTGGCGAAGTGAGCCGTCAAAAGCCGGTGTTCGTTGAGGATGCGAAATTTCTACGTCAGCAGACCAGCCAGCCGATTAAATGGGCGCTGCCTGGCCCGATGACGATGATCGATACCCTTTACGACGGCCACTACAAAAGCCGCGAAAAGCTGGCCTGGGAGTTCGCTAAAATTCTCAACCAGGAGGCCAAAGAGCTGGAGGCCGCTGGCGTAGATATTATTCAGTTCGACGAGCCAGCCTTTAACGTTTTCTTCGATGAAGTGAATGACTGGGGCATCGCGACGCTGGAGCGGGCGATTGAAGGTCTTAAGTGCGAAACGGCGGTGCATATTTGCTACGGCTACGGCATCAAAGCCAACACCGACTGGAAAAAGACGCTGGGAACGGAATGGCGTCAGTATGAAGAGATTTTCCCGAAACTGCAGAAGTCGAATATCGACATCGTTTCGCTGGAGTGTCAGAACTCACGCGTGCCGATGGATCTGATCGAGCTGATTCGCGGCAAAAAAGTGATGGTAGGCGCCATCGACGTGGCCACCAATACCATTGAGACCCCCGAAGAGGTTGCCAGCACCCTGCGCAAGGCGCTGCAGTTTGTTGACGCCGATAAGCTCTATCCCTGCACTAACTGCGGCATGATCCCGTTGCCTCGTCACGTAGCCAACGGCAAGCTCAACGCCTTAAGCGCGGGCGCGGAGATTGTCCGAAAAGAGTTAATGGCTAAGTAACGCCGCCAGGCGCTGCAAAAGAGTGCCGTCCGGTTGGGCGTTTTCGCCTGACCGGATTAACTTGCAGCCTCGATCTCTACGGCAAGGAGAGAGCGGCGCATCCCCTTCCCTCGTCACGCCGCCATCAGCAGTTAAAAATAATTTTCCGCCGCTGCATCCAGTTGCCCTTCTCACGCGTATATCCCTTTGTGAGCAACCTTATTGCTCCTTCAACGAGGATATATGATGAAAAAGTTAATCAGCCTTTCCGTTGTGTTCGCTGTCCTTTTCGTTTCAGCAGGCTCATGGGCCGCGATGAATGATGACGCTGTTATGGTTGGCGGCGCAGCGATGTATCCGCAAAAAAATATCGTCGAAAATGCATTAAATTCCCGAGATCACACCACCCTGGTGGCGGCCGTTAAGGCGGCGGGCCTGGTGGATACCCTGCAAGGCAAAGGCCCCTTTACGGTCTTTGCGCCCACCAACGCCGCTTTCGCCAGACTTCCTGCGGGCGCGGTAGATGACCTGCTCAAACCGGAGAACAAGGCGAAGCTCAGCAGCGTGCTCACCTATCATGTGGTAGCCGGCAAATATGATATGAAAGCGCTGGAGCATAAAATTAAGCAGGGCGGCGGCCATGCCGAACTGAAAACGGTGAACGGCCAGCCGCTATGGATTATGAGCAACGGCCCGCACAATATTCAGCTAAAAGATGCTCAGGGCAATATCGCCAATATCAGCACCTATGACGTCTACCAGAAGAATGGCGTGATTAACGTTATTGATACTGTTCTGATGCCGAAGTAATTATCTATACTCGGACTGGCGCTAAATCCATGCGGAAAAAATATGGACACCACTCAGGCCGAACAGCTTAATCAGTTAATGAAGGCGGTCGTCAACGGCGACCGCCTTGCGTTTGAACGGCTTTACCGGCTTACCTCGCCCTATCTGTTCGCCGTTGCACTGCGTACGCTGCGCAATCGCGCCTGGGCGGAAGATGTGCTGCACGACTGCTTTATTACGGTCTGGAACAATGCCTCGACCTTTAATCACGCGCTCAGTTCGCCCCTGACCTGGATGACCCATATCCTGCGCAACCGCTGCATTGACTGGCTGCGCAGCGGCGCGGTGCGGCGAACAGCGCCTGACGAAGCGCTCAGCGATGAGTGGGTCTCCTCCCCGGCGGGCCTGCAGGATGACACGCACCACAGCGATCGGGCGGAGCGTCTTCATCGTTGCCTGCAGAATTTAAGCAGTGAACAGCGGCAGACCCTCTCTCTGGCCTACTATCAGGGGATGTCCCATAGCGAGATCGCCGACTGGGTGCAGCAGCCCGTCGGCTCAGTTAAAAGCTGGATCCGTCGCGGTCTGGCGCATTTGCGGGAGTGCGTGGGACTATGAGCGTAAACGATCGGCGCGATCGGGCACTGGCGGCGGAATATGCGCTGGGCACGCTGCGCGGCGCGGCAAGGCTGCGCTTTCAGCGCAGACTGAAGAGAGAGCCGGCGCTGGAGGCGGAGACGGCGCGCTGGATCACGCTGCTGCACGGTATGGAGAGTCAGCTGCAGCCGGTGACGCCGCCGGAAGCGGTCTGGAAAAAAATCGCCCTTGCGCTGCCGGAGAGAAAGCCAGCGCCTGTTTATGGGCGCACCCTGCCCTGGCTTACCGCTGCCGGGCTGGTTTTCGCCGTGCTGCTCTACGCCTTTGCGTTCCGGCCGCCAGCGCTGACGCCGCTCACGGTGCTTAACGGCGGTCAGCAAAGCGGCCAGTGGATCGTCAGCGCGAATGGCGCGCGCGATCGCATCAGGCTCTCGCCGGTAGAGGTTATGGACGTCGCGCCCGACAAGAGCCTGGAGCTGTGGGTGATCCCCGCAGGCCAGGCGCCGGTTTCGCTCGGCGTGATTCAGGGTGGGTCGGTCAATAATGTCGATATTACCCGGCGGCTCTCGATGGAAAACGCGGTTCTGGCGGTGAGTCTGGAGCCAAAAGGCGGATCGAAAACCGGGCAGCCTACGGGGCCAGTGCTCTACAGCGCGAAGTTATAAGCAGGCGCACAGGGCTGGCGAACCAGGGCGTCAGGCCAGCCACCAGGCGCAAACCTGGCTTGATGTTCGTTACCGGGCAGGCTAGCCTGCGCACATCACAGGCAATATCTTCTGAAAGGTAACAACCACCATGGCTCTGATCCCTAAAAACTATGCGCGGCTGGAAAGCGGCTACCGCGAGAAAGCCCTGAAAATCTATCCGTGGGTGTGCGGACGCTGCGCGCGCGAGTTCGTGTATTCCAACCTGCGCGAACTTACCGTCCACCATATCGATCACGATCACACCAATAACCCGGAAGATGGCAGCAACTGGGAGCTTCTTTGCCTCTACTGTCACGACCATGAACACGAAAAATACACGGAAGCGGACCAGTACGGCACTCGCGTGGTGGCGGGAGAGGATGCGCAAAAGGATGTCGGTGCCGCCACCTATAACCCCTTCGCCGACCTGCAGGCGATGCTCAATAAGAAAAAATAACGGCGGCCACTGCCGTAGCCTCTACCTCGCCCGGCGCGCGGGAAAAGCTTAAAAAAAATCCGGAAGCGTCGTCGCTTCCGGATAGGTATGGCACCTCAACGGCATGCAACCGGTTTCAGCCGGCTGCGGCATCTCGTCTTTGGGATCAGAAGCTCTGCCACTCCGCTTCGTTGATCACCGCGACGCGCTGCGGCGCAGGGGCGCGAAAAGGTGTCGGCTGCGCTGCCGGCGCACGCGGCGCGGCGAACTCGAGAGTGCTGCCAATGCGGAACTTGCCGACCAGTTCGGTAAGCGTGCTGGCCTGCTCCTGCAGCGACTGCGCCGCCGCCGACGCCTCTTCCACCAGCGCGGCGTTCTGCTGGGTTACGTCGTCCATCTGGTTCACCGCCTGGTGTACCTGCGCGATGCCCTGACTCTGTTCGACCGCTGCTGCGGCAATTTCGCCGACCAGATCGCTGACCTGGCGAATCGCATCTTTCATCACGTCCATATTGCGGCCCACGTCGCTCGCCTGCGCAGCGCCCGCTTCCGTCAGCTGATGCGAGGCTTCGATCAGCGCTTTAATCTCATGGGCAGCGGCGGTGGAGCGCTGCGACAGGTTTCTCACCTCGCCCGCCACCACGGCGAAGCCTTTGCCGTGCTCGCCAGCGCGCGCCGCTTCTACCGCCGCGTTAAGCGCCAGGATGTTGGTCTGGAACGCGATGCCTTCAATCAGCGAGACAATATCGTTTACCTTGCGCGAGCTGCCGCGAATATCGTCCATTGTTGCCAGCATGGTACTCAGCGATGCGCCGCTCTTTTCTGACAGGCTGCTGGCGTTGGCCGCCAGCTGGCTCGCCTGGCGGGTATTGTCAGCGGTTTGACGTACCGTCTCGCTCAGCTGGGTCATGCTGGCCGCCGTCTCTTCCAGCGACGCCGCCTGCTGCTCGGTACGCGAAGAGAGATCCTCATTGCCTGCGGTAATCTGCACCGATGCGCTGCTGACCGACTGCGACGCCTGGTTCACCGAGGCGAGCGCCGATGCGACGCGCTGCATCAGATGGTTAAAGGCGCGCGCCATATTGCCAATCTCATCACGACGGCTCTCATCGGCGTTCAGCGTCAGGTCGAGATTGTCACTGGCGCGCGTCATCACGTTGCCCATGGCCGTCAGGCTGCGGCGAATACGCAAAATGGTAAAGGTAGAGAAGAGGCCGAACAGCACGATGGTGGCGATCACGCCGCCGATGGTGGCCCACAGCACAATTTTAAACTGGCTACGGTTGGTGTCGCGCAGCTCGTTGCTGATGTCGATATTGAGCGTCAGCTGTTTCTGGTAGTCGGCAATCAACTGGCGAATCGCTGCGCCGACGCCCGTATCGCCCTCGATCATCCCGAGCGTCAGGCTATCCTGATGCGCATGGGAGGCGGCGATAAACGCCGGCAGACGATCGTTAATTACGCGCAGGTTCTCATAGGCGACGTTGGTCAGACGCTTGTCCTCGTCGTTAGAGATATCGTTGGTCATGTAGTAGTCGATCTGCGATTTGATCTGCGCCAGGCTTGCGGCGAGGTTTTTTTCCACCCCGGCAAACTTCGCGTCTTCGGTCTGGCTCTGGTGCTTGTAGAGCGTGATTGCCAGCTGATTACCTTCATCAATCATTTTCCCCAGATCCTTGATCGAGGGAATAGCGTTGGCCTGGACATACTCAAAGCGATCCTGAAACCCGGACAGCAGCGAGATAGCCAGTACGGCCTGTAAAATAATCGCGCCAAACAGCAGCGAGAATGCCAACAGCAGGCGTTGGGTGATGTTCATCCTGTTCTCCATAAGGTTAGTGCCCCTGACCTTATGTGTTCAGGCAGGGTTTAGCTCTCCTGTCATCGGCACGGTCTCCGCTTTTATTAATTTTATTTGCGCGGCGCGCTGCACATTTTCCAGACGCCGCTGCAGGGATTCTCGCTAACGACCTGAGCCCGACGCGTTATCCGAGCGCCATTATCGCGGAGGACACCAGCGGCAGGATGGCGGCAGGTCATCTCCCCTGCGTCCGCCTGCGCGGCGGCCGCCAGCCAGTTGTCATAATTCCTTCATCAGCGCGCTGTAGTCCGGCCTCTCTGCTGCCGATAACGGTGAGAAGTATTTCAAATACGCTTTATCGACACTCTGGCGCGGCGACTATTGATGACGACTTATACTCACCCCTCTTCCACTGACGGACGCGCGCGCGGCCTGGTCAGAAAACCGATGATTATTATGCTGGTGCTGCTCGGCCTCTCTTTTGGCGCCGCGCTGACCGCGCTGCTCTGCGTGGCCGACGATCTGAACGATAAAGCGGATCTTCGCAGCGGTCTGCTGCTGGGCAAGGCGTTCGCCAGCAGCGAGGAGAGCATGCGCTTTCACCTCAGCGACAACGCGGAATGGGGCGAAGCCTACGATAACCTGCATCGCGTGCTAAACCTCGACTGGGCCTGGCAAAATCAGAACCTGGGCGAATCGCTGTTCACCACCTTCGGCTATGAGGGGGTGTTCGTGATCGCCCCCAGCGGCGAAACCCGCTACAGCGTGCTTGAGGGGGCGCTGCGCCACGAAAGTTTTCAGGCGTGGCTGGGTCAGGACCCGCTTAACGTTGTGAAGCAGTGGCTACAGCAGAACGACGGCAAGGCGATCGCGCGTCTGGTGCGCACCGGCGACCAGCTGGCGCTGATTGGCGCCTCCTGGATCACCCCAGGGGGCGACCACAGCGTAAACAGGGTTGAAGGCCCCCCCTCTGTAATGATCTTTGTCGACCGCCTCACGCCCGCGAAGCTGGCGAGCGCCGGCGCGGAGTATGGCATTAAGAACCTCAGCTACGCCGACGCGCTGGCCGCCGCCTCCGCCGACACCGCGCGCTATCGCGTATCAGCGCTGGGCGGCGCCGTGACGCTGATGTGGCAGAGCGACAATCCCGGCGGCGCGCTGCTTACCTGGCTGCTGCCGCTGCTGGTGCTGCTGATGGGCGCCACCTTTTTCACCGCCACCATGCTGATGCGCAACGCGCTGCGCAAAGCGCGCCACAGCGACGTCAGCACCTTCCTGCTGGAGCAGAGCCAGCAGGCGCTTGCCGCCAGCGAACAGCGCTTTCGCGACGTGGCGGAGAGCACCACCGACTGGATCTGGGAAGCGGATGCGCAGCTGCGCTTTACCTGGATCTCCGGGCGCTTTCCCGCCGTCACCGGCTACCACAGCCAGGACTGGCTGCATCAGCCGCTGCACGCTTTTCTGCTCGACGATGCCGATTTGCCGCAGCGGCTGACGCAGCGGGAGCAGCCCGGCGAGCCGCTGACGCTGCTGCGCTGCCGCTACCGATCCGCGCAGCAGCATATTCGCTTCTGCAACCTGACGCTGCGGCCGGTTACGCTGGCGCAGGGGAAGAAAGGCTATCGCGGCACGGCCACCGACGTGACGCTGGAAGTCGAGGCGGAGGCGCGCGTGCGCTATCTCTCACAGTTTGATGAGCTGACCGGCCTGCCCAACCGCGCGCAGATGAACGCCTGCCTTGCGGGCAAGCTTAGCGGCGCGCTGCACAGCGATCGGCCGCTGGCGGTGATCATGATCGACCTGGATAAGTTTAAGCCGGTGAACGATCTCTACGGCCACGCCGCCGGCGACAGCGTGCTGCACGAGGTCTCCCTGCGCTTCAGCGACTGCCTTAAAGAGGCGGGGATGACCGCCCGCCTCGGCGGCGACGAGTTTGTGATGATCGTCTCCGACATGACCAGCCAGGAGGAGATTAGCGCGCTCTGTAGCCGCATTATCACCCAGATCAATCTGCCCTTCGCCATCAACGGCGGCGAGGTTTATATCGGCGCCAGCCTGGGCATTGCGCTGGCGCCGCAGGATGGTAATAACCCCGGCGATCTGCTGCGCTATGCGGATATTGCGCTCTACAAGGCGAAAAACGCCGGGCGCAACAACTGGGTCTTTTACCAGCGCGATATGGGAGAGAAGATCGTACAGCGGCGCGAAATGGAGCGCGAACTGCGCGAGGCGATCCACACCGACCAGCTGCGGCTCGCCTGGCAGCCGCGCTACGACGTGCGCGCCGCCCGCGTCACCGCCGTCGAGGCGCTGGTGCGCTGGCACCACGCGCAGCACGGCGTGCTGATGCCCGATCAGTTTATCCCGCTGGCGGAAGAGACCGGGCTGATTAGCGCGCTGAGTGACTGGGTGCTGCTGCGCGCCTGCGAAGATACGCGCCGCGACCTGCCGGGACTGGCGGTGTCGGTCAACCTTTCCGCGGTAGAGTTCAGCGATAAAGGCCTGCCGCGGCGTATTCGCGCTGCGCTGGAGGCCACCGGCCTGCCGAGCAACCGGCTGGAGATCGAGGTAACGGAAAACGCCATGCTGCAGGACCCGGAAACCACGCTTGAGGTGATGCAGGCGATCAAGGCGCTGGGCGTGAAGTTTTTAATTGATGATTTCGGCACCGGCTACGCCTCGCTGAACTATCTGCGCACCTTTCCGTTCGACGGCATCAAAATCGATAAATCCTTTATCTTCCCGCTCAGCGACTCCGCGCAGGCGCGGAAGATTGTTGAGAACATGGTGGGACTGGGAAAAGCCTACGCCCTCAGCATTACCGCCGAGGGGGTCGAAACTGCCTCTCAGATGGAGCAACTAAAACTGATGGAGTGCGACGGTCTGCAGGGCTACTACCTCGGCAAGCCGCAGCCGCTGGCGCAGATCGTCGAAACCTACTGCGCCGCGCCTACTCCGCCTTAGCGGCTCAGGGAGAACGCCGCGCCTGATTGCGTCCGCCATGCTTCGCCAGATAGAGCGCCTCATCTGCCTTCTCGATCAGCACCTGGGGCTGGGGGCGATCGCTTTCAGGCAGAAAGGTCGCGCAGCCCGCGCTCAGGGTGACGTGCGCGGCGATCGACGAGGAGTCATGGGGAATATTGCGTGCGCTCACCGCCTTCACCGCCGCGTCAGCGATGCTCAGCGCGTCCGGCCCGGTTGCGCCCGGCAAAATAATAGCGAACTCTTCGCCGCCATACCTTGCCACCTTATCGTCAGCGCGCAGCGTCAGCCCGCGCAGCGCGCTGGCAACCGCTTGCAGACAGGCGTCACCGGCAACGTGGCCGTAGGTGTCGTTGTAGCGCTTGAAGTAGTCGATATCCATCAGGATCAGCGACAGCGGCTGGCCGTGCTCCGTCGCATCGAGCAGGCTCTGCTGCAGGTAATGGTCGAACTGGCGGCGGTTCGCCAGCCCGGTCAGGCCATCGGCGAGCGCGAGGTTCTCCAGCGACAGGTTCGCCGCAGTCAGCTCGTCGCGCAGGCGGGTCAGCTCTTGCTGATAGCGCAGGCTGCGCCGCGCCTGGCTGAGGATATAGGCTCCGAGCAGCACAATTCCCGCCAGCAGCGCCAGATCGAGCAGCACATTCTCTACCTGGCCCTTAATCCAGTTCTTCAGCAGGTTATATTTGTCGTAGCCCGCTGCCACCACCAGTCCGTAGCGCTCCGAGCGGGCAAAGCCGAAAATACGCGCCTGTCCATCCAGCGCGGCGCGCCACTGGCCGCTGCCTTTGTCGGCGCTGGCGAGCATCGCCTGAAACAGGTGGCTGGAGGAGAGGTTTTTGCCGATATAGCTGTCGGGCATCGGCCGCGCGTAGAGCACCGTGCTGTCCGCCAGCATCAGCACCAGCACATCCTGCGGCCCCAGCTCATAGTAGCTATAAAAGTGACGAAAGTAGTCGACGCGAATAGTGGCCAGCAGTATGCCGCTGAAGCCGCCGGAAAGATCGTTGACCCGCAGCGAAACCGGTATCACCAGGTCGCCGGTGCTGCGGCTGCGCAATACCGGCCCGATATGCACGCTGTCGCGCGCATTCATGCGGTGAAAATTGAAATATTCACGATCGGCGTTGTTAATCCCTTTGGGAATGCTCTGCATCGAGGTGGCGATCCACTTTCCCCTGGCGTCGTAATAAAACAGCCCGTGCAGCTGCGGCAGCCGGCTTGCCAGCTCCCGCATGGTCTGGCTGAGCGCAGCGCCGTCGATGCCGATCGCCATTTCGCTTATCAGCTGATGCTGCACTTCCCGCAGCGACAGCTCCGTCTGCAGTATGGTGTCGTCCGCCTGGCGCGCCTGAGAAAGGGAAAGATTTACCGCCATCTGTTCAGACTGAATCACGGTATCGCGCCAGGCTTCACGCATTGTCCAGAGGTTTAGCCCGGTCACCGCCACCGTCAGCAGCAGCCCGCCCATCGCAATGCTTCTGGGCAGTGAACGATTTAACGACGTCCCTCGATCGCTTCTCCTTTTTAGCTTCATGTCCCGCCTCTTTGAAATGCTTGTGCTAAGTTAAGCACATGGCGGCGTCTCCGCGCAGACCGCACAGCCTGGTATCGCCTGAAAAAACAGCGCGTCGTTGCGTTTATCTTCAACGGCGGATAAATCATCTCTTTAAACAAAATATTCACATATCATTACGTTAACGGTTAAGTTGCTAATTACTAAGGACACAGCCTGCTGAATAAGCGAAACGGCAGGTAAAACAATATTTTATGCTGTTTTAATTTTCGGCTGACAGGTTCAGACTGTATATTCATCCACTGCGGCAGGCGGTGGCTATTCGCTCTCCGTTCAAGGACAGCATATGACTTATACGTCTGAAACCATCTGCGCGATATCGGGCGCCGCTCTGGTTAATCTTAAGCGCTGGTATCGAAGCGGCGTTATCCATAAATACCCATCCGATCGTGAATGGACCGAGGCTCAGCTGCAACAGGTGATGGATATAACGCGCCTGACCAGCCAGGGCGCGACCATCAGGGAGATCAAAACGGCGCAGGCTGGCGCGCATCCTCTCCGCACCGGCGGCTGGGCGGCACGGCGCGGCGATATGCTCTGGCAGCTCGAATTTGGCAGCCCGCAGTCGCTGAGGGTGCTGCTGCGCAAGCTTGCCAGCAACTTTACCGGCGATGATTTCGTGTTACGGCTGCTGCTGCCGCTTCACCAGTGGCTGCGTGACGATACGCGCGCCGGGGCCAGCCGTCGTATGGAGCGCTTCCATCAGCTGATGGTCGCCCATGCGGGCAGCGTGACGCGCCACGCCACGCGCGCCGCCGCTATTCCACTGCTGCTGGAAAATGTCAGCGAGAAACACCAGACCGATATCTGGCTGGAGGCGATCAGGCTCAGCGGTCAGGGCTTCTGCGTCGAAGTGCGCCCCTTTTGCACCCTTTATCCCTCAGTCAACGTGCATCAGCACCATCTTTACTGGTGCGGCGCTGGCCTGACGGAGCTGATGTATCAGCACTTTCTGACGCGCCAGCAGAAAGGCGATCCCGTTCTGCTCTGCGGCCCCGACCGTCGCGTCCATCATCTCTATCCGCAACCGCAGCTGCACGCGGTCGCCTGAGCGGCCGCTTTCCCCTCTTCTTCCTTCATACGCGAAACCAGACCGTAGCGAGTACACTTACTGGGTCCCTTTCACCAGGAGGTTTCTATGTCTCAGGTTTCCCTTCGCTATCGTCTCGGCGACGACGAGGTCGGCCGTTTAGGTTACGGTGCGATGCAGCTCGCCGGCCCCGGCGTCTTTGGCCCGCCAAAAGATGAGGCGCGTGCGATACAGGTGCTGCGTGACGCCATCGCGGCAGGCGTTCGCCATATCGACACCAGCGATTTCTACGGCCCGCACCTGACCAATCAGCTGATTAAAAAAGCGCTGCATCCCTACCCGGAAGATTTAATTATCGTGACCAAGGTTGGCGCACGCCGCGACGAGAAAGGCGGCTGGCTGCCCGCTTTTTCGCCGGATGAGCTGGTCAGCGCGGTGGAGGATAACCTGCGTAACCTTGACCTCGACGTGCTGGAGGTGGTCAATCTGCGCAGCATGCTCAATCCGCAAAAGCCGGTGGAAGGGTCGCTGGAACCGCAGCTGCGGGCGCTGATTGGGCTAAAAGAGCAAGGGGTCATTCGCCATATTGGGCTAAGCAACGTCACGGCGCGTCAGGTAGAAGAGGCGCAGCAGCTTACCGAGATCGCCTGCGTGCAGAACCTTTATAATCTCGCCAACCGCGCGGATGACGCACTGATCGACAAGCTCGCCGCGCAGGGCATCGCCTATGTGCCCTTCTTCCCGCTGGGCGGGTTTACGCCGCTGCAGTCCACGCAGCTGACGCAGGTGGCGCAGCAGCTTAACGCTACGCCGATGCAGGTGGCGCTCGCCTGGCTGCTGCAGCGCTCGCCCAATATTCTGCTGATCCCCGGCACCTCGTCGCCGGAACATCTGCGGGAAAACCTTGCGGCGGCGCAGCTGACGCTGCCGGATGAGGCGCTGGCCACCCTGGACGGCATCGGTAAAAAACAGGGCCGCTAGCGCGGCCCCTGACTGGCTGACGATCTTTTAGCGCAGCGCGCCTGAGGTCTCCTCGGGCGCTTCGCACCGTTCCAGCGCGACCGGGATACTTTTGTAGGCCGGGATCCCGCTCTCGGTGTCGTGGCTGTCGAGCGGCACCATCACGTTTGCTTCAGGGTAATAGGCCGCAACCGAGCCGGGCGCCATGTCATAGACCACCACGGTAAGATTATCGAGCCGCCGTGCGGTGCGGTTGCCCTCGGGATCGAGCGCCACCATATTCACCTTATCGCCGACGCGGAACTGGCGTTTTTCCGCCTCGTCCGCCGCCATAAACAGCACGTCGCGCCGACCGGTGACGCCGCGATAGCGGTCATTGAGGCCATAGAGCGTGGTGTTGTACTGGTCATGGCTGCGCAGCGTGGTCAGCACCAGATCGTGACAGATTAGCGAGCGGGGATCTTCGTTGATGCCCTGCATCACCTTAAACTGCGCCTTGCCGCTCGGGGTCAGCCATTTCCGCTGCGAGGCCGCCACCGGCAGGCGAAAACCGCCAGGCGTCAGAATACGGTTGTTGAAATCCTCGAAGCCTGGGAACACCGCCTCGATGGCGTCACGAATAAAGCTGTAGTCGCCTGCCATTTTGTCCCAGTCAACGCGCGAGTTGCGCAGCGTCGCTTTTGCCAGCGCGGCGACCAGCGCCGGTTCCGATTTGAGATGCGGCGAGGCGGGTTTCAGCGTGCCGCGCGAGGCGTGCACCATCGACATCGAATCCTCTACCGTTACGCTCTGCTCCCCCGACGCCTGGCGATCGATTTCGGTGCGGCCCAGCACCGGGAACAGATAGTTATGCTTGCCGAGCAGCAGGTGTGAGCGGTTGAGCTTGGTGGCCATATGCACCACCAGGTCGAGCTTGCGCATCGCTTCAAAGGTGACCTGCGGATCGGAGATCGCCTCCGCCAGGTTGCCGCCCAGGCAGAGCAGCGCTTTGGCTTTGCCGTCGCGCATCGCCTGGATCGCCGCCACCGCGCCGTGTCCATGCTTCTGCGGCGGCTTAAAGCCGAACGCTTTTTCAATATTGTCCAGCATCCACTGCGGCGGGATCTCGGTAATGCCGACGGTGCGATCGCCCTGAACGTTGGAGTGACCGCGTAACGGGCAGATGCCCGCGCCGCGCTTGCCGATATTGCCGCGCATCAGCAGCAGGTTGGCGATCTGCTGCACGTTCTGCGTACCGTACTGGTGCTGGGTAATCCCCATGCCGTAACAGATAATGGTGTTTTCCGCCGCGGCGTAAAGATGCGCGATATTTTGAATCTCTTCGAGCGTCATGCCGGAGACTTTCAAAATATGCGGCCATTCCGTCGCCTCAAGATCCGCCTTCAGCGCGGCAAACCCTTCGGTATGTTCGTTGATAAAACTTTCGTCGATCACCCCTGGCTCGCCCGCCGCCAGCGCTTTCTCATGCATCGACAGCAGGGTCTTCATCACGCCTTTCAGCATCGCCGCGTCGCCACCGACGCGCACTTTGTAATAGGTAGACGCCAGCTGCGTCGATCCCATCGACAGCATTTCAATGGGGCTTTGCGGCGAGGTAAAGCGCTCAAGGCCGCGCTCGCGCAGCGGATTGATCGCCACGATGGTTTTGCCGCGCTTTGAGACGTCGCGCAGCGTCGCCAGCATCCGCGGGTGGTTAGTGCCGGGATTGTGGCCGATGCAGAGCACCAGATCGCAGTGATCGAAGTCTTCAAGCTCTACCGTGCCCTTGCCTACGCCAATTGACTGCGGCAGCCCGACGCTGGTCGGCTCATGGCACATATTGGAGCAGTCGGGAAAGTTATTGGTGCCATATTCGCGGGCGAAAAGCTGCCAGAGAAAGGCCGCTTCGTTGGAGGCGCGGCCAGAGGTGTAGAACTCGACGCTGTCGGGATCTTCATAGCTCTGCAGCAGCGCGCCGATCTCGCTCAGCGCCTTTTCCCATTCAATGGGCTGATAAGTGTCGCTCGCCGCGTCATATTTCATGGGATGGGTCAGGCGCCCTTCGCCCTCCAGCTCAAGGGCACTGCGCTGCCAGAGTTCGCTGACGGTGTGGGCAGCGAAAAATTCCGGCGTGGTGCGCTTGCTGGTGGCCTCCCACGAGACCGCCTTGGCGCCATTTTCGCAAAATTCGAATGAGGAGCGGTGCTGGGGATCGGGCCAGGCGCAGCCCGGACAGTCGAACCCTTCCGGCTGATTGACCTTGAACAGCGCGATAACGTCCTGCTTAACTGACATCTGGCCGCGAATAGCATCCGCTACCGCCTTGAGTGCGCCCCAGCCGCCTGCCGAACCGCCATAAGGCGCAATACCAATATTACTGTTTTGTTTTTTCATACGACCTTGCTCTCCAGTGCTAAACCTTTTTAGCGTAGGCGAGCAGACCCTGAGTGCGGCGGCGGCGGGCCGAAAGATGTTAAATTTATTCTTTCAGGATGTTACCGCGTTTCGCATAGTCGGATCGCCGAGTGCAAGGTAGCCGATGCGGTAACCGTCGCCCGGCCGTTCCGCCTCCGCCGCGAAATCGACATGCAGCAGCGTCTGGGCCGAAATATCCCAGCCGACCAGCGCCGCCTGCAGGTTCAGCGCCGCCAGTTCGCTATAGGGGGCAACCGGTTCAGAGCGCAGCACCGCGAAGCGCGCGTCGCGCAGCGTGGCGACCGGCGGCGCTTTTATTCCCAGCCAGCTTTGAATCGCGGGCCAGCCGAAATCCTCTGTGAGCCTGGCGAAACCGGCGCTCTGTAAGAAACGGATCATCCCGTCGGTGTCGCGCCAGAGATAGAGCGGCGCGTAGCAATTCGCTCTTGCCCCCTCATCACGTCGCGCATAGAGATAAGCCTTAAATATCAGATCGGGAAAGCCGTCGAGCCTGGCGCCGTTTTCTGCGATGCGGCGCTCGATAATCGCCATGTCGTAATCGGCGGGCAGCGTAAAGCGATAGTGCATCAGGATCATTACGCCTCCCCGGCGAGCATGGTGCCGTTGCTAAAGCTCCAGTCGCCTGCGCTGTTAAACTGGATCACCACCATCACGTCGTCGGGACGGACGGCGAGCTGCTCCGCCAGCCGCTGCGTCAGCGTACGGCACAGCGCGGCTTTCTGCGCCGCCGAGCGCGGTTTGCCGGCAAGCAGGGTAAAAAGCATAAAATCGTCGCTGCGCCCGCCGCTCAGGTAGTGCGCATCATAAATCCGCTGCGACGCGGGCAGTTTTTCCACTATCTGAAACCGGTCTTGCGGTGGAACGTCAAAGGTATCTACCAGCGTGCGGTGCAGGATGTCGCCGATCAGCGCGATGCGCGCCTCGCTGGTCTGCTCAGGCAGCGTAATTCGGGTCAGCGGCATGACTGCTCCTCCCCGGCATTGTCGTCCTCTGGCAAATAGTGCAGCGCGGTTACGGCGGCGGGCCAGCCGGCATAAAAGGCCAGGTGGGTAAAGGCTTCACTGAGTTCGCGACGGCTCAGGCCGTTTTCGCCGGCGAAGCCGATATGCCAGCCGAGCTGTTTCTCCCGTCCCAGCGCGGCGAGACAGGCCAGGGTGATCAGGCTGCGTTCGCGCGGCGTCAGGATGTCGCGCCGCCAGATATCGCCGAATAGCAGGTTATGCGTGATCTCCGCCAGCTTTGGCGCAACCTGCTGCAGGGTCTCTTTATCGAGTGCATTGCTCATGGTGGTGTGGTTCCTCTCAGGATTTATCGCTCACCTGCAGTGTCGTCCTCTGCTACTATCCTGAAAATCAAATTATTCAGCATGGTTCATCCCGAATAGCAGGACGATATGAGTAAACTTCCGGTCTCTCTTGATATGGATGCGCTGCGCAGTTTCGTGGCGGGCATCGAATACGACAGCTTCGCCCTTGCCGCCCAGCGTCTCTGTCGCTCTACCTCCGCCGTCAGCGCGCAGCTTAAAAAGCTGGAAGCGCAGTGCGGCGCTGAGCTGGTGGTGAAGCAGGGCCGCAAGCTGGCGCTCACGCCCAGCGGCGAGATGCTGCTGAGCTACGCGCGTCGTTTGCTGGCGCTTAACGATGAAGCGCAGCGCGCCGTGCGCGGTGAACTGCTAAAGGGAGAGCTGCGTATCGCCATGCAGGAGGATTTTGGCGAATCCCTGATGCCCGCCCTGCTAAGCCAGCTGGCGCGTCAGCATCCGCATCTCAATCTGACGGCGCGCATTGATCGCAACCGCGCCCTGCGCCAGGCGGCGCTTGAACGTCAGGTCGATATCGCACTGCTGTGGCAGCCTGAGCAGGTGCTGGATGAGAGCGAGTTTTTAGGGGAATGCCCGCTGGTGTGGATCGCTTCGTCGCAGAGTGAGGTCAACAGGCTGCTGGCAAGCGGCGAACCTTTACCGCTGGTGATGTTTGATGCGCCCTGTCAGATGCGCTCGCGCGCTATCGCCGCGCTGGACGGCGCCGGGATCCCCTGGCGCATTATCTTTACCAGTCCGAGCCTCAGCGGCATCTGGGCGGCGGTTCAGGCGGGCCTGGGGATTACGCTGCGCTCGCCTGTGGGTCTGCCGTCCGGCCTGCATATGGTCGACGGGGCGCTGCCTGCGGCGGGCCGCATCGGGATAACCCTGTGGCAAAACCGTAGCCTGGACCTTCAGGCGCAGCGCCTGCTGCGCGATTCGGTTTCCGCTGCGCTGCTTCCCTCGCTGCTGCGCTAAAGATTTCCGGTTTAAACAATTTGGTTTAAATATGTTTCCCGCACGTAAGGTTAAGCCTTTTATATAACTTAACCTTCGCGCTGCGGATTAATTTATGGCGTGATAATTTTCACCGCGTCGTTTGTTTAATACGTCAACAAAAAAGGCCTTTAATTGCCTGTTTCTTCTTCGGTTAGCGTTTTTTTTGCGGTTAAACCTGCCGGCTGCGCTACGCCGTCACACCTTGTTAACACAGGCGTCATCAGGGGCGCGCATACTTTGCTGGCAGGCCGCATGGCAGGAAAGGTTTGTTATATATAAACGCGAATGAATCTAAACAAAATAAAAGATTGAGCCCGAATCGCAAAAGCTCTATATTGGCCGCGCCTAAAATCAGGTAACCCGATTTTTTAACAATCATTCAACTGCGGCACATACGATTGCCCCGGTTGTAGGAGAGATATGATGACGGATAAAGTCCGTATTGATTCTTTAGATGCCACTTCAAACGCAAACAATGAAACCTATTTGGCCCGTCAGGCTGAGTTCGAATCAAACGTCAGAAGTTATCCCCGCAAGTTACCGTTAGCGATTACCCAGGCGAAAGGCGTATGGATCACCGACGCCGACAACAAAGAGTACCTCGACTGCCTGGCAGGCGCGGGTACGCTGGCGCTGGGTCACAATCATCCTGACGTATTGCAGAGCATCCAAAATGTCATTACCAGCGGCTTGCCGTTACATACTCTCGATCTGACAACGCCCTTAAAAGATGCGTTCTCTGAATACCTGCTGTCGCTGCTGCCGGGCCAGGGTAAAGAGTACAAACTGCAGTTCACCGGCCCGTCCGGCGCGGACGCGGTAGAAGCAGCCATCAAGCTGGCGAAAAAAGCCACCGGCCGTTCAGGCGTTATCGCCTTCTCCGGCGGCTACCACGGCATGACCCATGGCGCGCTCTCGGTCACCGGTAACCTGTCGCCGAAAGAAGCGGTCAACGGCATGATGCCGGAAGTGCAGTTTATGCCTTACCCGCACCTTTACCGCTGCCCGCTGGGCATCGGCGGCGAAGCGGGCGTAAAAGCGCTGACCTACTACTTCGAAAATCTGATCAACGACGTGGAAAGCGGCGTGCGCAAACCTGCGGCGGTGATCCTGGAAGCGGTCCAGGGCGAAGGCGGCGTAAACCCGGCACCGGCCGAGTGGCTGCAGCGTATCCGTAAGGTGACCGAAGAGCACGGCATTCTGCTGATCATCGACGAAGTGCAGGCGGGCTTTGCGCGCACCGGTAAATTCTTCGCCTTTGAACACGCCGGCATTCAGCCAGACATTATTGTGATGTCCAAAGCTGTGGGCGGTGGTCTGCCGCTCGCCGTACTGGGTATCAAAAAGCAGTTCGACGCCTGGGCGCCGGGTCACCACACCGGTACTTTCCGCGGCAACCAGCTGGCGATGGCGACCGGCCTGACCACGCTGAAGATCCTGAAAGAGCAGAACATCGCCGACAAAGTGGCACAGCAAGGCGAGTGGCTGAAAGGCAAACTGGCTGAGATGCAGAAACGCTTCCCGGTTATCGGCCACGTACGCGGCCTGGGCCTGATGATCGGCATCGAGATTGTGAAGCCGAACGAAGCCAAAGATCAGCTGGGCTGCTATCCGGCGGACGGCGATCTCTCTGCCCTGCTGCAGAAAAAATGCTTTGAAGCGGGCCTGATCCTCGAGCGCGGCGGCCGTCACGGCTGCGTGCTGCGTCTGCTGCCTTCCCTGCTGATCACCAACCAGGAGCTGGAAGTCTTCCTCGATAAGTTCGAGCAGGCGCTGCTGGCCGCTGGCGTGCAGCCGGTTTAAGTGGAGCGGAATGCAATCATGTCTGAATTAAATCCGATCCTGGCGGGCTCAGCGCAGAGCATCGAAGCCTATCAGCAGGTTATCGAGCAGAGCAGCAAAGCGGTTGTTGAGTGGCTGAAGCAGCCTGAAATGTATCAGGGCAAAACCGTCGCGGAACTGCGCGAGCGTATTGCGCTGGACTTCAACCCGACCGGCCTGGGCAACCAGGCTGCCATTGAGCGCGCGGTGGAGTTCTTCCTGAAGGACAGCCTGGCGGTGCATCACCCGCAGTGCGTGGCGCATCTGCACTGTCCGAGCCTGGTAGTCAGCCAGGCGGCGGAAGTGCTGATCAACGCCACCAACCAGAGCATGGATTCCTGGGACCAGAGCCCGTCAGCGACCATCATTGAGATGAAGCTGATCGAGTGGCTGCGCGCCCAGGTTGGCTATGAAGCGGGCGACGCGGGCGTCTTCACCAGCGGCGGCACCCAGAGCAACCTGATGGGCCTGATGCTGGCGCGCGACGCGTTTTTTGCGCGTCAGGGCCACTCAGTGCAGCAGGATGGCCTGACAGGCGATCTGCGCAAGCTGAAGGTCTTCTGTTCTGAAAACGCCCACTTCTCCGTACAGAAGAATATGGCGCTGCTCGGCCTGGGCTACCAGTGCGTAACCCAGGTGAAAACCGACGAATACGCCCGTATGGACGTAACCGATCTGGCGGAGAAGATCGCCCAGGCGAAAGCCAACGGCGAACAGATCCTGGCGATCGTTGCTACCGCAGGCACCACCGACGCGGGCGCTATCGATCCGCTGCGCGACATCGCCGCGCTGGCGGCCCAGAACAATATCTGGGTACACGTCGATGCAGCCTGGGGCGGCGCGCTGCTGCTGTCGGAAAAATATCGCGACTATCTGGACGGCCTGGAGCTGGTGGATTCCGTTACCCTGGACTTCCACAAGCAGTATTTCCAGACCATCAGCTGCGGCGCTTTCCTGCTGAAAGATGCGGCGAACTATGAGCTGATGCGCTACCAGGCGGCTTACCTGAACTCTGAGTTTGACGAAGAGGCGGGCGTGCCGAACCTGGTATCCAAATCGCTGCAGACCACGCGCCGTTTCGACGCGCTGAAGCTGTGGATGGGTCTGGAAGCGCTGGGTCAGAAACAGTACGCGGCGATCATCGATCACGGCGTCACCCTTGCCCAGCAGGTCGCGAAATATATCAGCGCCCATCCGCTGCTTGAGCTGGTGATGAAGCCGCAGCTGGCGAGCGTGCTGTTCCGCTTCCATCCGGAAACCGGCTGTCACGATCTTGCCGAAACCGCGCTGCTGAACCAGCGCATCGGCGACGCGCTGCTGGAATCGGGCCGCGCCAACGTCGGCGTGACCGAGCACAACGGCGTAACCTGCCTGAAGCTGACGCTGCTTAACCCCACCGTCACGCTGGAAGATGTGAAAGTCCTGCTGGCGCTGGTTGAGAAAACCGCGAAGCCGCTGGTAGGCTAAGCCGCTTAGAGGCGAAAAAGCCGGTAACCTGAGTTACCGGCTTTTTTTTGCGCCGCGCCAGGCCGCACGCAACGGCCTGCGGCGCATTCGCAGCGCTATACCAGTACCACCTCGATACCCTGCGCTTTCAGCGCGTTTACAATCCCGGCATCGGCCTGCTGGCCGGTGATCACCAGATCGATATTCTCCGCCTTGCTGAACAGCATGCCCGCGCGCTGGCCCAGCTTGCTGCTGTCCACCAGCACGCCCAGCTTCCCGACCATTCCCAGCATTTGCTGCTCAGAAATCGCCGTCAGCATATCCGTTTTATACAGCCCTTCGGCGGTCAGTCCGCCGCCGCTGGTAAACATCCAGTGACCGGCATAGAGGCTGCTGCTGCTCTCCTGGGGCGGCAAAATGATCGAATGATTTTTACTGTACTGGCCCCCCATGATAATGACGCTTTCATGGTCATGTTCAATCAGGTAGTTGGCCAGAGGCAGATAGTTAGTGATGATTTGTACTTTCTTGTTGCAGATTTCCTGGCCCAGCAGAAACGCCGTCGAACCGCAGTTAATCACCACACTTTCGCCGGGATGAATGAAGGTCGACGCCGCCCGGGCGATGCGCACCTTCTCGTCATGGTTTGGCGCCCGGTTAGGATTAAGCGGGAGCCAGGTCTCGCGTTCCGGCGTGATGGCTTCGGCGCCATTGCGGACTTTACGCACTTTCCCCTCTTTATCGAGGCGAATAATGTCGCGCCGGGTGGTGGCCGGAGAGGTACCCAAAAGTTCAGTAATCTCACTGACGCTAAGCACATCGTGTTCACGCAGCAGATTAATTAAAAGATGATGTCGCTGTGTTTCAGTCATTCTGCTACCTGTTTTTGTTTGACCGACCGTCAAGCGGAAGGTGCCGGATTATCCGGCACCTCAGCCCTAAAGAAAAGACTTAAAGGGTAGATCGGGTTCAGCTGTAAAACAGTCATCAAAACCGCGCGGATAGTGATATTCCAGCTTGTCTTTATCCAGCGGCCAGGTGAACTTGCCGCCGACCTGCCAGATAAAGGGCTTGAAGCCATAGTTCAGCCGATCTTTTTTCATCTCCCACAGCACGCGGATCTCCTGGGGATCGGCCTGAAAGTTTGACCAGATATCGTGGTGGAATGGGATCACCACGCGGGTTTTCAGCGCTTCAGCCATACGCAACATATCGGCACTGGTCATTTTATCCGTGATGCCGCGCGGATTTTCACCATATGAGCCAAGCGCCACGTCGATCTGATGGTCATTTCCGTGCTTCGCATAGTAGTTAGAGTAGTGAGAGTCACCGCTGTGATAAAGCGAACCGCCGGGGGTTTTGAACAGGTAGTTGACCGCGCGCGCGTCCATATTATCAGGTAGCACGCCCGCGGCTTTCTGATCGGCTGGCAGGGTAATCAGCGCGGTGCGGTCAAACGCATCCAGCGCATGAATCACCGTATCTTTGATTTTTATCTCATCGCCCGGCTTCACCACGATGCAGCGCGCTTCTGGCACTCCCCAGCCGATCCAGATATCCACGCAGCTCTGAGGTCCGATAAAGGGCACCGTCTCCGCGCAGTTTTGCATCACGGCGGCGGCCACGTTGACATCAATATGATCGTTGTGATCGTGCGTGGCGAGCACCGCATCGATCTGCCGAATGGCAAAAGGGTCGAGCACAAAAGGAGTGGTGCGCAGGTTGGGCTGGAGCTTTTCCACCCCGCTCATACGCTGCATCTGATGCCCTTTTTTCATCAGCCCGCTGCCGTGGCTCTGCTTGCCGGTGCCGCACCAGAAATCGATGCAAATATTGGCCCCGCCCTCTGACTTAAGCCAGATTCCGGTACAGCCCAGCCACCACATCGTAAAGGTACCCGGCGCGACCTGCTCCTGCTCAATCTCTTCGTTTAGCCAGCTGCCCCACTCCGGGAACGTGCTCAAAATCCAGGATTCGCGGGTGATGGTGTTCACTTTACTCATCGGTTCCACTCCTTAATGAAATCAAAAGTAATCACAATATGATTACCTTTGATTGATACTGACACGCTTTGATTCGGTTTGCAACGCCTTGATTACGCCAGTGACATTTGCATACCCGCTGCAACACCCGTACTTAACTGGCTAATAAATATAGTTTTTACTTATATATTAGCGGGGTAACCTTTAATTCAGGGGCGTTACAGGCAGGAGCGATCATCGCATGGCGCACAAAAATAATTTGCATGGCGCGTCACAAATAATCAAAAGTGATCTTGTGGTGATTTTTGGTGATTACTAGAGTGTTGGCACTGACCACACAGGGATTGCCCCTTGTGTTTTCCTTTCTGGAGAGCGTTATGGAGATCCTCTACAACATTTTTACCCTGTTCTTTCATCAGGTGATGACCAACGCTCCGCTGTTGCTGGGGATTGTGACCTGTCTGGGTTATATCCTGCTGCGCAAAAGCGTCAGCGTGATTATCAAAGGCACCATTAAAACCATTATTGGCTTTATGCTGCTGCAGGCGGGTTCAGGCATCCTGACCAGCACCTTTAAGCCGGTGGTCGCCAAAATGTCAGAGGTGTATGGCATTAACGGCGCTATCTCTGACACCTACGCCTCGATGATGGCCACCATCGATCGCATGGGGGATGCCTATAGCTGGGTGGGCTACGCCGTTCTGCTCGCGCTGGCGCTGAACATCCTTTACGTGCTGCTGCGCCGCATTACCGGCATTCGCACCATCATGCTGACCGGTCATATTATGTTTCAGCAGGCGGGCCTGGTGGCGGTTTCGTTCTATATCTTCGGTTACGCCATGTGGACCACGATTATCTGCACCGCGGTGCTGGTATCGCTCTACTGGGGGATCACCGCCAACATGATGTACAAACCCACCCAGGCCGTGACCGACGGCTGCGGTTTCTCTGTTGGGCATCAGCAGCAGTTCGCCTCCTGGATAGCCTGTAAGATTGCCCCCCGCCTGGGTAAACCTGAAGAGAGCGTGGAAGATCTCAAGCTGCCGGGCTGGCTGAACATCTTCCACGACAACATCGTCTCCACCGCCATTGTGATGACTCTCTTTTTTGGTGCCATTCTGCTCTCCTTTGGCATCAACGTTGTCCAGGCGATGGCGGGCAAAACCCACTGGACGGTCTATCTGCTGCAAACCGGCTTCTCTTTCGCGGTGGCGATTTTCATTATCACTCAGGGCGTGCGCATGTTCGTCGCTGAGCTATCGGAAGCCTTTAACGGCATCTCTCAGCGTCTGATCCCCGGCGCGGTTCTGGCGATCGACTGTGCGGCTATCTACAGCTTCGCCCCTAATGCCGTGGTCTGGGGCTTTATGTGGGGCACCATTGGCCAGCTGATTGCGGTGGGCATTCTGGTCGGCTGTGGCTCGTCGATTCTGATCATTCCCGGCTTTATTCCGATGTTCTTCTCCAACGCCACCATCGGCGTGTTTGCTAACCATTTTGGCGGCTGGCGCGCGGCGCTGAAGATCTGTCTGGTGATGGGAATGATTGAAATCTTCGGCTGCGTGTGGGCCGTCAGGCTCACCGCCATGAGCGCCTGGATGGGCATGGCGGACTGGTCAATTCTGGCTCCCCCTGTGATGCAGGGCTTCGCCTCGCTTGGACTGATTTTTATGGCCGTCATCATCCTGACTGCGCTGGCCTATATGTTTTTCGCAGGCCGATCTTTGCGACAAGAAGAAGATGCAGAACAACCCGCAGAACTCTCTACTCACTAAGGAGTTTCGATTATGACCGTACGTATCCTGGCCGTGTGTGGCAACGGACAAGGCAGCTCCATGATCATGAAGATGAAAGTGGGCCAGTTTCTGACCCAGTCAAATATCGACCATACGGTAAGCAGCTGCGCAGTGGGTGAATATAAAAGTGAACTGAACGGTGCAGATATCATTATCGCATCGACCCACATCGCCGGCGAAATCAGCGTCTCAGGCAACAAATATGTGGTGGGCGTGCGCAATATGCTGTCGCCTGCGGATTTCGGTCCAAAACTGCTTGAAGTGATCAACGCACATTTCCCTCAGGACGTGAGGTAAGGACGCGCGATGAAGTTACGTGATTCGCTGGCGGAAAATAACGCAATTCTTCTCCAGGCCGAGGCCAGCACCTGGCAGGAGGCGGTAAGGCTGGGCGTCGATCTGCTGGTCAGGGCGGATGTGGTAGAGCCGCGCTATTACCAGGCCATTCTCGACGGCGTGGCGCAGCACGGCCCCTATTTTGTTATCGCGCCTGGGCTGGCAATGCCGCACGGCCGCCCGGAAGAAGGCGTGAAGAAAACCGGCTTTGCGCTGGTGACGCTGAAAACCCCGCTGCTGTTCAACCACGAAGATAACGACCCGGTGGACATTCTGATCACCATGGCCGCTGTGGATGCGCATACCCATCAGGAAGTGGGGATCATGCAGATCGTCAACCTGTTCAATGACGAAGCCAATTTTGACCGCTTACGCGCCTGCCGAACCGGACAGGACGTACTCAACTTAATCGATAACGCCACTGCGGCGGCAGTTTAACAGGAGCTGAATATGTCATTACCTATGTTGCAGGTTGCGCTGGATAACCAGACCCTATCCGACGCCTACGCCACCACCCGCCTGATTGCTGAGGAAGTCGATATCATCGAAGTCGGCACCATTCTCTGTGTCGGCGAAGGAGTGCGGGCCGTGCGTGACCTCAAGGCGCTGTATCCGCACAAAATCGTGCTGGCGGATGCCAAAATCGCCGATGCCGGCACCATCCTGTCGAAGATGTGTTTTGAAGCCCAGGCCGACTGGGTCACGGTAATCTGCTGTGCTGATATCAACACGGCGAAAGGCGCGCTGGAGGTCGCCAGAGGCTACAACGGCGACGTGCAGATTGAACTCACCGGTTTCTGGACGTGGGAACAGGCGCAGGCGTGGCGCGAGGCGGGCATCCAGCAGGTGGTTTATCACCGCAGTCGTGATGCGCAGGCCGCAGGCGTCTCCTGGGGAGATGCGGATATCAGCGCCATCAGGCGCCTGGCGGATATGGGCTTCAAAGTGACCGTCACCGGCGGGCTGGCGCTGGACGATCTGCCGCTGTTTAAAGGCATCCCCATCCACGTCTTTATTGCGGGTCGCAGCATTCGGGATGCGGCTTCGCCGGTAGAGGCAGCGCGTCAGTTTAAACACGTCATCACTCAGCTCTGGGGCTAAGGAGTCGCTATGTCGTTTAAACCGGTTCCGCTCGGCATCTATGAGAAAGCGCTTCCTGCTGGGGATGACTGGCTGGAGCGGCTCCAGCTGGCGAAGCAGCTGGGGTTCGATTTTGTTGAGATGTCGGTGGATGAGACGGACCAGCGCCTTGCTCGCCTCGACTGGCGGCGGGAGCAACGGCTGGCGCTGGTCAGCGCCATCGCTGAAACGGGGGTTCGCGTCCCCTCACTGTGCCTGAGCGCCCACCGCCGTTTTCCTCTGGGAAGCGAGGATGACGGGGTGCGTGCCCAGGGGCTGGAGATCATGCGGAAAGCGATTGCTCTGGCGCAGGATGTCGGCATCCGCGTTATCCAGCTGGCGGGTTATGACGTTTACTATCAGCAAGCCAACGATGAGACGCGTCGTCGTTTTCGTGACGGCCTGAAAGAGAGCGTCGAGATGGCGAGCCGCGCGCAGGTCACGCTGGCGATGGAGATCATGGACTATCCGCTGATGAACTCCATCAGCAAGGCGCTGGGCTATGCGCACTACCTGAATAACCCCTGGTTCCAGCTCTATCCAGATATCGGCAACCTGTCGGCATGGGATAACGACGTACAGATGGAGCTTCAGGCGGGCATCGGGCATATCGTGGCGATTCACGTAAAGGATACGCGGCCGGGCGTGTTTAAAAATGTTCCCTTCGGCACCGGCGTGGTGGATTTTGAACGCTGTTTTAACACCCTGAAGCAGACGGGCTACTGCGGCCCCTATCTGATTGAGATGTGGAGTGAAACCGCCGACGATCCGGTCGCCGAAGTGGCCAGCGCGCGGGACTGGGTACGTGAACGGATGGCGAAGGCTGGCTTACTGGAGGCGGAACATGCTTCGGCTCAAACAGCAGGTGTATGAAGCCAACGCGGATCTGCCGCGTTATGGCCTGGTGACCTTTACCTGGGGCAACGTCAGCGCTATCGATCGTGAGCGGGGTCTGGTGGTGATTAAGCCGAGCGGCGTGCCCTATGACAGACTGAGCGTGGAGGATATGGTGGTGGTCAATCTCCAGGGCGATGTGGTCGAGGGAAAATGGCGGCCCTCTTCCGATACCGCAACCCATCTGGCGCTTTACCGACGTTACCCTGGGATTGGCGGTGTCGTGCATACCCATTCAACGCACGCCACCGCCTGGGCACAGGCGGGGCGGGCAATCCCGGCGCTGGGAACGACGCATGCCGACTACTTCTTTGGCAATATTCCCTGCACGCGGGCGCTTACCCAGGCGGAGGTTGAGGGTGATTATGAGCTAAACACCGGTAAGGTGATTATCGAAACGCTGGGCGCAAGTGAGCCGCTGCATACGCCGGGAGTCGTGGTCTGTCAGCATGGCCCATTCGCCTGGGGTAAAGATGCGCATGAGGCGGTGCATAATGCCGTGGTGCTGGAAGAGGTGGCGAAAATGGCGTGGATTGCGCGCGGCATTAATCCACAGCTTGCGGAAATAGATGATTATCTGATGAACAAGCATTTTCTGCGTAAGCATGGCCCCAATGCCTATTACGGACAAAAATAAGGGGCATCGATGCACCGCAGCGGCGGACGGCTAAGCGAACGAACGGGAAGCTATTCCTTGCTGTGGAAGGCACAAGCACGCTTTTAATCGCCGGTGCCGTGCTCCCTTCCCCAGCGCTTCCCGCCTCTCTTTACCGACGGGGTTAAGGCTATTTCACCGTTCTGCCCGCAGCGATAATGCCACGTTTCGGCACCACTCTTCTGACGCGCATCAGGGTCATCGCCATCGACGTCAGCGCCAGTAAAATCAGTACCGCCCCCAGCACCGCCATCGCGTGAAACCCTGCGTGACGAAACAGCCACAGCCCGACAATCCCGCCGCCGAGAAACGTAAAGTCCGCACGGTCAATGATAACAAGCCGTATATTAACGCTATCGCAATTTGAAATGACGGCACCGCCGCTGGCCATCATGATATCCAGTTAAGGAAAACCTATGTTAGCAAGGCTCTTTCATTTCTTTGAAAACTTACTGACGCCCTTCCCGGAAAAAGATATCTGTTTTACAGAGAAGAGACAGGGGATATGGTATTTCGTTAAAAAAATAAAATTTATTGTTGTGCTCATTGCTCTCGCCGGACTGATTAAAGCCGCCGTTGATGTCGGTATAATTTATACCCTGGGGCTGGTAATTGATTCTCTGAACGGCACTCTGCAACCTGCTGTCGCTCATCTGGTTACACAAAATCAGTTACTGGTCCTTACCGCAGTGCTGTTTCTTGTTGTTCGGCCGCTCTCAGCATTGAGCCTGGGATTACTTTGCGATCAATGCCTTCGCACCCGTTTTAGCCCTATGATCCGCTGGTTGCTTTATAACAAGGTGATTAATAATGACCTTGCTTTTTTTAACCATAATCACGCCGGAAAAATTGCATCCGCTGTCTGGCAGGCCGGACAGGCCGCGACAGAATTCTTACTTAGTGTATTGCAAAGAATAGGGTCGAATGTTGCCTTTATCCTTTTAACGCTGGGGTATATGAGTTTCATTAATACAGGGTTTACGGCTGTAGTTATTCTTTGGCTGGCACTTTATCTCGCTCTTTCAGTAAAATATGCGCCTGAAATAAAAAGACTGTCCCGTAAATCAGCTGACTCTTCCAATATAATCAACGGCCATCTTGTCGATATTTTTTCCAATATAATTAATGTCAAATCACTTTCGCCCCAGGGAGATGATAGTGAGTTTATGCGTCACAGGCTGAGCGATTTTATAAATAAGAATGAAAGTTTTCTGCGAGCCATTACCACGGCAGAGATGCTTCTGTTGCTAACCAGCTCAACGGCAATAGTCGCAGCAGGCTATATCTCAATTTTATCATGGCGCGAAGGGCTGCTTTCAGTGGGAGAGATTTCAGCTGTGTTCGGGCTAGTTTTGCGTATGGAAAGTCAGCTCTCTGCTCTGATGGAGCAATTAACCGGTGCGATGCGGTCGCTGGGGTTATTTAATGCTTCTGTTGAGACAATAGATTACCAGAATCAAATTACCGACGGCACTCTCCCGATACTGAGAGATAGCAGCGCAGGCGAGATAAAAATTCATGATCTGCATTTTCAGTATGCTGCGGGTAAAAGGATTATTCAGGGAATAAACCTGCATATCCGCCCCGGAGAAAAAGTCGCGATTGTGGGAGAATCTGGCTGCGGCAAATCGACGTTAATCAGTTTGCTGATGCGATTTTACGATCCTGAGCAGGGAGAAATTATGCTTGATGGCGTGGACATCAGGGAACTAAACCGACATGATCTTCGTCAGCAGTTCAGCATAGTCAATCAGGATAACTTACTGTTTAATCGTACTATTTATGAAAATATAACCTTTGGCTGCTCTCAATTCACCAAAGAAGACGTATGGAAGGCAGCAAAAAAAGCGAAGGCGCTGGATTTTATTCTTCAGGCTACAGACGGTACCCATAGCGGATTTGAGACCCTCACTGGCGATCGCGGTGTCAAGTTGTCGGGCGGTCAGCGCCAGCGACTGAGCATCTGTCGGGCTATTTTGCGTAATGCTCCGGTGTTAATTCTGGATGAGGCTACCTCAGCGCTCGACTCTCTTACGGAAGCTGAAATTCGTGATTCACTGAATGAGGTAATGGCAGGGAAAACGGTTATCGCAATTGCGCATCGGTTATCATCCATAACAGGAATGGATCGAATTTTCGTTCTTCAGAATGGTTTAATAGAGGCTGAGGGAACGCATAATGAGCTGCTTCAGCAGAGAGGACGCTACTACTCTCTGTGGAAAGAACAAGCCCGCTTATGATGTCAGATTCGCTTTTACTTAACGGAGAGCGACATTCCCTTTCTGTTTTCCAGATGCACTGTAGTGCCTGACGCTGCTCCAGCGTCCGCTGCCAGAGAGGTAAACATTCTCCCTCTTGAACCCTTTCGCAGCGGTAAACTTGATTCAAGAGGGTAGCGTCTTTGGTTCGACTTTAGACATGTTGGACGCTGATTGCCGGGCAGGCTATTTCGCCGTTCTGCCCGCAGCGACAATGCCACGTTTCGGCACCACTCTTCTGACGCGCATCAGCGTCATCGCCATCGACGTCAGCGCCAGTAAAATCAGTACCGCCCCCAGCACCGCCATCGCGTGAAACCCTGCATGACGAAACAGCCACAGCCCGACAATCCCGCCGCCGAGAAACGAGAAGATAGTGGTCAGGTGCGTTTTCAGCTGCTTCTTTTGCGCATGCGCGTTTTTCGACGGGTCGCGGCGCAGCATTGCGCTCAGCACAGAGGCAAAGGAAATGCCGGCATCGGTCAGGGTGCCGGTAATATGCGTCGCGCGCACGCGTCCGTTAGATAACTGCGTTGAGGTGGAGTTATGCACGCCCATCAGAAAACCGAGCAGCACTAAGACTTCGCGGTTATTGCCGGAAGAGTAGAAAAAGATTTCGAACAGCGACAGACACAACAGGGCGATCCCTTCCGCTACCAGCACCTGGCAGAAAATGGTGCGCATATTGTGTTTAAGTCCGGCAATCACCGCCAGCCGCGCGGTGACCGCGCCCGCGACAAAGGCCAGCAGCAGGCAGCCGAGAAAGGTGAGATCGCGCAGATCGCTGTTATTCACTTCGCTGGAGAGCTGTGAAGTATTGCCCGACATATGTGAAGGAAAAAAACCAAAGGCGCCTAACGCCATAGCGTTAAGCAGGCCAGCCGCTGTCGCCAGCCAGACGGCAAGATAGCGGTCTTCAGTGTGGGATCGCTCTCGCTTCATTTTTATCAACATTCACGCTTCACCTTTTTATTATTACCTGAGCTTAAGCGTAGGGAGTAATGCGATCCTTGTCACAGCGACTAAGTAAAAAGAGTTAATAAAAATGTTAAGTAACTTAAATAAAAATGCGTTATCTCAGTTACTGTAAAGGCGCGGTGGGGTTACAGAAAAGTCAATCAGCGGCGGGCGTAATTTCGCGCCAGCCATTAATATAGCTGGCGCGAGGCGATTATCAGCGGCGGGCTCTTACCACCTGATAGCGTCGGGTGAAATATTCCACCGGCGCGCTCCAGACGTGAACCAGTCGCGTAAACGGAAACAGCAGAAAAATAGTCATGCCGAGTACCAGATGCACCCGGTAGATCCACTCTACCCCGGCCAGCGATTCAGAGGCGCCGCCGCGGAAGGTGACAATGGCCTGCGCCCAGCCCACCAGCTTCATCATGTCGGCACCGTCGAGATGCTGCATCGAGAAGAGGATCGTTGTCAGACCCAGCGCGCACTGCACCAGCAGAATCATCAGGATCAGCATATCGGCAGGGGTTGAGGTTGCACGAACGCGCGGACTGAACAGACGACGCTTCAGCAGCAGCAAACCGCCGACCAGCGTCATGATGCCGAACACGCCCCCCGCCGCCATTGCCAGCTTCTGCTTGGTGGCGATAGCGAGGAAGGATTCATACATCCAGTGCGGCGTCAGCAGGCCGAACAAATGGCCGAAGAAGATGCCGAGAATACCGATATGAAACAGATTAGAACCCAGGCGCATCCCTTTTTTATCCAGCATCTGGCTGGAGGAGGCGCGCCAGGTGTACTGGCCGTAGTCGTAACGCAGCCAGCTCCCAATCAGGAACACGGTGCCGCACAGGTAGGGATAGATATCAAAGAACAACACGTTTAAATAGTGCATCAGGCTGTTCCTCCAGCGGAGAGATCGAGATATTGCGGCGCGGTTTCATGGCGGAAGCGCCGCTGATGTTGCTGTTGTGCGGAGCTGTCGCAGGCGCTGTCGTCGATAAACCTCACCTGCTCCTCTTCCCAGACCGCATCCATAGCGGCCGGGGTATCGTCGCGCGACTCGCTGGCGACCTGAGCCGCCACGCTTTCGCTGCTCAGCGGGCTGTTGGCTACCTTCAGAAGCGTGTCAAACAGCAGGCTGAAGTCGCTGTCGCGCTCTTTCAGACGGCCGCCGAGCAGCGCCAGAATCGGCGCGACGTCCAGCAGTCCCTGACGGGCATCCGCTTCTGGCTGCAGGCTGAGATATTCCAGATAGAGCGGCAGATAGTCCGGCAGTTCACGACAGTTCAGCTCCAGTCCGGCGCGTTCATACTGCGCCATAAGATCCACCATCGCCTGACCGCGATCGCGCGACTCTGCGTGCACATGCTCAAACAGCAGCAGCGAAGTCGCGCGGCCGCGTTCGAACAGCGCGCACCATTCTGCCTGCATATCGAGCGGCGGCGTGGCAAAGTAGCGATCGATAAAGGGCAGCAGCGCGGGATGCTGCGCGCTGACCAGCTCGCGCAGCTCCTCCTGATGCGACCAGAGCGCCTCGTCGGGATACTCCAGCAGCAGGGCTACAGCTTTAATTAGCGCCATTATTTGCCTCCCGCGTTGTCGCCGATATTGATCGCGTCAATGCGGCGGCTGTTAAACAGGTTAAATTTGGTGTCACTGCCGTGGCAGCCGTCGCCAAAGGTAAAGCCGCAGCCGTTGCGTTCAGGGAAGGCTTCACGCGCCAGCTCGCGATGGCTGCTGGGGATAACGAAGCGATCTTCATAGTTGGCGATCGCCAGATAGCGATACATCTCCTCGACCTGCGCTTCGCTCAGCCCCACCTCGTCGATGGCGCGCGTATCGGTAACCCCGTCCACGCTCTGCGCGCGTTTGTAGTGGCGCATCGCCATCATGCGCTTCAGCGCACGCAGCACCGGGGCGGTATCGCCGGCGCTCAGCAGGTTAGCGAGGTATTGCACCGGAATGCGCAGGCTTTCCACGTCCGGCAGCACGCTGGTCTGGGACACCAGCCCGCCCGCGTCGGCCACCGACTGAATCGGCGACAGCGGCGGCACATACCAGACCATCGGCAGCGTGCGATATTCGGGATGCAGCGGCAGCGCCAGCTTCCAGTCCATCGCCAGCTTCCACACCGGCGACGCCTGCGCGGCATCGATAACGCTTTGCGGGATGCCCGCTTCAGCGCCTCTTCGATCACCTGCGGATCGAAGGGATCGAGAAAGACGTCGCACTGGCGCTGGTAGAGATCGGTTTCCTGTTCGGTGCTGGCCGCTTCGGCGATCTTGTCGGCGTCATACAGCAGCACGCCGAGATAGCGAATGCGGCCGACGCAGGTTTCTGAGCAGACGGTGGGCATGCCTGACTCAATGCGCGGATAGCAGAAGATGCATTTTTCCGACTTGCCGCTCTTCCAGTTGAAGTAGATCTTTTTGTACGGGCAGCCGCTGACGCACAGACGCCAGCCGCGGCATTTATCCTGGTCGATCAGGACAATGCCATCCTCTTCGCGCTTGTAGATAGCGCCGCTCGGACAGGTAGCGGCGCAGGCGGGATTAAGGCAGTGCTCGCACAGGCGCGGCAGATACATCATGAAGGTGTTTTCGAACTGGCCGTACATCTCCTTCTGCATCGCGTCGAAGTTTTTATCCGCCGAACGCTTGCTGAACTCGCCGCCAAGGATCTCTTCCCAGTTCGGGCCGCCCTGGATTTTGTCCATACGCTGACCGCTGATCAGCGAGCGCGGGCGCGCCGTCGGCTGGTTCTTGCCTGCTTTGGCAGTGTGGAGATGCTGGTAGTCAAAGGTAAAAGGCTCGTAGTAGTCATCGATGCCCGGCACCACCGGGTTGGCGAAGATTTTCATCAGCACCGATGAGCGGCTGCCGAGGCGCGGCACCAGTCGCCCCTTGATGTTGCGGATCCAGCCGCCGCGCCATTTTTCCTGGTCCTCCCAGGCGTTGGGATAGCCGACGCCGGGTTTGCTTTCTACGTTGTTAAACCAGGCGTACTCCATCCCCTCACGGCTGGTCCAGACGTTTTTACAGGTGACGGAGCAGGTATGACAGCCGATGCACTTATCGAGATTTAATACCATGCCGACCTGAGAGCGGATTTTCATTTTGTCGCCTCCTGTACTTGATCGCGGCCTTCGTCATCCAGCCAGTTCACCTTGTTCATCTTGCGTACCATGATAAATTCGTCGCGGTTAGAGCCGACGGTGCCGTAGTAGTTGAAGCCGTACGCCAGCTGGGCGTAGCCGCCGATCATATGGGTCGGTTTCGGACAGGCGCGCGTGACCGAGTTATGGATACCGCCGCGCTGGCCGGTCACCTCCGATCCTGGAATGTTCATCAGACGTTCCTGCGCGTGATACATCATCGTCATGCCCGCCGGAACGCGCTGGCTTACCACTGCGCGCGCCGTCAGCGCGCCGTTGGCGTTGAACACCTCGATCCAGTCGTTATCTTCAATCCCCAGCTCTCTGGCGTCTGTTTCACTCATCCAGACGATGGGGCCGCCGCGTGACAGCGTCAGCATCAGCAGGTTTTCACTGTAGGTAGAGTGAATGCCCCATTTCTGGTGCGGCGTAAGGAAGTTGAGCGCTTTCTCCGGGAAACCGTTGGAGGGAATATGCTCCAGGTTCTGCACGCTGCGCGTATCAACCGGCGGACGGTAGGCGCAGAACGCTTCGCCGAAGGCGCGCATCCAGGGGTGATCCTGATAGAGCTGCTGACGGCCCGACAGGGTGCGCCACGGGATCAGCTCATGCACGTTGGTGTAGCCGGCGTTATAGGAGACATGCTCATCTTCCAGGCCAGACCAGGTCGGGCTGGAGATGATTTTGCGCGGCTGCGCCTGAATATCGCGGAAGCGGATCTTCTCCTCTTCTTTTGGCTTCGCCAGGTGGGTGTGGTCGCGACCGGTGAACTCACTCAGCGCCTGCCAGGCTTTTACCGCCACCTGACCGTTGGTTTCCGGCGCCAGCGTCAGGATCACTTCTGCGGCGTCGATGGCGCTGTTGATCATCGGCTGGCCTTTAGCAACGCCGTCCGCTTTGGTGTAGTTAAGACGGCGCAGCAGGTCGACCTCTTTATCGGTGTTCCAGCTGATGCCTTTGCCGCCGTTGCCCAGCTTCTCCAGCAGCGGCCCGACCGAGGTGAAGCGCTCGTAGACGGCGGGATAGTCGCGCTGCACGCTGATAATCTGCGGCGCGGTCTGGCCAGGAATAAGATCGCACTCCCCTTTTTTCCAGTCGCGCACGTCGCCCGCCGCCAGTTCGCCCGGCGAGTCGTGCTGCAGCGGCTGCAGCACCACGTCGGTCTCTTTGCCGAGATGGCCAACGCAGAGGTCGGAAAAGGTTTTGGCGATGCCTTTATAGATTTCCCAGTCGCTTTTCGACTCCCAGGCGGGATCGACCGCGGCGGAAAGCGGATGAATAAACGGATGCATATCCGAAGTATTCATATCGTCTTTCTCATACCAGGTGGCGGTCGGCAGCACGATATCGGAGAAGAGACAGGTGCTGGACATGCGGAAATCGAGCGTGACCAGCAGGTCGAGCTTGCCTTCCAGCGCCTCGCCGCGCCACTCCAGCTCTTCCGGGCGCTCCTTCTCATCGCTTATCGGCTCGCCCTGAATACCGCTCTCGGTGCCGAGCAGATAGCGCAGCATATACTCGTGCCCTTTGCCCGACGAGCCGAGCAGGTTTGAGCGCCAGATAAACATATTGCGCGGATGGTTGTCGCCGTTATCGGGATCTTCGCACGCCATGCGCAGCTTGCCAGACTTCAGCGCGTCAACGGTCCAGGCCTGCTCTGACTGGCCGGCGCGTTTCGCCTCTTCGGCGATGCGCAGCGGGTTGATGCCGAGCTGCGGCGAGGATGGCAGCCAGCCCATACGTTCGGCGCGGACGTTGAAGTCGATTAACTGGCCGCTGAACTTGCTGGCGTCGGCGAGCGGCGACAGCAGTTCGCTGACCTGCAGTTTCTCAAAGCGCCACTGGCTGGCGTGGTTATAGAAGAACGAGGTGCTGTTCATCTGGCGCGGCGGACGATTCCAGTCAAGCGCGAAGGCCAGCGGCGCCCAGCCGGTTTGCGGACGCAGCTTCTCCTGACCCACATAGTGCGCCCATCCGCCGCCGGTCTGACCGACGCAGCCGCAGAATACCAGCATATTGATCAGGCCACGGTAGTTCATGTCCATGTGATACCAGTGGTTCATGCCCGCGCCGACGATAATCATCGAGCGTCCGTGGGTTTTGTGCGCCGTTTCGCCGAACTCGCGCGCGATTTTTTCAATCTGGCTGCGCGGCACGCCGCAGATCTGCTCCGCCCAGGCGGGTGAATAGGCGCGCACGTCGCTGTAGTCGCGCGCGCAGTTAACGTCATCAAGGCCGCGGTCGAGACCGTAGTGGGCCAGCGTCAAATCATAAACCGAGGCGACCGGCAGCTCACGACCGTCGGCCAGCGTCAGCATTTTGACCGGCACTTTATGCAGCAGCACCTCTTCCTGCTTTACATGGCGAAAATGAGGGTTCTCGATGCCGCCAAAGTAGGGAAAGGCAACATCCATAACCGCATCGCGCCGGTCGAGCAGCGAGAGCGTCAGCTGCGTCGGCGTGCCTGCTGCTTTCTGTTCGAGGTTCCATTTGCCCTTTTCGCCCCAGCGGAAGCCGATTGACCCGTTCGGCACCACCAGATCGCCCGTCTGGTTAAAGGCGACGGTTTTCCACTGCGGATTGTTCTCTTCGCCGAGGTTATCGGCCAGGTCCGCGGCACGCAGCTGGCGTCCCGGTACATAGCTGCCATCTTCACGCGGCTCCAGCAGCACCAGCATCGGCATATCGGTGTATTGACGCGCGTAGTTCAGGAAGTAGTCGCTGGGGTTTTTCAGGTGAAACTCGTTCAGGATGACGTGGCCCATCGCCATCGCCAGCGCGCTGTCGGTGCCCTGCTTCGGCGCCAGCCACTGGTCGCACAGCTTGGCGACTTCCGAGTAGTCCGGGGTGATGGCGACCGTTTTAGTGCCTTTGTAGCGCACTTCGGTAAAGAAGTGCGCGTCCGGGGTGCGCGTCTGCGGCACGTTGGAGCCCCAGGCGATAATGTAGTTAGCGTTGTACCAGTCGGCGGATTCCGGCACGTCGGTCTGCTCGCCCCAGGTCATCGGCGACGCGGGCGGCAGGTCGCAATACCAGTCGTAGAAGCTCAGGCAGGTGCCGCCGAGCAGCGACAGATAGCGCGTGCCTGCTGCATAAGAAACCATCGACATCGCCGGGATTGGCGAGAAGCCCGCAATTCGGTCCGGGCCGTAGTTTTTGATGGTCCAGATATTGGCGGCGGCGATCAGCGGATTCAGCTCTTTCCAGCTGGCGCGCACGAAACCGCCGCGGCCGCGCTGCGATTTATAGATTTTGCTCTTTTCCTTGTCCGCCATAATGGCGTTCCAGGCGTCAACCGGATCGCTGTGCTGCGCCAGCGCGTCGCGCCACATCTCCAGCAGCACCTTGCGCACCAGCGGATATTTCAGCCGGTTGGCGCTGTAGAGATACCAGGAGTAGCTCGCACCGCGCGGACAGCCGCGCGGCTCGTGGTTGGGCAGATCGGGACGCGTACGCGGATAGTCGGTTTGCTGCGTCTCCCAGGTAACCAAACCGTTTTTAACGTAAATCTTCCAGCTGCAGGAGCCGGTGCAGTTTACGCCGTGGGTGGAACGCACGATCTTGTCATATTGCCAGCGCTGCCGGTAACTCTCTTCCCAGTCGCGATTGGTGTTATAGACCTGACCGTGCCCCTCTGCGAAGCTGTCGCCTTTCTGTTTGAAATAGCGGAAGCGGTCGAGAAGTTTGCTCATTGCGCATCTCCAGTATGGTTAGTGCTCATGTTCTGCTTAGTTGTTATTGGTTTTGCGACGGCCATACAGCAGCCAGGTCAACAGCAGACAGACGATGTAAAAGATCAGGAAAAGTTTCATGGCGCCGACGGGCGAACCGGTCAGGGTCAGCGAGGTGCCGAACGCTTTCGGGATAAAGAACCCGCCGATCGCGCCCAGCGCGGAAATAAAGCCCAGCGCAGCGGCGGTGTCGGTTACTGCGGCATGCTGCGCCTCTTCCGGGCTGCGACCGAGTTTCGTCATGCGCTCCAGAGTGATCTGGCGAAAAATGACGGCGATCATCTGGAAGGTCGAGCCGCTGCCGAGACCTGAGGCCAGGAACAGGCCCATAAAGACCCCATAGAAACCCAGGAAGTAGCCGTCAGTGGCACCCGGCAGCGTAAGAAAGACCAGCGCCGAGAACAGCGTCATTAGCGAGAAACTAATCACCGTAACGCGCACTCCGCCGAACCTGTCAGACAGGAAGCCGCCCGCAGAGCGCGCCAGCGCGCCGAGGAAAGGGCCGAAGAAGGCGAGATGCACGATATCGACATGGGGAAACTGCGTTTTCGCCAGCATGGCGAAGCCCGCAGAGAAGCCGATAAAGGAACCGAAAGTAGCCAGATAAAGCATGCCCAGGGTCCAGAGATGGCCCTGTTTCAATACGGGCAGCTGCTCGCGCAGCGAGGCGCGCATGCCGGCGATATCGTTCATGCCGGTCCAGGCGGCGATGGTGGCTATAGCCAGCAGCGGCGCCCAGATCCAGGCGGCGTTGGCCAGCCACATCTGGCTGCCATCCTCCAGCGTGATGCCACCCACGAAAAACGGCACCGCGATAATCAGCGGCGCAACGAGCTGCATCACGCTGACGCCGAGGTTGCCGAGACCGCCGTTGATGCCGAGCGCCGAGCCCTGTTTGCTTTTGGGATAGAAGAGGCTGATATTGCCCATGCTGGAGGCGAAGTTAGCCCCTGCCAGACCGCAGAACAGCGAAATAATAATAAATACGCCGTAGGGGGTTTGCGGATTCTGCACCGCGAAGCCGAGCCAGACGCAGGGAATAATCAGCACGGCGGTGCTGATCACCGTCCAGAGACGGCCGCCGAGCACCGGCACGACAAAAGAGTAAGGCACGCGAAACAGCGCCCCGGAGAGCGAAGGCAGCGCGGTCAGGAGAAACAGCTGATCGACGGTAAAGTTAAATCCAACCCGGTTCAGGTTAACGGCGACGGTGCTAAAAAGCATCCAGACGCAGAAGGCGAGCAGTAAGGCGAAGACTGAGATGATGAGATTGCGACGGGCGATACGTTTGCCGCTGCTTTCCCAGAATTGTTGATTTTCAGGCGCCCAGTTTTCAAGCGCGCCGTGCCCGGAATGAGGTTTTACGCTCACATATCCTCCTGATGAGCAGCAGTGGGATCGCTCCCGCTCTCTGCAAGTAGTATTTAAAAAGTAATAAATGAGAAACCGACTAAATCCGTATTAATACGAATCTGAATGTAATCAGATGACGACGCCGAGCCAGCCTTGCCTTATTAAATAAATTGCGAGCTATTCAGGTGCCGTTATTTGGCGAACGCTTACGTCCTGTAGAATGGTTAATAAGCCTATCGCAGCAGGCCAGAAAAACAAGAGGATTTGTAGGGGCTTTCATGATGCAGCGCAAAGCAACGCGGGATTGGATAATAGCGTCGCTAACGTTAACTACCTAATTATAGGTATATTTTATTTTTATTAAAAGAGATGAACAGATCGGCCGCCGGGTAGCTTGATAAAAATCAAAGAATATCTGAATAAAAACCAATATTGATTGCCGGGCGCCCTTTTCGAATAGATTTAATATAAATGCGAGCTGCTCTCAATTCTGATTTTAATAAACATAATAGTCACCAGACCCTGGCGCGATATTAATTACAATATATAGCGCAGCATATCAATGCTTTTGTCATTGCGAAGGGGATAAAGCCAGCCGCAATCCCTTAGCTGCGTGGCGTGATCGGTGACTGGCTGACGATATGCTGACGTGTTCGCTCATGGTTTCAGCAACGGTGACCTCTTTTGCTGCTGAGTCTTTAAAGCCGCATTTGGCACGTTGCTGTTGTGTTCAATAATAACCTTTATGCATGTTGTAACTACTATGATATCACCTCCCTTCCCTGCTGCTTTAAAGCACCCCGCACGCTTCAATGCGATTATCAGCCCTGAAACAGTCGCGCCACCCGTTCGCGGCAGTAGTCAGGCGTAGGCTCACGGTCTTCAAACAGAATATGGTAGATCACCGGGGCCACCACCGTATCTACCGCCTCCTCCACGGAGAAGCCCGCTTCCCCACGCGCGATGGCGCGCTTTTGCAGCGTCTCAAGATGCAGAGCGGTAAAGCCGCAGCACTTCACCGTCGCACTGCCTCCCCCGCTGCCGATGATATCAGCAAGCATCTGCCGTCCGGGTTTTGATGACATCTCTTCGGCATACTGCAGAATAAAGGTTTCCAGGTCGCGCTGCATATCGCCAGTATCTTCGGGTTCGCTTATCGGGCGCATACGCGCCACCGCAACGTCAGCAAGCAGCTGCGTCAGATCGCCCCAGCGGCGATAAAGCGTGGATGGCGTGACGCCCGCCGTTTCCGCTATCATCGGTACCGTAAGCTCGCTGCGGTCGCGGGTTTTCAGCAGCGTATTGACCGCCCTATGCACCTCTTCCTGAATGCGCGCGCTGCGTCCGCCCTGCCGAATCATCTCCCTCGCCATCTTTTCTCCTGTCAGTAAAGAATGAACATCGCTAAAATTGTTTAATGCAAAGATATTGCGTTAACGCATAAATGCAAGTATACCTGCCTTAAAGCTAATATTTTGCTTTAAGGTGATCGCCATGTCTTCTGCAACCACAACGCTCTCTGCCGCCGCCGCGGCGCGCATAACGCTTTATGCCTTTGTCTGCGCGACGCTGTTTTCCGCAACCAGCAGCGCGCCGACGCCGCTCTACCCGCTCTATCGCACGCTTTTCCATCTGTCGCCGGTGATGATAACGCTGATTTTCGCCAGCTATGCCTTTGCCCTGCTTGTTTCACTGCTGACGCTGGCTCGCCTTTCCGATTTTACCGGGCGGCGCGTGATGATGCTGGCGGCGCTGCTGTGCAACGCGCTGGCGCTGGGGATATTTATGCTGGCAGATTCGGCGCAGACGCTGGTCGCCGCGCGGATCATCCAGGGCGTTGCCACCGGCATCGCCCTGCCGACCTTTGGTGCGGCGATCCTCGATAGCGATAAGGTGCGCGGCCCGCTGCTCAATTCGGTGACGGCATTTGCTGGCCTGCTGGCCGGTTCGCTGACCGGCGCACTGATGATCACCTTCGCGCCTTTTCCTACCGTCTCGGTCTATGCGCTGCTGTTTGCACTGATGCTGGTAGCGCTGGCGCTGCTGCCTCTGATGCCTGAAACCGTGGCGCGGACGCCCGGCGCCTTGCGCGCCTTAACGCCGCAGATCGCTATACCCTCCCGCGCGCGCGGGCCGCTGCTGCGGCTTGCTCCCGTAAACGTCGCCACCTGGGCGCTGGGCGGCTTTTACCTGTCGCTGATGCCGTCGCTGGCGATCCTCTCAACGGGCCTCAGCTCGCCGTTTGTTGGCGGGAGCGTGGTGGCCACGCTGATGCTGAGCGCTACCGCGTCGGTCTTTATCTTCCGCCGCTGGCAGCCGCAGCGCGCGCTGTTTATTGGCACCCTTGCGCTGATGGCGGGCATTAGCCTGACCCTGATCGGCATCAATCATCATCTGACGGCGCTGCTCTATCTCGGCACGGCGGTCGCCGGTCAGGGTTTTGGCTCTATTTTTTCAACCCTGCTGAGTATTGTGATGCCGCTGGCGGAGAGCCACGAGCGCGCCGGGCTGTTTGCCGCTTTTCTGGTAAAAAGCTATCTCGCCTTTGCGCTGCCGGCGCTGCTTGCGGGCTGCGCGGTGCCGCTGCTGGGCCTGACCGCGACGGCTAACTACTACTGCTGGGGAATTTTTTCGATGGCGGCGGTGTCACTGCTGGCGGGAGGGCGCGCGGTGCGCCTGAAGGCGGAAAGAGGATAAAAAAATGGCCGGATTAACCGGCCATGTACTGTTAGTTTGTGGCTTTGTTTTTCAGGTCTTCAGCGCCCTGCTTGGTTTTATCCCAGGCTTTTTCGCTGCCCTGTTTGGTGCTGTGCCAGGCTTTCTGCGTACCTTCGCTGACTTTGCTGGTGGTCGCATGGCTTTTGCCTTCCGCGGCGTGTTCCGCTTTCAGCTTCTGCTCAGCGCCCGCGTCCTGGGCCTGATGCAGTTTCTCTTTAGCGGTATCAGCGCCTTTATGCGCTTCAGCCACGGTTTCATCAGTAGCGTGTGTGGTCGCAGCAAAAACCGGAGCAGCCAGCATCAGAGCGGAAAGTGCAATAATCGTCTTTTTCATGATTCCCTCACTAATTATTAAGTCCATACTCAGTATAGACAAATAACGCAATCGCACAGCAAAAGGCGCGTAATTTACGACGGATTCGGCATATTCCTGGATTTTTATCTGGTCTGCTTCTCTTTGCGTCCCGCACAGGCGGGCACGACCGCCATCCATCGCTACACTCTATCCAGTAACCCACTACAAGGAATAGCGATGTTTTCTTTCTCTCCTGCGGTCGAACTTACCGTAATCGCGCTGGCGCCGGGCTTCCGCGCTATCAGCATTCTGGTGGAAGCGAGCGAGGTGCAGCACCCGGAGGTGGCGCGCGAGGCGCTGGACGACGCCTGCCGCGCGGTCGCCGTCGAAGATGTGCCCTACGCCGAGGCGCATATCGCCGCCTGGCGCGAAGCCTTTAAGGCCTTTGGTGCGAAACCGGCGCGCACGCCGAGTTCGGTGGAAGCGCTGCGCAAGCGGGTTGTCCGCGACGGCGCGCTGCCCGCCATCGATCCGATTGTCGACCTCTACAACGCCATCAGCATTAAGTACGCCTTGCCGATCGGCGGCGAAAACGCCGCCGCCTATGTCGGCGACGCGCGCCTGGTACGCGCCGACGGCAGCGAACGCTTTGACACCCTGAAGGGGGGCGACCCCGTTGAAGAGTCCCCCGAGCCGGGCGAAGTGATCTGGCGCGACGATCTCGGCGTCACCTGTCGCCGCTGGAACTGGCGCCAGGGCGTGCGTACGCGCCTCGACGCCAGCGCACAGCAGATGTGGTTTATTCTCGAGAGCCTGCCGGAAATGCCGATAGATGCGCTGCATCAGGCCAGCGACGCACTGATCGCGGGCCTTGAGGCGATGATGCCAGGCTGCCGCATTGAAAAACAGCTGCTGGGTGCCGGCTTTAGCTGAATGTTTTTTGCCGCAGGCGCGGCTGAGCGAGCCGCGCCTTTGCCCGCCGTCGCCAGGCAGTTTACTGACTGGCCGGGTTCGTATGCCAGCCCAGCAGGGTATGCAGCGCCAGAGCGATAAGCATCAGACCGATCAAGATGATGAACGGATACCCCAGCGCGTGATAGAGCCAGATCCCCGCCACGCCGCCAGCCAGAAACGAGAACAGCGTTGAGGCGTGAAGTTTCAAACGCTCGATATAGAGCGGCGCCTCTTTCGGCGACTCCTTGCGCCTCAGCACGTCGAACAGCATCGCCAGTTCAATACCGATATCCGTTGAGGTGCCGGAAATATGGGTAGTTCTTACGCGGGCATTGGATATGCGCGTTACCACCGCATTTTGCAGCCCCATAAAAAAGCTCAGGCATAATATCAGCACCACGCCGGGCGAGCGCGGCGTCAGCCAGGTTTCAACCACCCCCAGTCCCACCAGGCCGATCCCCTCCACCAGGATGTTAAAGGCATAGACCTTACGCATATTGTTGCGCCGTCCGGCATTAACCAGCAGCGTTGAGAAAGCGGAGCCGGTAATAAAGATGGCGACAATCGACACAAAGAAGATAGCCGGTGCCAGACTGGCTTTTGCCAGATGATCCGAAAGGGAGGAGACATTGCCGGTCATATTGGCGGAGAAAAAGCCGACAACCTCAAACGCCGCGGTATTCAGCGCGCCGGCGACAGCCGCCAGCGTGCAGGCGAGCTGCCTGTCGGCCATATGACTGCGAAAGTTTTCAGTGCTTATAAGCATAGCGCCTGCGATATCGAACCTGACTGCGCAAATGATCCCTCTAATGTCGCCGATTAACAAGCCAAACGGCGCGGCTGATTTTCTCCCCTTAGCCCGACGCTCGCTTTCTGCGCAGCGCAAAGGCGGCGATTTATTGTGACCGGCCTTACAGTTATCGCGCGCCCCACTGGTCACTCAGCCGTTTCCGCCCGCACAATGGAATATATAATCTTTCTTGAATATATATTCACTGATGGATTGCCGCCGCAATCCGACCACGCTTCTGTCTGCATCCTGAACGGAGAATATCGGTAATGAGTGACTACAACTATCCCAGCTTTGGCGCTGGCCTGTGGCATTTCGCAAACTATATCGATCGCTATGCAGTTGACGGCTACGGCCCGGCGCTCAGCACGCTCGATCAAATCAAGCTGGCGGCGGAAGTTGAGGATCTCGCCTGGGTGGACATTCCCTATCCTTTTACCCCTGGCGTCTCGGTCAGTGACGTTAAGCAGGCGCTACAGGAAGCGGGTCTGAAAGCGATCGGCGTAACCCCCGAGATCTACCTGCGCAAATTCTCGCGCGGCGCCTTTACCCATCCCGACGCGGCGGTGCGCGCCGAGGCGCTGGCGCTGATGAATGAAGCGGCCGACGTGGTGCGCGAACTGGGCGCCAGCTACGTTAAGGTGTGGCCCGGTCAGGACGGCTGGGATTACCCCTTCCAGGTCGATCACAAAAATCTGTGGAAGCTGGCGGTTGACGGCATGCGCGAGCTGGCCGGGGCCAACCCGGACGTGAAATTCGCCATCGAATATAAGCCGCGCGAGCCGCGCGTCAAAATGACCTGGGATTCCGCGGCGAAATCGCTGCTGGGCATTGAAGAGATCGGGCTGGATAACGTCGGGATCCTGCTCGATTTCGGCCACGCGCTGTTTGCGGGCGAGTCGCCGGCCGGCGCTGCGCAGCTGATTATCGATCGCGGCCGCCTGTTTGGCATGGACGTGAACGACAATCTGCGCGGCTGGGATGATGACCTGGTGGTCGGCACGGTGCATATGACCGAGATTTTCGAGTTTTTCTACGTGCTGAAGCGCAACAACTGGAACGGCGTCTGGCAGCTCGACCAGTTCCCGTTCCGTGAAGACCATGTGGAAGCCGCCAACCTTTCCATCCGCTTTCTCAAGCACATCTATCGCGCGCTCGACAAGCTCGATATCGATGCGCTGCAGGCGGCGCAGCTGGAGCAAAATCCCCTGAAAGCGCAGCGCATTATTCAGAATGCGCTGCTGAGCAGCATCGAAGAGTAAGGCGTCGCCGTGGCGCGAGCGCGTCACGGCCATCCCTTTAGAGCCAGCCCGACTTGCGCAGCCGCAGCCACAGCATAAAGCAGCCGAAGATGGTACAACCCAGCGCCAGCGGATAGCCGAGCGGCGAATCAAGCTCCGGCATATCCTTAAAGTTCATGCCGTACATGCTGAAAATCACCGTCGGCACGACCAGAATCGCACCCCAGCCCGCCAGCTTTTTTGTCACCTCGTTCTGCTGCACCGCCACCATCGCCAGGTTGACGTGCATGGCGCTGGTCAGCATTTCCCGCATATCCTCCGCGTCGGTCACCACATGGCGCGCATGATCCTGCACGTCGCGCAGATAGGCGCGCAGCTCTTTCGGTACAATCTCCTCATGCAGCCGGACCAGCTGCTGGCAGATCTCTTCCAGCGGCTGCGCCGCGTTACGCAGGCTCAGCAGCTCGCGGCGCAGGCGATAGACCTTCTTCACGGCCACATTGTCAAATTCGGAACGAAACAGCGCCGCCTCCATTTCGTTGATTTTATCGCTGAGGGAGGCGGTATATTCGCCATAGCGGTCGACGATAAAATCGAGAATGCAGTAGAGCGGATAGCCCGGCCCGTGTTCGAGCAGCGCGCTGTTTTGCGCCACGCGATCGCGCACGGGGGCGTAGCTTTCGGAGGCGCCGTGACGCAGCGTGATCAGGAAGTTTTTACCGATAAAAAAGTGGGTTTCACCGAAATGAAGATGCTCATTTTCTGAACTGACGGTTTTAGCCACGATAAACAACGACTCGCCGTACTGTTCGATTTTAGGGCGCTGATGGGCGCATAACGCATCTTCTACCGCCAGCTCATGCAGGGCGAACTCGCGCTGGATTTTATACATGAACTCCGCTTCGGGCTGATAAAGCCCCATCCAGATAAATGCGTCTGGCTCATTAAGCACATCACTGATTTTTTCTACGTCTAATTCCTGCCCAGTCTGGCCGGGGCGATATACCATGCAATTTACAATCATGATCCCTTCGCTACACGGTTGTCTGAAGTAGTAAGAGCATAACCGTTTTTGTTGCGCGCTAATAAACAGGTTTGTAACAGAATGCCCGCCGGATAAGGATCGGCGGGCAGCGGAAAGGCCGGGCGGTTAGCTGCGGGGATGGGTGGCCGGCACGTTCTGCAGGCGGGCCGGTTTCAGCCCGAACAGCAGCGACATAAGCGGCAGCTGCTTAATCAGAAAATAGAGCGCGGCGCTGCAGATTAGCCCGAGCGAGGTGACGACCGTGACGTAGGTGATCGGCAGCGAATCCGGCAGATAGCCATCCAGCAGCCAGGCGAAGGTGATCACCAGCGGATAGTGCATGATGTAGATCACCAGCGCGGAATCCACCACGCCTTTCACCAGGCGGCTCTCTTTCATACGCAATTTCTCAAAGGTGAACACGACCCAGTAAGAGAAGATCACCGAGAAGACGCTGGCGCAGAGCACCGGCAAATATTTCAGGCTGCTGGTGATGTTGTAGTGGAAGATGGCATAGAACACCAGCCAGCAGGCCAGGCCCAGCGCCGCCACAACTCTGGTGTTAACCAGCATGCTGCGCGCCTGCTGCGGGATCTGATCGCTGTTCAGGTAGAGCGCATAGCCTGCCGCATAAAAGACCATAAAGCGCGCGGTAACCGGGATCAGGTTGGCCCATTCGCCAAAGTCTTTTACGAAAAATTTCACCACAAAGAACGCATTCGCCGCCACGATTAGCGCCGCCACCAGCAGCGGGAAAGGCAGCCGACGCATCGCCGCCGCCGCGCGCTGATAGAGATGGGTCGGGATCAAAAATGACATCGCGGTGAGCGAAACCAGGAACCAGAGATGGTGCAGTGAGGTATAGGCACCCAGCGCGCCCTGTGTCGTCAGCGCGTCGCCGTCGATTTGCGCGTTGATAAGATACATCAGCCCGGGAATAAACAGAAAGGCGGAGATAAGCGGCACCACAACGCGCTTTTTACGGTTACTGTAAAAAAAGTCGCTGCCTTTGCGCAGGATCACCATCGCCGAGAACATGCCCGACAGGAAGAAAAAGGCTTCCATCCGAAAGGTATGCATAAACTCAATCAGCGCGGTAAAGCCGTCCGACTCATTTTTCCCGGAAATATAGTACCAGTTATTTCCGCCGGGAAGGCTGCGGGCGGCGTGATATAACACCCCTTCCAGAATTAACAGCGCGCGCAGGAAATCCAGGCCAATATTTCGGCTTGAGAGAAACGCTTTATTTTCCACGTTGTACCCTTCTTAATTTTTCGTCAGAACGTCGCATCTCTCCTGCTGCACTTTTAACAGCGAGACGCGTAAAGGATATAATCCTGACCTGGTGAAGTCGGCCGCGCAGAAATCAGAATAACCCTGCCTGGCCTGAGTAGCTAAAGCGTATCACCACTTAACGATAAAAAGCATTCCGCTGGCGGGACATTAGGAATATGCCTGGAGATAAGCCGTTCAATTAGGAAAAAGGCCAGATAAAACGGGTGTCGCGGGATAAACGCACTGGCGTGGTATTTGAAAAATTATCATTAAATTACAGAGATTTATAAATAAATCCGTGCTAACTGCTGTTAATTTTATCTCTGCTACGCAACACATCTCATTAAACGAGACGGTTGATAAGGCCGGTTAATAGAAGAAACTTCGCTAAAGAGTGCGATTTTGCTTATTTTACCTGGCTGGCGGGCAAAACCTCTCTCTCCCGCTGCGATGTGCATTAAAAAACAGCGCGCGTAATAAAACTAAGCATTGATATAGTTTTGCTGGCAACTATCGGGGCTTTTCGGGTTGTTGGCGGCTAAATTAATTTGCTAACGTGATCGCAGGCGTGGTTTAACCGCGATACTCACTGCAGCCAACGGGCCGAGAGCGATATGTTTCGAATAAAATTTCAGTTTAAAATGGCGCTATCTTTCGCGCTTTCCGCTGCCGTCTGTTCGCCAGCCGTGGCGCAGTCAACCTCCCCCGCCACCTTTATTATTGAAGCCTGGGGAGGATCAAGCACGAAAGGCGTGCTGGCGGTGCGTGAAAATGGCCGGCTGCGCAATATCGTCAGCGAGCACAATGAAATTGCCGTGCTCAACCAGCTGCTGCAGGCAAAATATGGTAGCGGTGTGCAGGTAATTAATCGCGGCGCGCCGTCGGCGCAGGCGATAGAGCTGCTGAACGGCCGCTATAAATATGAGCATAATCCGCCGTGGCAGGAGGCGATTAAAGGCTCCAGCGCCCGCCTGATCCTGCTGAACTTCGCCACCAACGATGCGCGCCACTATCACTTTCACGATATCGAAAAACCGTACCAGGTCAGCCCGCAGCGCTACAGCGAAGTGATGACCGCGCTGATCGACAGCGCCCGAGCGAACGGCAAAGCGGTGATATTGCAGGAGCCTCATCCGCTGTGCGGCCGGGCGGAGAAATGGGATGTCGCACCCTATGCCGCGCGGCTCGACGCCGTCGCCCGCGCGGAAAAGGTGCCGCTGGTTAGTCAGTACCAGCGCATTCAGCAGATGCCAGACTGGCGCGCCATGATGTCGCCTGACTGCATTCATCCTTCAGAGCAGCTCTATCGCATTAAAGCGCTGGAGACCTTTAGGGTGATCGAGCAGCATTTCGGCGCGCAGCTGGCGGCGCTGAACGCCCGCTCCTAGCGCAGCGAGGCGCCGCCGCAAATAACCATCTCCTGACCGGTGATGGCCGCCGCCTGCGGCGAGAGCAGAAAAGCGGTGAGCGCGGCCACCTCCTGAGGCTGAATCAGCCGGCCTATCGGCGGCACGACCGGCCGTGACGCTTCGCGGCCCGGCTGCGAGAGCATGGGCGTTTCCGTGGCGCCCGGCGCCACCACGTTGACCGTAATGCCGCGCGACGCCAGCTCTATTGCCCAGCTGCGCGCCATTCCCACCATAGCGGCCTTGGTGGCGACATACTGGGAGCGGTTGGCCGCGCCGCGCGAGGTACGGCTGCCGATTAGCACGATACGGCCGCCCGCGCGCATCTCAGGCACAAAGCGGCTGGCGAGGATCTCCGCCGCGCGCACGTGCAGCGACCAGAGTCGCGAGCTGACGCCGAGGTTAATCTCGCCCACCGGCGCGGCGGCCATCATGCCAGCGGCATGCACCAGCGCGTCCGGTACGGAAAGATCGGCAGCGGTGCGGATAAGCGCAGGCTCGTCGGTCATATCGACCTGAACGCTGCGGAACAGCGCGCTGTCGCGCGTCACCTGGCTGCGGCTTAAGCCCGTCACCTGCCAGCCCTGTTCGAGCAGCGCGTCGACAATCGCGGCGCCAATGCCGGAGCTGGCCCCGGTTACGACTGCATGCGGCATCTAGGCCTCCAGAAGCGAACGTGGAATTTTAAACACCGCCTTGCGCACGTATCCCGGCTGCGGTGCCGCGCACAGCGCCTGATGCGGCTCGCCCGGTAAAAACAGCGCGAAATCCCCGGCGCTCAAGCGAATCGAGACCGGCAGCAGTGGCGCGGCGGCGATGAAAAGATCCGCTTTGCGCTCTTCATCGTCCGGCTGCGCCAGCGGCCGCTGACTGGCGTTAATGATCTCATTGCCCTCCAGCACCACCTGAATATCGGCCCACTGGCGGTGATACTCCGTATGGCGCTGCGCGGCTGGTTCGGTCTGCGCCGGTCCGATATGGCAAAACCACGCTGCGTCGGCGGGCTGAAAGCGGCCATCTTCGCGCTGCCGCAGCGCATCGAGCCGGCATTCTTCGCGCTCAAGAATCTCGCGCAGCGCGGCGGGCAGGCCCGCCATCGCCAGCGTCTGCAAGTTGCCGATAATCATAACTTCTCCTTTATCCACGCCGGCGAAAGGCGCACATATTTGATTGCCTGCCGGTAGAAGGTGTACGCGATATGCAGATCGCCGTCGGCGCTCTGCTTGATGGTGGGATAGGAGAATTCGCGGTTGAGTTTCTGCTGCGAATTATTGGTCATGCAGTAGCCGTCCCCTTCATCAAGATTGCGCTGCCACGGCCAGCTTTTGCCGCCGTCGGGCGACAGCGCCACCGTCATCGGCGCGCGCGGCGCACCCCAGAAGGCGCTGCGTCCTTCGCGCGCCTGCGGTTCCCTGCGGCTGTCGTCGCCGTCATCGATTTCGTCATAGAGCGAGGCGCGCCGCTCCGTCGCCCCCGCCGCACTCATATTGTTAAACACCAGCGCCAGGGTGCCGTCCTGCAGCGTCGTGACCTGAACAGAGGAGTTGTTGTTAGGCAGCGTGGTCGGCTCTGGAGAGCTCCAGCTTTCGCCGCCATCCTCCGACTGGCTGTAGTAAATAGAGTCCGCCCATCGGCTACGAAAGAGCGCCACCAGCGCGCCGCCTGGCAGCGCGGTGATGTTCATATGCACGCAGCCGAGGCTGTCAGGCACCGCGACGTCGCGCCAGCTTTTGCCGCCATCGCTGGAGATCTTCACCGCGCTAACGTCGTCATTGCCCACCCACTTCTCGCCCGGCTGGGTGCGGCAGTAGAAGACCGGCAGCAGCCAGCTGCCGTTCTCCAGCACGGTGATCGGCTGGCGAATAAAGGTGCCGGGCTGGTCGAGGAGCGTCTCAATCGGCCCCCAGCTTACGCCCAGGTCGTGCGACTGGCGCATCCGTACGATAGCGGTATCCTGGTTGCCGGCGAGCTGCGCCGTCCACAGCAGCCACAGCACGCCGTCCGGCGCCAGAAACAGCACCGGATTCTGTTCAGACCGCGTGGGATCGTCAGAGAGCTTTACCGCCTCGCTCCAGCGATCGGCGCCGGGCAGCAGACGCGAACTGTAGACGGAGATATCCGCCACGCCTTCCTGGGTACCGCCGAACCAGACGCACATCAGCGATCCGTCCGGCAGCGGCAACAGGTTGGCCGCGTGGTTTTGCGGGCACGGCGACGGCAGCATCGCCGTTATAAGGCGCGCATCCTGTTCTGTCGGGCGCAGCACGCCATCGCGGTTAACGGTTACGGACATATGGGACTCCCCTCTGTTCAACGCGCTGGCGCGTTATATCTGTTTGTCGGTTTGGGATCAGGTAATCGATCGCCATGATGATGGCCGGCGTGACCAGCGCGATATACATATTATTGATGCCGAAGGGATCGCCCAGCAGATACCAGACCGAGGTCGCCACGCAGGCGCCGATAAGACCGGCGTTTGCGCCGCGCGCGCTTTTGAAAAACGGTGCGTAGAAGGCGATTACCGCCACGACCGAGATTGACAGGCGAATAGCGCGGGTAAAGAACGAGAGTTTCAGTACTTCAGGCACCAGCAGCACAAAAATCAGCGGCAGGAAGCCGATAATCAGCGATAGCCAGCGCGTGGCTTTAAACTCCTGCTCCTGGGTCGGCTTGCGGTACGGCACGTAGAAATCTTTTACCACCAGCGAGGCGATAGCCAGCGCCACGGTGCTGACGCTCACAAAGATCGAGGCTACCAGTGACGTTGTCACCACGCCCGCCATCCAGGGATTCATATCCTGCAGAAAGATCGGCATGGCGTAGAGGCTGTTGATCTCAGGGTGCAGATATTTCGCCGCGACGCCGATTACCGCAATCGCCAGCCCAATCGGCAGGCAGAAAATGAATGCGACCCAGGTGGCGCGCTTAGCCGAGCGCACATCCTTCGTCGAAGAGATCGCCTGAATCACAAACTGGGTGCAGAAGATAGAGCCGATGGTGCCGATTAGCCAGGCGACAATGGTGCTGGCGCCGACGTGACCATCCCACGTCCAGTAGTAGCTGGGCATCTGCTCCATCATGGGCGTAAAGCCGCCGGTTTTATAAAGCGCGAAGCCCATAATGGCGAGAATGCCGAAGTATTTCAGCGCGCTGTGCAGCATAGTGACCCACGCCAGCCCTTTCATGCCGCCAAAGCAGAAGTAGAAGGTGCTGACGATGGCGGTAATAAAGGCCGCAACCGGCAGGTTAACCTTCAGAATGGTCGAAATCGCCGCCGCGCCGCTCACGTAGTTGCCCACGTTCACCAGCAGCAGCGCGTAAATCATAATCACGGAGATAATGTTCTTGGTCGTCGTGCCATATTTTTCCGCGATAGCACCGGAAATGGTGATTTTGCCGGTGCTGTAGATGCGTTTTACCAGCAGGAAACCAAACAGCGGAAAGCCGATCGCCGCACCGATTACTGACCAGGAGGCGGCGAAACCATCTTCAAAGGCGGCCTGCGCGGTGCCAATGGTCGATTTGGCACCGATATATTCCGACATCAGCAAAATACCGACCACCAGCGCGGGCATGGCGCGCGATCCTTCCATAAAGTCGCCGCTGCTTTTGCTGCGCAGCCGCCAGGTCAGCCAGGTGGTGAACAGAATATAAGCCACCACGATGCCGACGATAATCAGGGTATCTTCAGCGTTAAACGTATTCATCTGAGCCTCTCTTGAGGACGAGCGAAACCGTGAGGGTCATGACCCTCGTCTATTTTGCGATGAGTAAGGGCGCGTGCTGGCGAGCTAGCGCGTCGCCGTGAAAGCTGAAGCGCAGAGCCGCGGCGGCGCGGCGGCTGAGTCAGTGCAGCGCGTGCTGCTGTTAAGGTTTGCCACGTTGGTCTCCTGTAGGGATGGATATTGATTGAATTTAATCATCGCACTTTCTGTTGAAGGCGTTACAGGAGAGTTTATAGGTTAATCCGCACAATAATAAATTGATCGTGCTCACATATGGTCAAATATGATTGCATA